>CAZMWI010000052.1:3368-17462 GCA_964569945.1 uncultured Ignavibacteriaceae bacterium
AACTAAAAAATATCCCCTCTTAACAAGCGCGACACACTTCGACGCACTCGACCTAAAATCGAGGCATTAATACAAAAATTGTGCGTATGAAGTCAATAAAAAATTTAAAGTTTTTTAAGATAAAAAAAGCCCCGGCTTTCAAAAAAACCGGGGCTAAGGTGACTATAAAAGTCCTGATTTAACGATTGCGCCAGTTGTTGCGGCGCGTGGTGGCCCGACGAGTGGTCTGACGGGTTACACGACGAGTGGCGACACGACGAGTCGTCTTGCGCGTCGGGTTGTTGTTCGCGGCTTTGCGACGCGAATTTGCCCGGCGAGTCGGCTGCTGGTACTGATTGTACTGATTAGCCTTTTTCGACCATTTGGATTTGCGGGTCGTGTTTTTACGAACCGACTTGCGCGGAGTAGCTTTGCGCGTCCAGGTGGTCTTGCGGGTGTTCGTCTTGCGAACGGGTTTGCGAGCCGTGGCTTTTTTGCGGACTACCGTCTTGCGAGCGGTGGTCTTGCGCACGGTCGTACGGCGTGTCGTGGCCTTGCGGGCCGTCGTCTTGCGAACTGCGGCTCTGCGGACCGGCTTGCGAGCCGTGGTCTTACGAGCGGTAGTTTTGCGAGCAGTCGCTCTGCGGACCGGCCTGCGAGCCGTAGTCTTGCGAGCGGTAGTTTTACGAGTGGTCGCTCTGCGGACGGGCTTACGAGCCGTGGTCTTACGAGCGGTGGTTTTGCGAGCAGTCGCTCTGCGGACGGGCTTACGAGCCGTGGTCTTACGAGCGGTGGTTTTGCGAGCAGTCGCTCTGCGGACGGGCTTGCGAGCCGTGGTCTTGCGAGCGGTCGCTCTGCGGACGGGCTTGCGAGCCGTCGTCTTGCGAGCGGTGGTTTTGCGGGTTGATGCCTTACGGGCCGGAGACTTTTTGTACGATGCAGTCTTGGTAGTTTTCCGGCGGGGGGATGTAGTCCGCTTTGTTTTGGTTGTGCGAGGCATTAAGTTTTTCCTCCCTTCACACATGCGGTCGTGGTTAAGACCGAATTCGTCGAAACTCAATCCGGCCATTGTTTTAAATTCGATAATTTTTTTATCGACCCCTGATGCAAATTATTTAGTAATTTCAAGCCTTATGCGGGGTTATAAGAATCCGTGTGCAAAAAATGGATTACACAAAATCCACCTGAAATTTAAGTATCGATCAGGCTTCAGGATTATCCCTGCTAAAGCCATCGTGAAATTCTAATTGTGTCCCCGCGAATACTGTGAAACGTAATTCACTTATTTTATCAACAGCATCAGGACGCACCAATTTGCACGACGGCGAAAGCCATCCCACGACACAAGAAACAAGGCTATTCGTTACCAGTATATCGTTGAGCCATAATAATATAACTAAATAAGACCAGCAACGCTTCTCCCCCGTTTCCTGTTATAAAATTAAAGGCACACCCTTTGCTCAAGTTAAAACTTAGAAAGAGCTAATGAGTGAAGGAGCCAGACATGTTAGAAGGCAAATTTCAGCGGGGATTTACCAGAGAACGCCTGGAGGCGGTCAATGAACCCAAGGTTCATCACGACTCCGATGGCTTCTATATCTATACGCTTTCTGAAAATATTAAAGTCTATTTCGACGATTATTATACTTTTCTTGCGAAAGTTTATGATCGCTGCCAGGAAGAACTCGATGATATAGCCGGAAAGATGGAAGCGACGTCCGACGAATATTCCGAAACCAAGGCATTTCTCAAGGCCAAGGAAGTCATAATCGGATTGGTACATAAGACGGCCCGCAACTTCTATATCGACGGCACCAACTTCGGAATCATCATGACGCCGTGGTGCTTCGGCACGGTCGTCCTCGAGAAGGTCGAGACCTATCGCGGACGCCTCAGCCGCGGCGAAGTCAGCGACGAAAATATCCCTGAATATCCATATTACATTATTCGCTACATCGACGAAATCTATCGCAAGACTCTGCTGGACCTGTTCGATTTCCCACCGACGGCCTTCAAAATGCGATGGCAATACAGCGAGCTTCTGAAGCGATATTCGGGCGTTTTGGCCAATATAACGAATTCTTTGAATTCGGTGCTGATGCAGATAAAAAATTACGGTGCCTGATTTTTGATCAGGCTCTCTTCCTCCCTCCTACAGATGCCCCCGGTACTCCTCCCACCGGGGGTTTTTTTTAATTATTCCCGCCAACCCGCCGATAATAAGAGAAACGGACGTTATCAAAAATTGATATAAATATGGCGACTACCAATACGCAGCACAAAACCACGCTTAGATTTCTGCCCATATATCTGGAGTCTTTGCGTATCGACAGTGTTCTGGATTTTGACCTGTATATAAAAATCAACGGCGAGATGGTTCTCTATCGTTCGGCCGACCTTCCGTTTACCGAGCCGACTCTCGAAAAACTCCGCGAAAACAGCGTCTCTCGTCTTTATGTTCAGGAAGACGCCAAGGGCAAATACCAGAAATATATCGAAAAAAACCTGGGGGTAATCCTGCAGGACCACAGCATCCCGGAAATAAAGCGCGCCGGGATCCTTTACGAGACCTCGAAAACGCTCATGAAAGACGTGCTGGACAATCCAACATACGGCGAAAATATCAAGCGTTCGCAGGGGCTGGTAACCAATACCGTCAGCTACATCCTGCGCGGACAGGAAGCATTTCACAATCTTTTAAGACTCAGCTCTTTCGATTACTACACGTATACCCACTCGGTTAACGTCTGTACTTTTGCGATCGCGCTGGCTCAGCAGGTTGGTTTCAAAGATGAAGAATTTCTGTACAATCTCGGCGTGGGAGCGCTTCTGCACGACGTCGGCAAGTCGCGCATTTCTGAACGTATTCTGAATAAAAAGACCGGCCTTTCACCGGTTGAATTCGAGCTCATGAAAAAACATCCGCAGTGGGGTGTCGAGATTCTCTCCAAAGCCGACGTGCTGGAATCGGTTTCCCTCTACCCTGTGCTTCAGCATCACGAGCGCGGCACCGGCCGCGGTTACCCGCACGGAATATCTTTGCGCGACATGCACGAGTACAGCCGCATCGTCGCAATTGTCGATACTTTCGACGCCATGACTACCAAGCGTGTCTATCAGCATGCCATCGAAACCTTCCCGGCGCTGAAAGTTATGTTTTCGATGCCGGAGGAGTACGATCAAAAGCTGCTGAAAGTATTCGCCGAGCTCATGGGTCCCGACGGACTCAAGAGCAGTATCAGGCCAATAAAATAGACTTTCTCGATTTCAATAATTTTCGAACGAATAGCTACAGAAAAATCTGTCAGGTCTCATTCCGACTGTGCCGGAACAGGACCTGACAGAACGTAATGAATCAAGCTGTAAAGCAATTATGCTTTGGCCTTTTCTGCGGGGATTTCTTCGGGTGTCGGCTTGGGCGTTGCGAATCCCAGTTTCTCACGCAGATTGGTCGAGATTTCATCGTAAATATCCTTGTTCTCGTCGAGAAAACGCTTGGCGGTTTCTCTGCCCTGTCCCAGGCGATCGCTGCCGTAACTGTACCACGCGCCCGATTTCTGAACGACGTCGAATTTTTCACCGAGATCGAGCATCTCTCCGGTCTTGGAAATTCCCAAACCATAAGTAATATCGAATTCGGCCTCACGGAACGGCGGAGCGACTTTGTTCTTCACGACCCTTACTCTCGTCCGGCTGCCGACCACTTCTTCTTTATCTTTAATCGTAGCGATTTTGCGAATGTCGAGCCGTATGGTGGAATAGAACTTCAGGGCGTTGCCACCGGTCGTTGTTTCGGGATTTCCGAACATGACGCCGATTTTCATCCGGATCTGATTGATAAAGACCACGGCCGTCTTGGATTTTGATATGACCGCCGTCAGCTTGCGCATTGCCTGTGACATCAAACGCGCCTGAAGACCCATGTGTGAATCGCCCATCTCACCCTCGATTTCCGCGCGTGGCACCAAAGCCGCCACCGAGTCGATAACGATTATATCTATTGCGCCGGAGCGCACCAGCGTCTCGGCAATGTCGAGTGCCTGTTCCCCGGCATCCGGCTGTGAGATCAAAAGGTCATCGACCCTTACTCCCAAAGCCTTGGCATACTTGGCGTCGAGGGCGTGCTCGGCGTCGATAAAGGCCGCGATTCCGCCGGTTTTTTGAGCTTCGGCAATAAAATGCAAGGCCAGCGTCGTTTTGCCGGAGCTTTCCGGCCCATAAATCTCCACCACTCGTCCGCGCGGTATCCCGCCTACTCCGAGAGCGTAATCCAGGCCGATCGACCCGGTCGGGATAATCTCGATCGGCAAAACCACACCGTCACCGAGGCGCATTATGGCCCCCTTGCCGAAGGATTTTTCTATCTGATGAAGGGCGCTGTCCAGCGCTTTTTTCCGGTCGGGAGTTTCAATGCTCATATCGCTCTCCTTTTATTTCAATTACAAATATCCGTCTTACCGGTCGATTATTTATTTTATTAAAATTATTTAAAACTTACTATCACTTTTTCGAATACACAATAAAATACGGCCCTGACAGGCGCCGTCAGTAAAAATTGCCTCTTATTGCAGTAAATTACGCACCCAGCGGCACGCGGTGAAGAACCTCGTAAATCGGCCCGCGCGGAGTCAGAGTTGATTTAAAAAGAATTAGTTTGCCAAATGTCAACGGCTCAGGGACCAGCTTATAATTTCCTACCCCCTGGCAAAGTTCGGACATCGGGTCGTCGCGTTTGACCCGGCCCAGCGTAAGATGTGCTTTAAAAGAGCGGCTTTCCTTTTCAAAGCCCAGGGCGTTCATTTCCAGATCGACGTGCCTGGCCAACTTTTCGAGAATTTCCTTCTGACCGGCCAGTCCGGCCCAGAAAACCCTGGGACGTTTCAAATTCGGGAAGGCCCCTAAACGATCAATCGAACATTCTATCGGCGAAAAATCCGGTGCAACCCGGTCGAGCGCCTTTTTTATCGGTTCGACCAATTCCGGCTTTGTCTCTCCGAGGAATTTAACAGTCAGGTGAATGATGTCGGAATTAACCCATTTTACTGCTCGCGATAGCGGCTTCAAGTCGTCGATAATTCGGCCAAGCAAATTTTCGATATTTTCCGGCAGAGGCAGCGCAATAAACAGGCGCATCAGGAAATCTCCAGGATTGTCCGGCGAAGCATCTCCAGCGCGGCATAAACCGACCGACCCCGATTCATCTCCCGGTCCCTGCCGAAATTAAACAACCGCGAATGAACCATTTCCTTGGAAGCCACCGCAATGAACACCGTCCCAACCGGCTTTTCCTCGGTGCCCCCGTCGGGTCCGGCGATACCGGTGATGGCGACCCCGTAATCGACACCATATTTTATAATCAACCCTTTGGCCATCGTTTCGGCCACTTGGTTTGATACGGCACCGAACTCTTCTATCATCTCAGGCGGGACGCCTAGAAGCTCGGTCTTTGATTTATTGGAATATGTAATCGCGCCGCGATCGAAGTAGGCCGACGATCCCGGCACCGATGTGATCTGTCCGGCCAAAAGGCCGGCCGTGCACGATTCAGCCGTAGCAAGAGTCTGTTCGCGCTCTTTCAGCAGGTTGCCGATAACCGCTTCGAGAGTAATATTGCCTTCACCATAAATATATTTACCAACCGTCTTGCGTATCGTCGATGCGACCTTTTCAGCGTTTTCATCGGCCACTTCGCGTGTCGGGCCGGACGATATTATCCGAAGATCAACACCGCTGTACGATGGCAGATAGGCCAGTTTGACCGATTCGGGCAGCTTCAGTTCCGGCACAATCAATTCCGCCAGGGCCGATTCAAAAATTCCGGTCGTCCGCAGCTTGACAATGCTCAATTGCTCCTGCTTGGAGCGGGCCTGCAACAGCGGGATGAGTTCATCGTCGATAATTTGCATCATTTCGCGCGGCACTCCGGGCAAAGAGACGAAGATTTTGCCTTCCTCGGTAATCATTATTCCGACCGCCGAGCCGAACTTATTCGGCAGATAATTGGCCCCCTGAGGCAGAAGGGCTTGATTCTGATTGATCGAGGGCATCTTGATTCCGCGCTTGGCGTAGCGGTTTTTTATATCTTCAAGAATATCCTCGTGAAAAACCAGATTGCGCTTGAAAACTCTGACTATAACTTTTTTGGTGATATCATCGTCGGTCGGCCCCAAACCTCCGGTTGCGATAATAAGATCGGCGCGTTTAAGGGCCTGATAGAAAACTTCTTCCATGCTTTTCATGTCATCGCCGACGGCCGATTTATAGCGGACCGACAGGCCGATATCGGCCAGCCGCCGGGCAATATAGACTGAATTGGTATCGACCGTATGCCCGGTTATAATTTCATCGCCTATTGATATAAGTTCAACTACCATAACTAAATAATTATACAAACTCCGAATTTATAGCACATTTAAAATATAAATTACAAGGTACGTCAGTATATTGGCCTGAATCCCCGCGACGACATCATCAGCGGTCACACCCCAGCCCCTCGGAAGTCGTTCGGCTCTGTCGGCGGGATAGATCTTAATGGCATCGAATCCGCGGAAAGCCACGAAAGCTATGATGTAATTGATCAGGCTGTAGGGCACGAACAGAAGCGTTATAAACATCCCGGCCCATTCATCGACGACTATTTTTTTGGAATCGTGCCCCAGAATGCCCTCGGCGATGGTAGCGATCACAACAGAAAGCAGCGTCATGACCGCCGCCGTAATGCCCAGAATCATTGTATCGCCGCGAATAAGGAAATATGCGATCAGCCAGGCCGGGACCGTGCCGGTCGTACCGGGGACGGTCGGACTGCATCCTGAATAAAAGCCGGTAGCCAGAAATTTTATAATAGCGTCTTTGCCGTTCATCTATAGCGAACTTTTCATCAAGCCGTAATATTTTATCATGTAATCAACCCCGGTATACAGGGTGATAAACGTCGTCGCGCCCATCAAGATATCGAAAGTCAGTTGCTGATTGAAATCGAGCACGGCCGCCAGCGGGCTCGGGAACTGGCGGAAGATCACATCGAATGTAATAACCAGCAGGATAATCGTAATCGTAATCATCTGCATCATAGTCTTGGTCTTGGCCAGAAAAGTCGGCGAAATGACTCTTCCTTTATAGGCCGCCAGCATTCTAAGGCCCGTGACAAAGAATTCCCGCGATACAATCAGCATAACCATCCAGGCCCGGGCGTAATGGAGCGAAACGAGGGCGATAAAAGCCGATGCCACCAGGATTTTGTCGGCCAGCGGGTCCATGAATTTGCCAAAACCGGTTACGATACCATATTTCCGAGCATAGTGACCGTCCGCCAGATCAGTAAGGGCCGCAACAAAATAGAGCAGGCAGCCGAATATCCGGCTATACGGATTTTCGGCCAGGAAGAAGGTCATAAACACCGGGGCCAGAATAATCCTGGTCAGGGTCAGTTTATTGGGCATATTCATGACAGGCGGAATCTACTAAGGAATATCACCGCTGTCAATTGATATAAAGAAGATGGAGAAATCCATCCGAAACGGTGGTCTGAAAAATAATCGGTCCAACTTTTGGGCAAATGCCGATCAAGCCAATTCCGTATTTCTGGCATAATAATGTACCAATTTGGTATACGTTTGGATTCCTCGAAAAATAAAAGACCGGGATAGCTTGAAATCTTACCGACCAAATAAGGAAATTGATTAATTGTCCGTGCAAGTCTCCAAATC
The DNA here is from genome assembly GCA_964569945.1 of uncultured Ignavibacteriaceae bacterium. GTDB lineage: Bacteria > Zixibacteria > MSB-5A5 > GN15 > PGXB01 > CALAMC01. Next base: position 11,057 of record CAZMWI010000052.1, read on the forward strand.
GACCGACGCCGAGCACAAAGTAACACTCGATTCACACCTGCTTTACGCCAACTGGGTTTCCGGAACCGCGCCAGCCGGCGGCAAAGTCACGTTTGAAATCGGAACCAGTCTGGTCGGCTATGGCTCTCCGGCCAAAATTAAGGTAAGAAATACCAACGGAAAGAATTTGGGGAGCCTTGAAATAAAAATCATGTCCAATCGGGCTGTTGGCGAATTTGAGGTCCCCGATGACGTCGACGACGGGGATCAAATTTATTTTGAAGTAAAATTGTCAAAGCAGGGCCTCTCGGGAGAATCGGACCCGATACACGCCATTCTACCAATCAAAGTATCAGATATGAAATGGAATTCCGATACCGCCCGGCGCGGTGAACTTGTAACGCTTTCGGCAAAGGTGAAAAACGTCCCCGATGGCACCGATGCCGTCGTCAAAATCTATGAATTCGATCGCGACGGTGCTCATGACCTGATTACTGAGATTCTTTCGACCGTCGAAAACGGCAAGGTCAATGTCGATTGGGAGTATCAATATTTCGAGGATACCGATGAAATCTCAACCGAGCAGGAGCTTCAGCAGTACGGCAAAAGCTATAATCCACCTGAGTATTTTTTCACGATCACCATCGAAGGCCAGGAATTCGGCAAATCGGATCAAGCCTCGGGGTTGCTCCGTTTCAAGGACTGGATCGAGCTGATTGGCTTTGACGATCAGGGTCAGCCGGCGGGCGGGCAAAAATACAAAATCATTCTCGCCGACGGCTCAGAGAAAAAGGGAAAGCTCGATAACAGCGGGCTAGTCAGGTTGGACGATATACCTCCCGGACCGTACGATTTTCAAATCGTGCCGGATGAAAGTAAAGATGACGATTCGGATTCAGGATAATGTACGAAGTCGACTACGAATATAACGGCAACAACCGAACCCTGCACGTGGAAATCACAGACGAAATGCGCGGCATCGGCGCGCGCTTTCGTGGACGCTCGGGTGAGAGAATCGAATTCAATTCGTGCAGCCGAAGTCACATGACTGAAGATCCGCAATCCAATCCGGATGATCAGGTCCCGAATCTTACCGGACGTTTCGAAAACTGCTGGACCGATCGCGAATCAGGGCGCTACCCTCAACTTACCGCCCAGATAAATCAGGTCGGGAATTATGTCCACGGCTGGTTTCAGGTCGATCCGGTCTTTGCCGCGACCGTACTGGGGGTCGAGGTTATGCAGACCGATGCGGCCGTTATGGGGGATTTCCACGGGCACGCCGACGGCAGCGGACGTATCGCCGTAAGATTCGATACTGACGGCCGCAGGCGAAGATTTCGGACAATTCCTGGGCGCCTCGAAATCCGAAACCGCTATAACGCATATATTCACCTTGATCGACGGTATACGTCGACCGGTCTCGTACCTATCAGATTCGACAGCATGAAATTGTCCAAAGTCTCAATGCGCGGAGCCGAAGAACCGCGTCTTCCCGACTGGGTGCTAGACGCCAGAAGCAACAATATGGACATGATTCGCCTCGCCGAGGAACAACCCCTGCGCTCTGACCAGATACGGGCCCTGCGCGATCTCGTCAACAACACTATTGCCCGCCGGGTGAAACAAATCCCGCACGGCAGCAGCCGGATCGAAAGACAGGTCTCGGCCGCCAACCTGCTCCATTTCATGGGCCAGATTATTTCAGTAAGACGAATTCCCCTGATGCAGCCCGGATGTCAGTGCGGGAGTCTGGATATGACCAACCGGCTAGAACGGTGCCGTTGCGGTATTCCATTCCGTGAGGACCAGGTTCCATTGATAAAGGCCTATCTCCTCAGCGCGCTGGAAAAAGCGACCGTTATGATCGACAGAGACCCACACACGATTATAGAAGCGCTGTATAATATCATCGAGACGATGGACACCGGCAGGCGGGAATATGAACGATTCCGTGAATTTCGGCAGATGTTCGGACCGCCCGAACTGCCTGAGCATCTCAACCGCTATGAATACCGTTGCACCATGACGTACGGTGAGCTATCCACCGACAAGCTCCCACTGCCCATAAAGATCGGCGGACGGCTTTTTCATCTTCGCATGACGCGCTATATCAGACGGGACAATCACTGGGTGCTGGACGGAGTGAACGATACGGCGACCGCCACATTTGACGGCATTATGGGGTTGTTTGGTATAGAGATCGGCGACTCGCACATAGAACTTCCAATTCCCGGAGATCGAACCGAATTCAAGCTCCACACGACCCGCTTATGGAGTTGGGGGAATTTCCCCGGATGGTTCGAAATATTTTCGTCAGAGGCCGCGCTTAAATTTCCGTTCGGCGCGGCGGAACTGAAATGGGAAGGCAACGCCATCACTTTCTCCGGATCAGGAGCCCTCCCGCCCCTGATTGTCGAAATGGAGGACTCCTCGGGATGGGTGCCCGATATCGACGTCGCGGCCGGTGCCAATTTTAAATATTTCAAGGGGTACATTTTTCATCCCGGACGACACTATGGCCATCAAACGCACTCGTCCGACCTTAATCCGCTCAGTACTGCGGACGCCCGCGTCAACGACAGTTCTCAAAACAGTTTCGAATTCAATCAGCCGGTATTTATACAACCGAACGATGACCGATCGCTCACCGACGGTCGCACCAGACTCGGCTGCTGCCTGGCCAAAAATCTTGCGTTCTTACAGGCACCTCACTCCCACCTTCGTATCGAGGGCTTCACCAGCCGGATCGGGTCGCGATACCACAACCATATTTTATCGATGCGGCGCAGTCAGTTTATTGGTCAGACAATTCTCGACATTGTCGGCGAACGCCTGGCAATTCCCGTTGCACGAGAAAACCATGACGCCAACGGCGGGACTTTTCGCCTGTTCGGTTACGGTGAGTCTCAGGCTCGTGAGGCCGGTGTCGAAAACGGCACCGATATGCCGCAACTTAGACGCGTCGATGTTATATTGAACGGTCAGATCGCGCTGCGCATGAAAGTCGGCGACCCCGATATCGCCCCGACGCCGGACGATGACGACGAAGATTAATTATCTTTGGCACAATCAATCACCTCAGGAATATAATTCGGAAATTTTTTCGACCAGTTTCTCGCACATATTTTCCCAGACAAACTGCCCGGCGGTTTGAAGGCCGATCTTTTTTAGTTCATTACGATCGGCCGATAGCTGCTGCTCGATGGATGCAATCCAGCTTGATGCATTATAATCCGGAATCCGAATTATTTCGCCGGGGAATTTGCCAAGCTCATCGTTACGAGATGAAACTACCGGCAAACCGGCGGCGATGTATTCGAAAAACTTAAGCGGATGAGTGTGTCTGAAGAAATCGTTTTCAAGATAGGGCAAAATGCCGATGTCGAATTTTCCCATAATCGACGGCAGTTCTTCCTGCATGAACAGACCGGCGAATTTAATATTGGAAATGTCATCAAACCTCCCCGGAATGCTGACATCGGCAATAAGACCGTGGAATATAAAATCCCACCCGGGTTTTTGACGGGCGATATCTTTGATTAAATCCCAGGCGATACGTTCGGATACCATACCGGTATACCCGATTTGAGGCCGGTCGCTTTCATAACACGACCTGACAGGAATTTGTCTCAAGGCTTCAAAGGTCTTACGCGACAGACCGTTTCCGAACAGGTATGAATTCTTATACCCGGGAGAATGTTTATCATACAAATACGGCACGACCGAAAGAAAAAGGTCGACTTGTCCTTTTTGCTTTTTCTCCAGAGCCACCATGCCCGGATTTTCGCGGCCCCGAAAGTCTGCAAGGGCATCCTTCAATTCATAGATCAGAAAGCGGTCGGGGAATATTTCCGAAACGTATCCCTGTTGCGGATAATAGTACCACACAACCGGACGTTTTTCTTCGATATTGAGCTCTTGGAATAATTCCCTGAACGACTTTTGCAGTCTCTTTATATTCAGCTTCTCAAAGAATCCGATTTTTTCCGTAATATGATCGTGCAGAAAATATCTGGGGCTGAACAGCAGCAGATTATCATCGAGCTTTTCAAACTTCTCCGGGCCGAACAGCCCTTTGAAACGTTCCCTCTTCGTGAATAATGTCGTGAACGGACAAAGCGGGCGATTGACCGCAATAACAGTGCTCCCGTGCTTTTTTACCGTCTCGGCCAGCGCCTTGATCATCTCGCGGCGGTTGAATAACTTCCAATCCACAGCCAGAAATATTATATAGAGACAAGGAGGCGTTTTCATTTACTTGCCCACCTCGGGAATGGCGTGCCACAACCCGTGTTTTCTGATTTGCATTATAATCATCGTATCGACAGCGGTTACGGTAACCAGGTACACCAGCGCCACTTTGACCGGATCGATTATCGGGATAATCAACGCCAGAAGCGCCACGTGAATTGCCGACGCTATTATCAACAACAGGTTAACTTCTTTTTTATATCCCACCGCCGCTAACAGCGGAAACCCGAGCAAAATCGACGTCGCGGTGAACGGCAGGACTATCGCGAAAATCCTCAGAACCGAGGCCGATAGCTCCATCCCCGGTCCGAACGCGATTCGTACTATAGTATCGCTGGTTAAAAATATCCCCGCCCCGATAATCACTGCAAACATCAGGGTAATGTAATATATCTTCTTGAAAAGCCTTAGATTGCGTTTGCTGGTCATGTATGGATATACCGCCCGAGCGATCGGAGCCATCGCCGAACGCATCGCGATAAAGATTTTCTCCGCTGCGGCGTAAAAGCCGACTATCTCGTTGGTCGTGAAGAAACCGAGCACGACCGTATTGAGCGTCGTATACAGCGAAACCGAAACCTGAGAAAGAAAGAACTGTGTACTGTCTTTAAAATAGAATTTTATGGTGGAAAACGACGGCGCAACAAACCGTAGCCTGAATTTCGCAAAAATCATAACCAAAGCGATCAGGCCTGAGAGCACCAAGCCCGCCGAATACAGAAGCGGCGCGTTTAGATAGTCCGACGCTTCTCTGACGAACACGAACAACGTGATCAGATAAAATATTTTCCCGATGAGATACAAAACGGTCGAGTGCTTCATTTTCTCCAAACCCTGAAACAGCCACACGGGAAAAAGCAGGTTGCCGATGACAATGCCGAAAGTGTAATAGTAAAGAATCGTATTGTCCCCGAATTTGGTTGTCAAAGATATCAGCAAAATCAATATACCAAAAGCCAAAAGAGTCAACACGAATTTGATAATCGAAACCGACCAGAAGATTTCAGACACTTTTGTAATTTCGTCACGGCTGGCCGAGATTTCCCTTGTCGCCGAAAGATTGAATCCGTAGTCGGTCAGAATGACAAAATACTGCATCACGGCCTGAGCGAAGACGATCAGGCCATACTTTTCGACCCCGATGACGCGGATCAGATAGGGCAGTATAATCAGCGGAATGATATAGTTGGAGACCTGCAGGAACGATAGCGACAGAATGTTTTGGAACAGGTTTTTGCCGCTGTCATTTCGGAATTCCGGTATCAGTCCGGCGAATGGATTTGTCCAGCTCAATAAGATATATCTTTCATTTTTTTGACCCGAAAAATACAAGAGGCGGGGCCAATAATCAAGAAGTCTCTGGGGGGGACAAAGACATAGATTTTTGGCCAGATTGAATTGTCAAATCTAAAACCAGACTGGACCAAAACTATTGACTGAAGAGAACAGCTATATATATTATATTTAATCATAGTTTTCGGATGGGGTCAAAAATCCGAGTATATGGGGGACAAATGATGGAATTTAGCAGAACGTCGCCAATAGTAACTCCTAGAGCGATTACGATTTATTTGCCATTGAATCACGCCTTTGCACTAATTACCCGTTTATATCCGAATGTAGGCGCATTTGAAGTGCTCGAGAAAGCACAAGGTATTTATAAAACGCATGGTGCAGCTGGTTTTCTTATTGGGTTAATTTGTTTTTTCCTTCAGCTTTCGCCCCTTCAAATCGGAGTGTTGACATTTTGTGTTACCTTTGGTTTTTTCTTATTTCGATCATTCAACATTTTCATCATCCCTGGTTTGGAAATAATTTCTACAATTTACAGCAGGCTTACTGGATATGGTCTCTATTCGATTATTATATTAGCTGTTGGACTATGGCGTGTCGGCATATTTGGAACCAGCGTCTTTATAGTAACGAGATTATTGGTAGAAGGTCTGACTATGGTAATTGAGAGAAAAGTTGGAACCAATATGGGAATAAGAATGGGTGAAGATCCTGATTTGGCAAGGGCTGGCGCCATGTATTATGCCCCGGTCCGGGATTTCATTAATGCATATAAGATTTATGCAAAAAAGTATGGTGCTTCTTTAACTCCCGATGTTAGTGATGATGAACTGCGCGAAGAAAATTGGCTTCATGTATGGGATGATTTTGCTGCTAAATG
>CAZMWI010000053.1:0-17126 GCA_964569945.1 uncultured Ignavibacteriaceae bacterium
GTCGGCGAACGCCGCGGGGGTCTCGTTCGGCGCCAGCCTGCTGCTCAGGGTGATCTCGATCTCGCCGGGGTCCCGGCCTGCCGCCGCGCACGCGGCGTGCAGGGCGTTGAGCTTGCGCCGCACGGTGACGCCCCCGTCGGGGACGTCGAACAGCTTGGCGGCGTCGCCGTAGCGGGCGACCAGCGGCAGGGTGCGCTTCTCCCCGGTGCCGCCAATCAGGATCCGCGGGCGGCGCAGCGGCGGCGGGCTGCTCACCGGCTGTTCCAAGGTCGTGTAGGGGCCGCGGGAAGGTTCCGGGTTGCCGGACCACAGGTGGTCGGCGAGCTGGAGGAGTTCGGTCAGCCGCTCGAACCGCTCGGAGGTCGGGGGGAACGGCAGACCCATCATGGCGATACAAACCTGATGGTGCATCCCGGCGTCAACAATCGGCTGTCCGGTTTTGATGAGATTGTCCGCGTCGTTCATGTAATCGAAATTTCTGTCCCAGGTCGTACCATACTCTTTCATCAGTTTGGCCTGCAGCCGAAGAGCCGGAAGCGATTGGGTGGTAAGAGTCACACCGGAAACCGAACGGGTCAGGATCTGAAGATCGACATCGGGGCCGACTGCCTCGCGTATTTTTTTCATCGTCTCGAACGGATCTTCATTCAAATAAAAAAGCGGGGCCTGATAACGGGCGCCACCGCCGAATTCGAAATGCCTTACTCCCAGCTTCGCCGTCTCTTTCATCGCCGGGAGGAAATCCTGCAGGCGAACCTTGCCACCAAAAGAACTCTGAAGCCCGTCTCGAAACGGAGTGAACATCACGCGAATCTTTTTGGGACTGTTGGTGTGAATCATTTTTCCTCCTCTATCCTGGTCACCACGCTTCCGGGGTAGGCGGACCGGGCCGCCGTCGATATCACGGCCACAAGGGTCGAATCCAGACCCTTCTGTCGTTGTGGAAATATTATCAGCATCAAGCGCATAATTGTGGCCAATACCGTTAATAATACGAAAACGGAGATGAAGGCCGCAATGCACGTCGTCAGGAGATAAAGTTCATGCATATGGTGCTTCTCCCGATGGTTTGTCGCATTTTCAGGAAAGTCAAAAATGCGATATTTTTATATTACTATTGGGGTCGTGTTTATCCATAAACCGCAATGTATCATTATAATATTACGTTTCGGCGGTGTCAAATTAAATATCTATAGTAAGACGCCCGTTCGATATCGGCCCGCTTCTACCTTCAAAATATAGTCTTAAATCCGAATCTATTTTGGTGACTTTCCCGCGTATCATTTCTTCCGCTCCCGGCTCCCGCTGATCGACACGCAGACTGACCTGTCGACCCAATATCATCGAACGCTCCTTGTATTGCTCGAATATCCGATCGTACCCACCGTCGAGATACAGCTTTATATATTTATGTAAATTGGATGAGAGCGAACGGAAAACTTCTCCCTGACTTACGCTATAATTGGATTCAAGGTGGTCCAATAACGATGTAACTTCCGGCACAAATGAATCCGGTGCAACGTCCGGTGTGCATTCGACATTTAAACCTATGCCGATAACGGCGCCTTCGACAATATCACCGACGACCTGTGTCCCCGCCAGCACTCCCCCGACTTTGGCTCCGTCGAGAAGGATATCGTTGATCCACTTTATCCCTGCTTGTCGTTCCATACCCGATAAGCGATCTATTGTGTCAATGACAGAAACAACTCCGGCGACCGTAAATCCAACACCGATATGGTCGAGCCTTTTGGCGGGTTTGACGTAAGCAACCAGATGAATATTGCCTGATACAGCCGTCCAGGAACGCTTTTTAAAACCATGGAAATTAGACCCCTCATCGGCCATACAAAGCAGTTCATCCGGCAGTTCTTGTCCGTCCTGTGCCAATTGCATTAGCGAATCATAATTGGATTCCCTGGCAGATTTGACCGCCAATAATACATTCCATTCCGGGATATTTTTGTTTTCGCCGGCGAAAATTATATTACTGCCAAACACTCTTTTGGCAATAGGTTCTATATTTCGGGGTAGGCGATAGGAGGCAACTTCCTGCCAATCGTGCTTCTGGCCGACAAGATTATCGGCCCAGGCAGTATTGTCCGATAGAACCAGCATCCATATATCTTAATCAAGTCGGCGCTGTATAGCAAGGTACAATAAAAAGCCCCCGACCTTGTCGGGGGCCTTATAAAAAACCCGGATATTAGTTCATCTTCCGTTCGTCAAGCTGGGCGTCAACCACAGCCACCGATACCATATCGACAATCTGATTGACATCGGCCGAGCGCTGCAGCACATGCACCGCCTTGGAAAAACCGAGAAGAATCGGTCCAATCGCGGTCAGGCCGCCCATACGCTCCAGAAGCTTATAGGCAATATTGCCCGAATTCAAATCCGGGAATATGAAAATATTGGCCTTGTCCTTCAATTTCGAGAACGGGAAATACTTCCTGGTCAGTTCCGGCAGAAGAGCCATATCCGCCTGCATTTCGCCTTCGACCATCAATTCCGGCTCGCGCTCTTTGATAATCTCCGTAGCCTTGGCCACTTTGACCGACTCGGGATACTTGGCGGACCCGAAATTGGAAAATGAAAGCATGGCGACTCTGGGAGTGATATCGAACGCGCGCGCCACGTTGGACGAACAGTAGGCTATTTCGGCCAGCTCTTCCGCTGTCGGATCGACATTAACCGTCGTGTCGGCCAGCATATACAACTCGTTCTTGGAGATCATGGCATAAAGTCCGGACACACGGGAAATTCCCGGGTTTAGAGGAATGATCTCGAGGGCCGGCCGGATGGTAGTCGGATAATCGCTTTGAACTCCGGAAACGAGAGCGTCGCAGTCGCCCCGGTCAAGCATCATCATCCCAAAATAGATCGGGTCAAACATGCGAGCCGCAGCGCCGGCCGCAGTAATCCCCCGGCGGTGGCGTTTTTCATAATAGGCCGAGGCATAAGATTCACGCTTGTCAGAATTGAAAGGATTGATAATTTCCAGGCCGTCAATGTCAATTTCGAATTCCAGGGCTACCTTCTTGATCTTTTCAGGGTCGCCAAGAACGATCGGGGTAGCTATTCCATCACGCTTGACACTGTGCGCCGCGCGCAAAATACGAGATGATTCGCCTTCGGGGAAGACCACTTTCTTGGGATCCCGCTTGGCTTTGCTGGAAATTTTGTTCATGAAGATGCGGCCTTTACTAACCCGTCGCTCCAACATCTCCTTGTACTCTTCAAGGTCAATGTTCTGGCGGGCAACGCCGGTATCCATAGCAGCTTTGGCCACCGCCGACGCTTCCCACATCAATACTCTCTGATCGAACGGCTTGGGGATAATATACTCCCGCCCGAATTTGAAATGATCAACGCCGTATGCTTTGGCGACTTCCTCGGGCACGTCTTGTTTGGCAAGTTTGGCCAGAGCCATGACAGCCGCGATTTTCATTTCGTCGTTGATAGCTTTGGCGTGCGTATCCAGAGCACCACGGAATATAAACGGAAAACCGAGAACATTATTAACCTGGTTGGGATAATCCGAACGCCCGGTGGCCATAATGATGTCTTTGCGCACCGACACCGCATCCGGGTACGTGATTTCCGGATCGGGATTGGCCATGGCGAAGATGATCGGGTCGGCCGCCATCGACTTGACCATGTCTTTGGTGACCGTATCGGCGACGGATACCCCGACGAAAGCGTCGGCGTCCTTCATTGCATCGGCCAGGGTCTTGCAGTCGGTCTTGCGGACGAATTCGGCTTTGTACTTATTGTACTTATCACCCCGCCCTTCGTACATGACACCTTTGGAATCGACCATCATGATATTGGCGGGATTGACGCCGAGCGAGATATACAGCTTGGCGCAAGCGATACCGGCGGCACCGGCACCCGAAAAAACCACGCGAATCTTGCCGATATCCTTCTTGACTATTTCGAGTGCGTTTATAAGTGCCGCACCGGAAATAATAGCCGTCCCATGCTGGTCATCGTGGAAGACCGGGATGTTCATCGACGCCTTGAGAGTCTCTTCGATATAGAAACACTCGGGCGCTTTGATGTCTTCCAGGTTGATGCCACCGAAAGTAGGCTCCAGAAGCTGACAGCATTTGATAATCTCATCCGGGTTTTCGGTATTCAATTCGATATCGAAGACGTCGACGTCGGCGAATCTTTTAAACAGGACGCCTTTGCCTTCCATAACGGGTTTTCCGGCGGCTGCGCCAATATTGCCCAGCCCCAGTACCGCCGTGCCGTTTGAGACGACCGCCACAAGATTCCCTTTGGCGGTGTACTTATATACATCGGATGGTGTCTTATGGATTTCTTTGCACGGCTCGGCGACGCCCGGAGTATATGCCATAGACAGGTCGCGCTGAGTCACGCAGGGCTTGGTCGAGGAGACCTCGATCTTGCCCGGTCTGCCCTTGAAATGATAATCAAGAGCTTGTTGCTTGGTAATCATTTACCACTCCTTTTTGAGTAAAACTACTCATTTATCATTGTCAAGCGGGCATAATATAGGGTTAAATATATAAGTCAAGCGGTTTGTGACAAGTTTACTGAAATAGGCGTAAAGCCCCAAAAACACCGGGCTAAAACAGCCCACTTTTTATCGAAAATTAACCAGCCAAGGCCGGAGTCAATCGCGAATTCAGGGGCGTTTACATAATAAAATGATACAACACCAGCCCCAGATCGGTGTTCATCTCCGCATTTTGTCCGGTGCCGTCATCGCCGACTTCAATATTGGCCTCAAAAAACAGGACCGATGAGTTTGATATTCCCGCGCCGAAACCGAAAGTGAGTCCATAGCCAAAGCTGTCATTATTGTACTGATAGTAAGAAACAGTGGATTTTACGTACGGCTCGTCAGGCACGATTAAGCTATGATGGTCTTCGCGAAAGCGTCCGAAGGTGGTCAGCCCTAAATAATGATAAATCGAGCCTTTGATTTTGTCCCGGTGCATTGTTCCGCCGATGAACCAAAGCAATTGAGGCCCTATCTCGAAAACGGCAAAACGACGCTCCTGAGACAAGCTTTTGCAATATGACAATCTCATCGCGATACCGATATCGGTAAACATCATAATACCGAGCGAGGTTTTAAAAGCGGCCATTGGGGAGTCGGCGGGATGGTCATAATATCGAGAATATTCGACAGCGCCCGAGATAAAAAAATTGCCCTGATTTGTCGGGAAATCCCGTTCAATCGGATTTTGAAATTCCTGAGCAAAGAGGCCCGGTCCGGTGAATAAAAAGACAAAAATAAATACAACAAACAACGTTTGTTTCTTCATCACATTTCCCCCGTTAATATAATATAAAACGAATATGTGTGGAATGCGTTTAAAAACAAAGAATGTCACACCACGAGTCGGCATGACCTACCGCCCTGTGTGCACAAAATCACGTAAAAAAATGCTCCACAATTTGCATTCAATGAAGACGGCGCACATTTGAGAATCAATGCGGCAGAAGAGGTCGTCCGCCGCTTAAATAAACGAAGAAAAGTGATGTTACCGTCAGCGCCTTGAGTAATATTTTGCGATTATACTCTCGATTTTAATTTAGTATAGTGCGCGCTTTTAAAAAAGTCACATTGCATGCAATTGGTTAGCTTATGGGCAAAACTACCCTGAACCTTGCCGCCACAAAATGTGCCCGCGATTTTGGCACAATCCTGGCCGTGATCTGGAAAGGCGGGACATATCCCGAACTCCTTGACTTTGTCCCCGCCCGCCTGACGACCGCATTTCTTGAAATCCCAGCAATTCATTTTTTTCCCTTTCGGCTTTAATTGAGACAATTTTTATCATGATTTATAAATCGGCCAATTGGAGAATTAATAAAGAAATATTTAAAAAGACGAGACCGGCCAAGCGACATTTCCCCTCCCGATAGGGCTTGTTGATAATGCTCGTTCGGTCAGGTCCTGCGTCCCGATTTATCGGGACGTGTGACCTGACCGCATTGTAAGTCATTGAAGCTAAAGGGACCGTCAGGTGTCATCCCCGACTTCGGCGGGATCAGCACCTGACGGAACATCCGGGCGCCTCTTTATCAACAAACCCGACAGGGTGGGAAACAAATATCATTTACAAAGATGTAAAGAATAAAGGCGGAAGGACCAAAAAAAGTAATTTGTGCCCAGCCCTTTAATCCGGACATATGGCTTTTTACTTCAATCCGGCAAATTCCTCGGCCGTAAGGCCGAAAAGCACTTCGTCGTGATATATTCCGTCATAGAAAAACATCCGGCGGCGGCGGCCCTCTTCGGTAAAACCGAGCTTTTTATGGAGGGCAATCGACGCCTCATTGTCGGCGATGCAGGCCGAGTTACATTTCTGATAGCGCCGCTCCTCGAACGCGAAGCGCATCAATATCCGCGCGGCATCACTGGCATACCCCTTACCCCAGTGGGGCCGGTCTATAATTAGCCCTATGCTGAAAGTCCCGTTCCTTTGGTTGCAGCCGTGTAGCGAAATACCGCCGACATATTCTCCGTCGAGCGTTTCAATTGCAAAAAGGACTACGCCATTGACATCTTTGCAGCCGGAGTATTTTTCGAGAAAGTCCTTGATTGATTCGATTGACTGGGGAAACTCGGTCGCCAGCTGAAGAGTCTGCCGTGAGGGAGTATCGAGCGAATTTTGATATATATCTTCCGCGTCGCTCAAGCATACGGGGCGCAGACGCACTTTCTTCCCCTGCCAGAAATACCGTGAATAATCCATAAATTCCCTCCGCTTTTGATCCGCACGTACAATAGATATAGTGCGGCCGGGAAGAATTAGAACACCGAAAACTTGAAATACTTGCGGGGGTTCTTCTCGATGTCGGCGACAAGATTATCGATGCGTACTACCAGATTCTTAACTTCTTCATACAGTTCGGCGTCGTTGACCATCGCCCCGGCGGTACCGTCACCGCGTTCCACCTTGGCCAGTATGGAATCCAGACGACCGGTCGACGAATGTATATTATCGTAAACGCCGGGATCGGAAATCAGCTTACCGATGGTCCCGCTGTTGGAGTCTACTTTGTCGGATATATTACCGATGTTGCCCGCCACGTTTTCAATCGAAGCCGTCAGCCTTTCCTGATTTTTCTGCAGGTCACCAACCAGTACGGTCACGGATGCCAGCAGGGTTGTCAGTTCGTTGTAGAGCGTATCCTCGGTGAACATACGTCCGACCGAACCCTCGCCGCGTTTGAGTCTGCCGGTAAGGTCAGACAAGTTTTTCAAAAGCTGCTGTGTTGACGACAAGGCTTCGCTGCCTTCGGCAAAAACGGCCGAGAGGTTTTCGGCCTTTTTGGTTTCTATTACCCCGTTTTCGGGGATTTCCGGTTTGCTCAAGTCGCCGGGTGTGATCTCAACATACTTATCGCCCAGAAGCCCGATCGTCCCAAGTGTGATGGTGGCATCTTCGGTTATCATGTGACGGTGTTTGGAAAGGACCGACAGCTTCATCTCCAGCTGACGTTCGGGGTCAAGATTGACGAAAGTCACCGACCGGACATTGCCCACTTCCACCCCGGAAAGCCAGACCGGTGCACCCGGTACAAGACCGTTGGCGTTTTTGAAATAGGCGTTATAGGTTATCTTGGATTCGAAAATCGAGGTCCCTCCGCCCGAAAACGAGGCCCAAAGTAAAATGACTATAACGATGGTAATCAGGAGACCGACTCTGATTTCTCCCCATTTGATTCTATTCGATCTTTTCATGCTATCCTCAACTTATATAAAATCAATGTTATGGACGTTGGCAATAGAATCCCGAAACGGCTGCAAAAAATTCACTACACCCTGATCTTTGGATTCGCGCAGTTCGATTACGTTTCCGTCGAATACAACGACCCCTTTGTCGATAATTATAAACTTATCGGCCACTTCGAGAGCGTCGGCAATCTGATGCGTGACCACAATCGAAGAGACCTGCTTAACTTCTGACAGGTGGTTTATGAGCGTTATCACGTTTCGCGTCATTTCCGGATCGAGACCGGTGGTCGGTTCATCATAGAGCATTATTTTCGGATCGGTTGAAAGCAGTGCCCGGCTGATCGCGACCCGCCGCTGCATCCCACCGGAAAGTTCATCGGGCAGCTTGTCGATAATGTCTTCGGACAGCCCGACAAACCCGAGCATCTCGCGCACTTTGGCTTCGATTTCATCGAGAGACATATCGGTATGCTCCAGAAGATAAAAGCCGACATTTTCGCCGACGGTCATCGAATCGAACAGCGCCCCGTCCTGAAAGACCATCCCGATACGCTTGCGAATTTGGCGCAGTCTCGATTCGTCCAGGCCGCAGATATTTTCATCATCGATCACGATCCGTCCCGAGTGTGGGCAGTTAAGCCCGAGGATCAGGCGCAGTATGGTCGATTTGCCCGACCCGGAATGGCCCATAATGATCCGGGAATCACCGTTGGGGATTTCGAAAGATACGTTGTGAAGGACTTCATTTCCCCCGTAGCCGAAGCAGACGTTTTCGAACCGGATCATAAGTACCCCTTAATAAGCGACCAGACGATTTTCGTAATCAGGAAGTTGCTTATGAGCACCGTGATCGAAGCCAGCATAACAGATTCGGTCGTGGCCCGGCCGACGCCTTTGGTCCCCCCGGCAGAGGAGAAACCCTTATAACAGGCGATAAAGGCGATGATAAACGAAAACAGGACCGGTTTAACCAGGCCGATAAAAATGTTACCGAAAATTAGACGTTCCTTTACGGCCGCGATGTATGTGGTCGAAGTCAGGTTGGAAATAAAAATCGCTATCAGCCAGCCTCCCAATAAGGCAATAAAATCGCATACTATTGTCAGCGCCGGGACCATAATGACCAGCGCAATAATACGGGGTGCGACCAGCTTGCGCATCGGATCGATCCCGAAGGCGAGCAAGGCATCAATTTGGTTGGAAGATTTCATAGAGCCAATTTCAGCCGTAATCCCCGCGGCAACGCGAGCGGCCACCATAAGACCGGTCAGCACCGGTCCCAGCTCGCGAATAATGGCAATAGTCATCACCCGGCCCAGATACGCTTTGCTGCCGAACTCGGCCAGTTCGTTGGAAAACTGAAGAGCCATTGCCTGCCCGGCCGAAATACCGGTCAGGATAATAAGAAACAGCGAGCCTATCCCGACGAGATA
Source organism: uncultured Ignavibacteriaceae bacterium (assembly GCA_964569945.1). GTDB lineage: Bacteria > Zixibacteria > MSB-5A5 > GN15 > PGXB01 > CALAMC01. The sequence continues at coordinate 9,160 of CAZMWI010000053.1, forward strand.
CATCTGCTCCAGCGTCTCCGCCGGGTAAATGGGCCGTCCCACAGTGGAACGCATAGCCCTAAGCGAGAAGAAAAACAGCTCTTGCGCTTCCAGGGCGAATCGTTTGAATCTCTCTATCATAAAAGGTCTTTATTATCCTCCGGGTACGTACAGCCGGTCTTTTATAGTAGAACCGGGCGAGAGCAAAGTCAAGCCACAAATTAGGCCGCAAAGTCAATCTTTTACTATAAAAAACAGGCAAATATCATTATCTTTATTACGTTAATAAATTAGACCGAGAACATTATTATAGAATAATTACAATATGAACGAAAAAAAGAGACCTCACGCCATTGCCCTTTTTTCCGGGGGGCTCGATTCGGCGCTGGCCATTCTCATGATGCTCCAGCAGGATATCGAAGTCACCGCCCTGACATTTTTAACCCATTTCGGGTGCGACATCAAAGATCGTTCCAGTTGCAGCGCCGACCCCTACCCGGTCGCGGAGAAATTCAAGTTCAATGTCCGGCTGGTGCACCTCGGTGAGCAGTTCATAAAGATCGTCCAACAGCCCAAGTACGGCTACGGCAAAAACATGAATCCGTGCGTCGACTGCCGCATCCTGATGCTCAAAGAGGCCAAAGAATATATGAATATAGTCGGGGCGGATTTTATCATCACCGGCGAAGTTCTCGGCCAGCGGCCCAAATCGCAGCACCGTAATATGATGCGCGCGGTGGAACGTGATGCCGGACTCGAAGGTTATCTTCTGCGCCCTTTGTGTGCCAAGCTGCTCGATCCAACAATCGCCGAGCAAAAGGGCCTGGTGAATCGCGAACTGCTGGGTGATTTAAACGGCCGTTCTCGTAAACCACAAATAGCAATGGCCAAGGAATTCGGGCTCGAAGATTACCCGTCACCCGCGGCGGGGTGCCTGTTGACCGATGTGTCATATTCCAACCGCCTGCGCGACCTGATGCAGCACACGGACCGCATCGATTTCAACGATTTGAATTTGCTTCGGGTCGGACGGCATTTCCGTCTCGACGATAACACAAAAGTGATTATAGGTCGCCACGAAGATGAAAACCACAAGATAAAGCAGTACGCCAAACCGGGAGACATACTGCTTGAGGCGCTGGGGATTGGTTCGCCGATTGGGATTTATTTAAGCAAGGACGGTGATGAGCGGATTAAAGAAGCGGCCGCTTTGACCGCACGGTACTGCGACGATAAAGACAACGCCGAAGTGGAAGTGAGCGTCATAAACGAGGGTGACGGCCGTAAGTTCAGGGTTCGTCCGGCTGATTCGGAATACTATTCGCAGTTTCAGTTAAAATAAAAAACGGGTTCCCGAGATCCGTTCGGGAACCCATCTTACCTCAGTCAATGTAACCGAGTAACTCTACCACAAGTTGCTCTTCATGACGTATCTGGCAGGTACAGGTCCTTCCTGTAAGCATTGCCTTTAGCTGACCGTAGTATATTTACTACAAATGTTGTGCCGCAATATGTGTTTAGTTCGTAACGTTTTGTTAGCAATGCATTTATAAAACATAAGCGTAATATTAAGTCGATTGTAAGCCGCGGAAATCGCAGAAACTGCGGCAGTTATGTACACTTCTCATTGTACTTGAACAATAAGTCATAATACATCAACAAGTTATATGTTCGCAGAAACTGCCGCAAAAAAAACCCCTCCTTTTATAAAGGAGGGGTTCTCACTTGCCTATCGGGTATAATCTTTTACAATTACTTCAGCAACATCATCTTCTTGGTTTCGACTTTGTTGTCTCCGGCATTAATGCGATAGAAATAGACACCGGTGGCTACTGGTGCACCGCTATCGTCATTTCCGTTCCATTCAACTGAATGAGGGCCTGCCTGTTGGAATTCATCGACCAGAGTCGAAACTTGCTGACCAAGGACGTTGAAAACTTCAAGGCTGACATGGTTTGCCGCATCCAAATCGTAACTGAGCGTCGTGCTCGGGTTAAACGGATTCGGGAAGTTCTGATGAAGCGCGAAAGTCATCGGGACAGTCGGGTCTGAACTTGCCAGTTCGACTTTGACGCCCTGGAAATCCGGCCTCGACGAAATTAATTCCGAATCCTTTGATTGGACAAACATTAAGGAGTGGTTGGGCATATCATCGACCGGTTTGACTTCCAATTCTTTCAATTCCGGATCGGTCACCGTAAAATGCATATTGGCTATAATGCCCGACCCGGCCTCAAGCTGGTGATTTTCGCCATAAACCATAGGTATCAAGGCAATTACAACCTGGTGGTTTTCAGCATCAATCTTCGCCACCTTGAGATCGAAGCCTTCCGAACGGGTGCCTTCAAATGTCACCTGATCGAGAACAGCCCCTTCCGAGTACTCCAATGGCAATTCCATGCCGGCCATCGCAGTTGTGTTGTCAAGCATAATTGGAACGACTACATTATCATTCTGGACGTCCGTTTCACCTATCGCCAGTTTGCTAATCTCCGCTGCAAACGCCGATGAAAGGAGAAACATCAGTCCGACTGCGATGATGCTCAATTTTCTCATTAGCACTCACCCCCGTTAAGGGTTATTGGTTAATCCTTTTTCTGCCTTAAAACTCACGTTCCATGTAGCTCGGCAGACGTTTCCTATTCCGCAATACGAATGTTTTTACACTCTAATCTCAATATGGCAGTGAAAATGGTGAGGATCTTCATCTACAATAATAATACGTGCCATCAAATTATCTGTCAAGTTCTATTTCCTATATTTTAACAATTGCGCCGCCCATTTGTTCTCGGCAACCTGCAGCTTTACGATCCTCACAAGGTTGATAATTTTCCGATTTTTTAGATCGTTTATTGACAATGGGCCTTACTATTGAACTTACCTCCATTTGTTAATTATAAACAGTCATAATTCAATAGTTCCAGTTTAAACGAATTCCTTTACAAATTAATTCGTAAACGTCGTGGTATTTTCGCCCTCACATCAATTGATACGAAATTATATTTGTCTTGACAGTATTAAGTCAAGAAAATAGTTTGTCTTAATGCAATCTTCACAAAATCTTGTCGGGAGAGAATAGTGGCGAACTCCAACGAAAACGACACGCCCCCTTTCAAACCGTACATTCCGGCTTCCGAAACGATCGCAGAAGTCACCATAAAGGCTATCGTGCTTGGCTCCATTCTGTCGGTCGTGTTCGGAGTCGCCAATGCCTATATCGGCGTTAAATACGGGATGACCGTCTCGGCGTCGCTGCCTGCGGCAGTTATTTCGATGGCGGTTTTACGGGCCATGTTCAAGAAAGTAACCGTCCTGGAAAATAACATTGTCCAGACGATCGGGTCGGCCGGGGAATCACTCGCGGCCGGAATAATTTTCACTATCCCGGCATTTTTTATCTGGACGGCCAATGCCCAACTGGCGGCGCAGGGGTATGAACATACTATTTCCAAATGGCAAATATTCTGGCTTTCCATACTCGGCGGCGGTTTGGGAATACTTTTAATGATCCCACTGCGCAAGTATCTCGTCGAAAAAGAACATGGGAAGCTTAAATTCCCCGAAGGTACCGCCTGTGCCGAAATTATCATTGCCGGTGACGAAGGCGGTAAGAAAGCCAAAATGGTTTTCGCCGGCATATTTATCGGGGCATTTTATAAGATATTATATTATACCTCGCGTTTGTGGTCCGAATCGCCGTCATACGATTTTAAGAAAGCATTCAAAGGCGGGACGATTGGAATGGACGCCACGCCCGTCCTGGTCGGGGTGGGGTATATTATAGGTCCCCGAATCGCGGCCCTTATGCTGGCCGGGGCGGTATTGGGATATCTCGGTATCGCTCCACTGTTGTCGTTTATAGGAAATCAAATCCACGGGGTCGTCATCGCACCCGGAACCATTCCTTTAAGCGACATGGATCCGGCCCAGCTGCGTAATTTCTTCATAAAATATCTCGGCGTCGGGGCGGTAGCGGTCGGCGGTTTTGTCTCACTGGCCAAGTCGATGCCGGTAATATTTCATTCGTTCGCCATCGGGGCTCGCGAAATTTTCAAGGGTAAAGTCCCCGAGCATAAAATTCCCCGGACCGATCGTGATTTGTCGATGTCGGTGGTACTGATAGGCACTCTTTTGATTACGGTGGCCATCTGGGCTTTGCCCGGCACCGATCTTCATATTCTCGGGGCTTTGCTGGCGGTGCTGTTCGGATTTTTCTTTGTCGTGGTGGCGGCACGCATTGTCGGAATTGTAGGATCATCATCGTCACCCGTATCAGGCATGACTATCGCGACGCTTCTGGTCACCTGCCTGATCCTGTTGGCGTTCGGCGTCAGCGGCACCAAGGGCATGGTAACGGCTATGTCGGTCGGGACGGTCGTGTGTATCGCCGTCTGCCTGTCCGGCGACATAGCCCAGGACCTCAAGACCGGTTATCTGCTGGGCGGGACGCCCAAGAAAATGCAGATCATGGAATTTGTCGGGTTGTTCTTCCCTGCGATTGCCATGGGTTTCACGCTTTACATTCTGGGTGAAACGTTCGGTTTCGTACAATCGGCGCAACATCCCAATCCGGTACTGGCTCCGCAGGCGAATGTCATGGCCACGGTCGTGCAGGGCGTCATGAACGCCAATATTCCGTGGACACCGATTATTGTCGGCGGGATGATTGCGCTCGCGGTGGAACTTTTGGGGATACAATCGCTGCCGTTCGCGATCGGGCTGTATCTCCCTCTCTCACTTTCGACACCGATTATGCTCGGCGGTCTGATCGCCATGTTGGTGCAAAAGTCAAAAGGGACCGGTATCGTTAAGAAAGCTCGCGAGCAGATAGGAATATTGTTTGCCTCAGGAATTGTGGCGGGCGACGCCCTGGTGGGCGTCCTAACGGCTTTTGCCATATATGGCTCGGATAAATTCGGCGATGGGTCGTATCGAGCTTTCTTCGAAGCCCATGAAAGCATGAATGAGTCCCTGACCGGTGCTTTCGGACCGTATTTATCTTTGATTACCATATTCGGCCTGGCCGTATTGATGTACTTTCTCGCCCGGGGGGCCGGCAAAAACGACGGCTGATTTTGAATGAAGGACTTTATTAAGCGTCATAAATGGCCGCTGGTGATTTTCCTGGCGGCCTTCTTTATACGGCTGGTCTATCTGATTCAGGCCCGGTCCAATCCGGCCTTTTACTATCCAATGGTCGACGAGCTCTGGCATCTCAATTGGGCCAAAGAAATTATTGGCGGCAATTTCTGGGGGAGTACGGCTTATTTTCGCGGCCCGCTCTACCCATACTTTCTGGCATTTCTGTTGAAAATCACAGGAAGCCACCTGTTCTGGACAAGGCTGCTGCAGATGCTGCTCGGGGCCGGATCGGCGGTGATGGTTTTCAAAATCGGGCAGAAACTGTTTTCGCATAAAGCCGCCGTGCTCGCCGGGTTTATGCTGGCTGTATATGGTACAATGATCTTCTATGAAGCGATGCTTTTGATCCCCGTCCTGTTTGTCTTTTTAAACCTGGTGGCGGTCTACCTGCTGATCCTGTATAAAGAAAGCGAAAAATCTTGGCATTGGCTTGCGGCCGGATTCGTGCTGGGATTGGCCGCTATTGCCCGCCCCAACGTCCTGCTCCTCGTCCCCGGCTTCATGGTGTGGATATATCTGGCGACCGTTAGGCCGCGCACCAAGGCCGCGGCCTTTCGAGCCGTCATATATCTGGTCGGGGTGTTGATTCCAGTGTTGTCTGTCACGCTTCGCAATTATATCGTCACGGGTGAAACCATCCTGATTTCCTCGCAGGGCGGAGTGAATTTGTATATCGGGAACAATCCGGACACGGACGGACTGACCATGCTGATGCCGGAGGTAAGGCTCGATGAATCTCTCCCCTGGACCGAATTCACAATGGCAACACGGCAGGCCGCCGAGCAGGAGGCCGGGCGGCCTTTAACAGACTCCGAAGAATCAGCGTTCTGGACCAGGAAGGCAGTCGATTTTATAAAATCATATCCGGGCGAGTTTATAGGAATCACACTCCGAAAAACCGTCTATTTTTTAATCGGCTTCGAAAACTCCGATCAGACCGACATCTATTTCAGCCGTACGTATTCCTGGTTGTATAGTCTCCTGCTCTGGCATTTTATCATTTACTTCCCGTTCGGACTTCTGATGCCGCTTGCTTTGGTCGGGATGGTCCGCGCGTGGAAAAACCGCCGGAAGCTGGCGCTGCTGTATATATTCATAATCGGGTATGTGCCGACAGTCGTGTTGTTTTTGGTAACCGCCCGACACCGCCTGCCGGTCGTACCTTTTCTCATTTTGTTTGCCTCGATGGGTGTCTTTGCGCTGATAGAATTCATAAAAAAGAAAAATTTCAAGGATTTCCTGATGTATGGCGCCATCTTGATCGTCGCCTTGATCCTGTGCAACCGGACATATTTTGAAGTCGGCTTTGAAAACACCGCCCAGATTCATTTCAACCTGGCGCTGACTTACGACCACCAGGGCGACCTGATAAGAGCTGAGCAGGAATACGCCAAAGCCCTCGAAAGCGATCCGGCTTCACCGACAACGCTCAACAACCTTGGTTTCGTGCAGTACCGTCTGGGAGAAATGAATAAAGCCCTGTCCAATTTCCACAAAGCGCTGCAGTACGATCCGAATTTCGCTGATGCCTATAATAACATCGGTTTGGTGCACGAAAGCAAAGGCGACCTCGAAAACGCCGAGAAATTTTACCAGCGGGCGCTCGGAAAGAATCCCGAATTGTACCAGACGCATTTGAATCTCGGCGACGTGTACCTCGAGCGGCGGGATTATCTCCGGGCCGAAGTGGCTTACCGGCAGGCGTGGGTGGTTGACTCAACCAAAAATGAGGCCCTGTCCAAGCTCGGGGCGCTTTATGCCCGTCAGCAGGAATACCCGAAAGCCGAAACCATGTTCGAAAAGGCGGCGTCGATGGGCAAACTCTCTGCTGTCGACTACACCAATTGGGGCAACGTCTACTACGCTACCGAACGAGCCGACGAGGCGATAGAAATGTATCGCAATGCCATCGCGGCCGACAGCAGTTTCGCGCGCGTCTATTTCAATCTCGCGGCGACATTCCAAAGGTTCGGCTATCCGGCCGATTCGGTGCGTCGCTACGCTCAAAAGGCGCTGCAATTGGACCCGTCGCTGGCTCCGGCACGAAATTTATTGAATAGCCTGAGACGGTGACGATCAGTATTTCTTACGTCGTTCGACGACGAAATTAGATCCTTTAAGAGATTTGGAATATTTCTTCAGATCGGCCAGCATGTGGGCCATCTCACCGACGTGCTTGAATGTATCCTTACGATTGACCAGCACCGCGGTTGAGATGGTGAGCAGATTAAACGTCTCAATTTGACCCTTACGGTTGCGGGTGGTAATCGTCCCCCGGCGACGGTCTTCATCGGCATAACGGAACGGAATCAACGAGTCGAAAACCTTTATGACGTTTTCGCAGACGGGGCTGATCTGGCTGGTCGGAATGATTGAAATGAAATCATCGCCGCCGATGTGCCCGACAAATCCCTCGGGACAAATGTCGAAGACGGCGTCGCGGATTATCCGCGCCGTCAGCTTGATAACCCGGTCACCGTAATAATAGCCATAATAGTCGTTATAAGCTTTGAATTCATCGATGTCGGTGTAACAGATGGCGAAATCGGCTTCGAGTTTTAAAAGCCGGTCGATTTCTTTTTCGATCAGTCCAGGACCGGGGAGACGGGTCGAGGGATTGAACGATATATCGCGTACGCTCCTTTCGGCGACGGCTTTAAGACGGACTTTAAACAGACGGTCTTTCCATGGCCCTGTCAAAAAATCATCGCAGCCGTTCTCGAAGCCGGATATCATGGTGCTTTCGTCGGGTTGAGGATGGTACAATATGGCTGGAATAACCGCCAGAAAAATATGGCTTTTGATTCTTCGCGACAGTTCCAGTTCCGTGGCAAAGGCGCCCTTTC
>CAZMWI010000054.1:0-16927 GCA_964569945.1 uncultured Ignavibacteriaceae bacterium
ATAATCTTCCCCATTTCATTCGACATTAAGCGGGCGAAATCGTCTTTCTCACCGCGAAGCACGTCCGCCGCACCGTGCATCAGCTTGCTCCTGTGCGCGAAATCCGTTCTGCGCCACGACAAATATTCTCGGTGCACGTCTTCGATTATCGCTTGTACCTGTTCGGCACTGTGTTCGGGATATTCTTTTATCAGTTTCCCGGTTGCGGGATTGATCGCTTTCATATTACACTCCGTACGTTTATCAAATTCGCTTACCATATATATACAAAATTACCGGTCAGGGGAATTATAAAGAGAAATATATGGATTTTCGCGCCATTAAAATAAAACAGGCGATGCCTGTTTATGAAAACAGCGGATTGATCTTTTCCGGATCGATATTCAAATCCGACATGGCCTTGGACGGAATCTTCTTGTCGATGAACCCGTCGCGACTCAAACCATACAGTGCCGCCACGACTATATTTTTGGCGTCTACTTCGAAATGCCCGCGCAGCTGCGCCCGACCGTCGGAACGACCGAATCCGTCGGTCCCCAAAACGATATACCGGCCAGGGATCCATTTACCGATCGAGTTTGGTACGGCCTTGACATAATCTGACGACGCCACGAACACGCCTTTTGCATCTTCGAGGTATTCACCGACGTACGGAACCTTGGGCGATTCTTCGGGATGCCGCACGTTCCACCGCTCGACGTCTACTGCGTCGTTATAGAGTTCTTTATAGCTCGTTACCGAATATACATCGGCCGGAATATTATAATCCTTTTCGAGAATCTCTGCAGCTTTTAACGACTCATTCAAAATCGCCCCGCTGCCGAACAGGTGCGCCTTGATTCCGTTTGATTTCTTCGTTGACTCTTTGTAGCGATACAAGCCGCGCAGGATATTTCGCCGGACGCCTTCCGGCATCGGCGGCATGGCATAAAATTCGTTCATGACCGTAATGTAATAAAACAGGTTCTCCTGGTTTTCGTACATCCGGTGCAGGCCGTTTTTGACTATCACCGCCAGTTCGAAAGCGAAAGCGGGATCGTACGCTTTAAGATTCGGCACCGAAAAAGCGTACAAATGACTTTGCCCGTCCTGATGTTGCAGCCCTTCCCCGGCCAGAGTCGTCCGGCCGCTGGTCCCACCGACAAGAAATCCTTTCGTCTGCATATCCCCGGCCGCCCAGATTAGATCTCCGATACGCTGGAAGCCGAACATTGAATAATAGATGAAAAACGGGATTATATTTATTCCATGCGTGGCGTAAGACGTCCCGGCGGCGATAAACGACGACATCGAACCCGCCTCGGTAATACCTTCTTCGAGGATAACTCCATTTTTCGCTTCTTTATAGTACAATAGGCTTTCGCTGTCCACCGGTTCGTACTTCTGACCCTGACTGGCATAAATCCCAACTTTGCGAAAAAGCGATTCCATGCCGAACGTCCGGGCTTCGTCCGGTACTATCGGCACAATCAAATTCCCGACGTTTTCATCGTTGAGGAGTTTGGATAAAATATGCACGAGAACCATGGTCGTGGTTACTTCCCGCTCGCCCGTGCCTTCATAATATTCATCGAACAGATCGGGCGATTTGACCTTAAGCGGACCGACCGTAACCTTTCGCTCCGGAAGGTATCCCCCCAGCGCGTTGCGGCGTTCGTGCAAATATTTGTATTCCGAGCTGTCCTCCGGCGGGCGATAGAACGGAGCCTCGGCCACTTCACTGTCAGAAATCGGAATCCCGAACCGGCTGCGGAACTCGCGCATTTCCTGCTCGTTTAATTTTTTCTGCTGATGAGTAATGTTCTTGCCTTCCCCGGCTTCACCGAGTCCGTACCCCTTTATAGTCTTTGCCAGAATAACCGTCGGCGATCCCTTATGTTCGACGGCGGCTTTGTAGGCGGCATAGACTTTCTCAGGATCATGACCGCCGCGGCGGAGCTTCTGGAGCTTTTCATCCGAATAATTTTTGACCATTTCCAGAAGCCGGGGATCGGTGCCGAAGAAATCCTTGCGGATATAATCGCCTCCAGTGACGGTGTACTTCTGGTACTGCCCGTCGACACACGTTCCCATCCGGGCCGTGAGAATCCCGTCGGTATCCCGGGCCAGAAGAGGGTCCCAGTCCGCTCCCCAGATGACTTTGATTACATTCCACCCGGCACCACGGAAAACCGATTCCAGTTCCTGGATTATCTTGCCGTTGCCCCGCACCGGTCCGTCGAGTCTCTGGAGATTGCAATTCACGACAAAAATCAGATTGTCGAGCTTTTCGCGCGAGGCCAGCGTAATCGCCCCCAGCGCTTCGGGCTCGTCGAGTTCGCCATCACCGAGAAAAGCCCAGATTTTTGTATCCGACTGTTCTTTCAGCCCGCGATCGACAAGGTACTTATTGAATCGCGCCTGGTAAATCGACATAATCGGCCCCAGACCCATCGAAACCGTCGGAAACTGCCAGAAATTCGGCATCAACCACGGGTGAGGATACGACGAAAGCCCGTCTTTGGACAGAACCTCATGCCGAAAATGTTTCAGATTTTCCTCGCTCAATCGTCCTTCGACAAAGGCCCGCGCGTAAATTCCCGGAGCCGCGTGGCCCTGGAAATACACGATATCGCCTTCCTGGTCATCGGTGCGGCCGCGGAAGAAATGATTGAACCCGACCTCATACAGTGTGGCGCTGGAGGCATAAGTCGAAATATGCCCGCCGATGGAACTATCGGCCCTGTTAGCCCGGACCACCATCGCCATGGCGTTCCAGCGAATAATGCTTTTAATCCGTCGCTCAATCTCGCGATTGCCCGGAAAGGCCGGCTGGCGGTCGGCGGTGATAGTATTCACATAGGGGGTATTGTCCGAAACGGCCAGATACACCCCATAATCCCTGGCCTTGCTTTCCAGCTTGGCCAGTATATCGTACACTCTCGATGAGCCTTCGGCTTTAAACAGCTCGTCAAGAGAATCAAACCATTCACGATCTTCTTCGACCGCGTCATAGGTATTATCTACATCTTTATCTTCTGACATATAATTATCTCCCGGCAACATATATTCATGCCACAAAGGTAAGACAAATTGCGGGTCGACGGCAACGTCAAAATTTCAGTCAATTATACCGTCAAGCCCTAATCTTTAAATGACTCTAACATGCCGGATTGAGAATGGTTTCACGAACGTTGATTTTTGGTCGGGAGCAGGCTTTATCCAATATCGAAAAAATAAAGAGCTTATTCCGAATCCTGGTTCCCAGAGCTAACATTGACCTCCCTCCTGCGGTCAAGTTCGTTCCTTACGGCATGAGCCAACGATTTGATGGTCAGAGGCTTGCGGATAAAGGCCCCCGCCCCCAGATGCAGCGCTTCTTCGATCCGTTCACTGTGTGCGAAACCGGATACTATCAGCGCCTTTTGACTGGGATTCAATCTCAGTATGCGGTTATAAGTTTCGGTCCCGTCGATTCCGGGCGCCATAATCATATCGAGTATAACCAGATCGGCATGGTCCTCCCTGAAATATTCCACAGCCGCTTCACCGCTCTTAACCGCCTGCGCATCGTAACCCAGGTTGTGCAATAACGTCAAACAAACCGTCCGTTGAAGTTCATCATCGTCCACCACGAGGATTTTTTCATTTCCCCCGATAATCGTGCTGTCTTCCTCTTCCGGGATCGAGTCTCTTGTAACCGGCAAATACAGATAAAAAGACGTTCCCTGCCCCACTTTGCTTTCGAAATCTATATACCCATTGTGGTCTTCGACCACGGCGTGGACGACGCTCAGGCCGAGGCCGGAACCGCGGCGGCGGTCGCTGGTTTTGGTTGAAAAGAAAGGATCGAAAATTTTCGCCGCGACGTCGGGCGGTATTCCCGAACCGGTATCCGAGATGGTCAGCTTGACATATTCCCCGGTCGGGACACGGCTGTTTTTTCCCAGTGGCTGATCGACATAAAAGTTTTCAGTTCTGAAATATAAAGAGCCTGCATCCTTCATGGCATCTATGGCGTTTATGACCAGATTGGAAATTAGCCTGAAAATTTGCGACGCCCCTCCCTTGAATAAAAACAGATTGTCTTCGTAATCGGCGTTCACTTTGATACCTTTGTGCCCGGAAACATGCTGCCTGATGACTTCTTTCACAATGGCGTTCAGATCCATCGGTTCCAGGTTGTAATGACCACGGCGTCCCAATGTCAGAAGCTGCTGATTTATTTCCGCTATTTGTACGGCTGCCCGTTCCATATCGTTTACGTATCCGATTATGGAACTGTCTTGTGATATCTCGTCCCTGATCAATTCCGGATAGGCCATAAGCGGCGCCAGAAGATTATTGAAATCATGCGCCACCTGTCCTGCGATCCTTCCGGCCGTTTCCAGCCGCTGTGCGCGCTCCGCCAAATCGCGCAGGCGGTTGGTTTCGGTCACGTCGCGAAAAACCAGCACGACACCCAGAATGGAACCGTTTTTGGCCCGTATCGGCGCACCGCTGTCGGCGATGGCTCGTTCGGTGCCATCGCGTGAAACTAAAACTGTATGATTAGACAAATCCACTTTGGTGTCGAACTTTATGACCTTCTCCACCGGATTATCGCACATCTCCCGGGTTTTCTCATTTATTATATGAAACACCTCATCGAGCTTTTGACCAATGGCTTCTTCTTTCTTCCATCCGGTCAATCCTTCGGAAATGCGGTTGAAAATAACTACTATACCCGACGTATCCGTGGCGATCACGCCATCACCGATGGAGCTTAATGTGACGCTCAACCTTTCTTTTTCTGCTTCCAGGGCGTCGGCCGCTGATTTCTTTTCGGTGATATCAAGTCCCGAACTCAGCGTTTGAACTATATTTCCGTCCTCATCCCTGATAACCGAATTCTGCCAGGCAATTGTCCGTATCTGACCATCGCTTGTTATCACTTCATTCTCGAAATATTCTACGGGTTCGATATCGCCTGACATTATTTTTCCATAAACAACCTTGATGTCATCTCTTTCATTCTCCGGGATCGCCAGGTCGAACCAATTCTTGCCCACGATCTCAGACTCTTTATACCCCAGTATCTCACATCCCTTCTTATTAATCAGAGTCACCGCCATGTCTCTATCGATAGCCACAAAAATGGATCCGGCCATATTGAGATATTGTTTTGCCCGGTCGCGCTGACGGATAATTTCCATCTCTGCATTCCGCCTCTCGGTGACGTCATGAAATACCAGCACAGCCCCTTTGATCGCACCCTCGTCGTCCTTGATAAGCGCACCGCTGTCTTCGATCGGGCATTCTCTGCCGTTTCTTGATAAAAGAAGCGTATGATTCGCCAGCCCGACTACTGTCCCCTCTCGAAAAACCCGTTCAATAGGATTTTCTACCGGTTCTCGGCTCATTTGATTTATAATTTTAAAAATGTCGTGCAACGGTCGGCCGTTTGCATCATCGAACTTCCATCCGGTCAGTGTTTCCGCAACGGGATTAATAAACGTCACCCTGCCGTCTATGTCAGTACAGATAACAGCGTCACCTATACTCCTGAGAGTCGTCGACAGCCACTTTTCACTGACAGCCAATTTTCTAACGTATTCATTTTGGGCCTTCTGATGATCCATATTGGCCAAAGCCAGAGAGATATCATCTGCTATTTCTTTCAGCAGTGACTGTTCCTGAACGTCATCTATATATTCCGGAGTGCCCGATACGACCAACGCGCCCAGGATTCCGATTCGGCGCTTCAACCCTACGGCTAAGATCCCATGCCCCCGGCAATAAGTCCCGCCGAAACAATCCTCGCATTCGTCGTCATGCATACGAATAATGCCCGGCGTATTGCTTTCCATGGATTGCCGGATACATCCCGGCAACCTGCCCTCATTGAGGGATTTCTTTATAGCCTCAAACATTTCTCCGAATCCCGATTCTGCCTGCATTACCGGTTTGCCCGATTTATCTACCAGACATATCCAGCTGGCATTATATCCCCTGCTTTTAGTTAATTCTTCACATGCCCTCTTAATTAGTATATCCTTGTCATGAACACGAGTGATCAATTGATTGATATTCCTGACAGCTGCCAGGACGGCGTTGACATGAGCCAGGCGCTTCAAATTGTTATTCTTAATTCCAACCTGCCGGGCAATGAACAAGCCTAACGATAGAATGATTCCGGCGTTTATCAGTCGCATGAAAATTTCGGAACCGGGCACATGTGAGAAGGTTATCGATAAATAGCTCTGATCGTAATAAAAAAGATAATCAACTAGGCTGTCAACAAACCACGACGCACCCGCCAATATCACCGAAAACAGGATTACCTGTTTTTTCGATTTCATCCAAAACTCCCCCGATGTTTTCAATCATGTTGCAAGTTTGACAGCTATGAAGTGTTTTAAAATACCTAAAGGTCCGATTTAAATCAACAAAAAAGCATAGATTTAGTCGACTTTCAATGTCGAATCCAGTGCGATCCTGACGCTATCTGATATAATTTCATAGCCGATACGGTTGGGATTGATTGCATCCCTGGCGAAATCAGGATTCAGAAATCCCTTCAAGTCTTTAAGTGCAGAAAATATGTCAATCAGCGCGACCCTGTTATCGCGGCAATATGCAGTAAGCCATGTATTGTAAGTCATTATACTATCGGCGATTTTGTAAGCGTCGTTTTCGAAAACGAAGGCGCTGTCGACCAGAATCGGCAACATGGACAAAGCTACCGGGACAATATTATTCTGACGCGCCAGATCCACCATGCTGATAAAGTAATCCTGGATTTCCGCAAGTGACTCGGGTACACGCAGATTATAAGAACTGACTTCAAGGACGACCGCTTTGGGATACAAGTCAATGACATCGGGGCGGAACCGCAGAAGCATTCCGGCCACCCGCTGGCCCGAAACCCCCCGGTTTATAGCTTCGAAATCTGGAAACGACGATTTTAAATCCCAGTTCTTTATCAGTTGAGTCCCGAAAAAGACGACGCGATTGGGCATCAAAGTATCGCTTTTCAGACGCTCATCGTCATCGTGATAATACTGCCGCCCGGAAAATTCCTCGACGACACTTACATATTTATCCAGCCACTCGTTGATATGGCCCCGATATTCCAGCGCCTTTTGGGCGACGTAAATGATCCCTAGGTTGGCAAGCAGCGATACGATCAGGACTATTTTCCATACTCTTTTCATAATATTCCCGCCTGAATAATTCCACCGGCATGGAACCGATTCAACAAAAACTATTTTAATATTTGCGGCGGCCCATAAAGCATGCTTGCCGATTTGTCGATTTAGTCGTATTTTGGGGGTCTATGAACCTCTCGATGGATTACCTCGGACGCATCTTCGCCCTCGCTACGGCCATCATCTGGGCTTTCGCGATAGTCATGTTCAAGAAAAGCGGTGAGACAGTTCACCCTATTGCCCTGAATGTCCTTAAAAACCTCCTCGCACTGGTTCTTCTGGCGCCGACCATCTGGCTGGCCGGTGGCGAGCTTTTTCGCGATAACCCGGCCTGGGATTACTTCCTGATATTCATTTCAGGGGCTCTCGGCATAGGTATCGCCGATACCCTTTTCTTCATGAGCCTGAACCGCGTCGGGGCCGGGCTGTCGGCCATCCTGTCGTGTCTGTACAGTCCCTTTATGATCGGGATGTCGATAATATTTCTGCACGAAGACCTGAGTTTCTATCAAATTTTCGGCGTCATGCTGATCATTTCCGCCATCCTTACCGCCGCCTCACGCAAAGGCGCCGGAAATATCCCTCCCAAAATATTAATGCAGGGGGTATTGCTGGCCGCCATAGCCAATCTCGTCATGGCCTATGGTATCGTACTTATCAAGCCGATTCTGGACACTGCTCCCCTTCTCTGGGTAACCGAAATGCGTTTGGTGGGCGGCATGATCATCCTCGCCGTCGTGCTGGCGGTTTATCCGGGACGGGTACGAGTCATGAAAACACTGTCGATCGGTAAAGGTTGGAAATACAGCCTGGCCGGATCTTTTTTCGGAACCTATGTGGCCTACACCCTCTGGCTGGCCGGGATGAAATTCACGAAGGTATCCATCGCCGCCGCTCTTAACCAGACCAGCAATATATTCCTGTTTATCTTCGCGGCGTTGCTTTTGAAAGAAGCCATAAATTTTCGCAAAACGATTGGAATAGTCCTTGGCGTGACCGGGGCATTGATTATAATACTGACCTGATGACCGGAAAAATATCGCAAGACATAGATATCGGAGATTTATCATGAGATTTTCAAAAATCGCTTTGACATTAATCCTCTTTATTGCTATTGGCACGATTTCCCGAGCCGGTGAAATTGGCTATGCCCGTTATCCGGCTTTGTCACCCGACGGCCGGACTATCGCGTTTACTTATATGGGGGATATCTGGACCGTACCGTCATCGGGAGGGACAGCCACCCGCCTTACCGTACACCCGGCCGAGGATATACAACCGCAGTTTTCACCCGATGGATCCAAAATCCTGTTTTCATCCAACCGCTTCAACAACTACGACGTCTTCATTATGCCGGTCGAAGGCGGCGCCCCTGAACAATTGACTTTCGCTTCCAGCACGGATATAGGTTCATCCTGGTTTGCAGGAGGAGATTCTGTTCTGTTCACATCGCGGCGCGAGGGCTGGGCCGATATTTACAAAATATCCGCCGAAGGTGGCGCACCGATCAAGCTGACCGGATACATGCACGAAAAAGAGCATTTCGGACGCATGTCTCCCGACGGCCGCTATCTTATTTACAGCTCCGGTTCCGGCGATTCGCGCTGGTGGCGCCGGGACCTGAAAAGCGGTCGAATCTCCGATATATTCATGCTCGACCGCAGCCAGAAGAAGTACACGTCGCAAAGACTGACTGATTTCAATGGCCACGATCTCTGGCCGGTTTTAAACAACGCCAAACGCGAAATATATTTCGTCTCCAATCGTGATGACAATTACGCCCAGGTCTGGAAAAAATCGCTCGACGGGGGCGAATCGGTCGCACTGACCTCGTTCGACAACGACGGGGCTCAATGGCTCAACTCCAATCCGCAGGGTGACATGCTCATCTTCGAGCAGGATTTTAAAATCTGGACTTTGAACCCCGACGACGGCACCCTAAAAGAAGTCCCCGTCGAAATAAACAGCGATGAAATAAAAAATTCCATCGAACCAAAAGTATTCAAGAATAACGTCGAGTATTTTGCACTATCGCCCGATGGCAAAAAAATCGCGGCGGTCGTGCACGGTGAAATTTTCGTCATACCCGCCGAGAAACCCGAGGAAGGTCGGCAGGTTACTTTCACTTCCGCAAGAGAATCATACCCCGCCTGGGGCAAAGATTCCCGTACGATTTATTACTCCACCGACATTAATGGCAGCCACGACATCTTTTTGGCCGATGCCTTCACGGGCGAACAGAAGCAGCTGACATCGACCAAAGAAAATGATTTGAAACCAGTGGTCTCACCCGACGGTAAATATCTGGCTTTCTACCGGGGCCTGCACAAAGTAGTACGCTACGATTTAGAGAAAAATACCGAGACCATCTGGGTCGAGGGTAATTTCGGAGATTACGGACTGGAGAACTCTATCGACTACGCCTGGTCGCCGGACTCTCGCTGGCTGGCCTATGCCATCTTTGGCCCGACTATGGAATCCGATATATATGTCGTCGATCTCGACGGCAACGCCCACGATATTTCTCAATTTTACGGTTGGAATTTCGATCCGAAATTCTCATCCGACGGCAAAATGCTTTACTTTACGTTCGAGACGCGTTATGAATCGCATACGTACAAAGTCGATCTGCAGTACAAACCGGTGGAATACTTCGAGGCTTCTCTGGACAGCCTGTTCATGAACGATGACGACGAAAGGGCCAAAGAGAAAAAATCAGACGATAAAAAGAACGACTCGGCTTCAGTCGAACCGGTGCAAATTAATTTCGACCGCATTGTCGAACGTCGTTCCCGCGCCGCAAATATCCCAACTTCGGACGCAAACGCCGTCCTGAGCCCCGATGGCAAGACGTTTTTCTTCGTCTCCCCCATACTCGGCAAGCCGGACATCTGGACGGTAAACGTCGATGGTAAATCCGACCTCAAGCAACTGACCAAAACCGACGGCTCGGAAAGCAACCTCGTGATCTCGCCCAACGGCAAGAAATTGTACTATCTTGAAGGAAACGTCATCAAATGTACCGACGCCGAAGGCGGCAAAACGACTTCGCTTGCTTTCAAGGCGCCGCTCGAAATCGACCATATGGCCGACAACCGCCAGAAATTCCTCGAATCGTGGCAGATGCTGAACGACTATTTCTACGACTCGACTTTCCACGGCGCCGACTGGAAAGCCGCCAAATCCAAATATCAGCCACTGCTGGATAACATCAGTACCGACGCCGCCTTTGAAAGCATGATGTTCGAGCTGTTCGGCGAACTGCGGGCATCTCACCTATGGATATACAGCAACGATCCCGGACCATCCGAAATGGTGCAAACCGGCGCGACCGGGATGTGGATCGACTACAAAGCACTCGACCGCGATGGTCAGTACAAGATTGATCGCGTTTTCACCGCCTCGCCCGCCGCCCTGGCCGGAATAAAGCCGGGCCAGTACCTGCGGACTATCGACGGCAAAACCCTGACCAGAGATACCAATATGTACCGCCTGACCGCCGGGACCATCGGTCGCCGTCTGAAACTCGGTGTTTCCGATTCTCCGAAAGGCAAAATAACCAATGTCTACGTCAAGCCCATTTCTATCATCGCCGAGAGAGGACTATGGTACGACGACTGGGTGGCGCAGCGACGGGCCATGGTCGACAGCCTGTCGGGCGGAAAGCTCGCCTATATTCATATTCCCGTCATGGACTTGAGTTCACTTGAGAAATTTACCGAGCAACTGGTCTCGATCGCCGAACCCAAAGAAGGGCTCATCGTCGACGTGCGCGACAATGGCGGCGGACATATAGCCGTCCACCTGCTCGGGATGCTGATGAAATCACCCTTCGTGATGAGAAAATTCCGTGAGTCACCGGTGACGTCCGAAAACAAAATGCGCTCCAAAGCCGTCGAAAAACCGATGGTGCTTCTTATCAATGAATATTCCGGCTCCAATTCGGAGATTTTCGCCGAGGGCTTTCGCAAACTCGGTCTCGGAAAAATCATCGGCACCCCCACGTCCGGAGGCGTCATCGGGACGTCTTCGTACAGATTAATCGATGGCACCCGAATTCGGAGACCGTCGGATGGGTCATACACGACCGACATGGAAGACATCGACCTCCAGCCCCGGCAGCCGGACATTTACGTCGAGAACCTGCTCGATGATTTCATAAACGGTCGCGACCCGCAACTGGTCCGGGCCGTTCAGGAACTCCAGAAAGAAATCAATCAATAGCAGCTTTTGAGGCGGAAGATATTGTAATCTTCCGCCTTTTTTACGCTCCGGGTTTTCTTGACTTTCCCGGCGCCGGCGGTATATTTAATCATGATCATAAGTCTATGTGTGTTATGAAAATAATTTGTTTTAAATTGCTTCTGCTTCTTATTGTCTCGACAGCGCTGGCATCGGCCACTGCTCCGGTTGTACGCGAATTGCAACCGGTCGAGGACCCGCTCATACTTCCCTACCGCTTTGAAATCAGGGATAAGCTGGTATCGAAAAATTTCGTCTACGTATTTCCGATAATGATTCACGAGGACGGCAGCTATGGCCTTCTTTGTGTCGGCGATCGTGCGCAGGATGAAAATACCTCGAGCATATTGTTTTATGACGACTTACAGCGGCAGAACGCCATCTGGCACTATCACATACCGACCGATAACCTGTCCCCTCCTTTGATTGCCGACTTCGACAACGACGGTATCGAGGATGCCGCCACTTGTTACGTTATCGGCGATAGTCTCTGGCTTGAAATCGTCCAGGCAAGCAAGCAAACACTATTCAAAAAAAAGATCGTCACAGGCGTTGATCGCGATCATTCCGGCGTCTGGGACGCCTACGGCATATTGGTGAAAGCCTATGACTTCAACGGCGACGGATACAAAGACATTTTATTCTCGGTCGACTGCGGCTATGACTTGTACCCCCGCTGTGTTATATGTCTCGACTGGAAAAACGACAAAATCCTCTGGCGCTGTAACATCTCAGGTATAATCAACACTCACAATACTTTTATAGTACAAGATCTTCGCAATGACAGTCCGAGAATCGTCTTCGGAGTCGCGTCCAAAGGCAACGCCGCCGTCGCCGGCGATATGGATGATGGCCATTCGTACGCAATAGTCCTCAATGAACATGGAGGGTTATTATGGCACTTGCAGACAGGCGGCTCATTTACCAACGCCACTCCGTTAGTTTACGATTTCGATAACGACAGCATCCCCGAAATCCTCGTCGCAAGAACTCCGACCGTACAATCCAATACTGCAGATTCGACCCTCGATTATGTCTATCTCGATATGTATTCCCTCGACGGCAACCTGATTACCGAAAAAGAAATAAGTTCCGGCGCATTACCGCGCAGAATGCATTTGTACGATTACAACTCCGATGGAACTCCGGAAATATTTATTGAAACGCGTGAAAGAAGGCTTTTAATCCTCGATGATAAGCTAAACGAAATTGAAGCTTGCACCGGCCCTTCCGTCTTTAACGTTTGGGATTGTCGAGATTTCCTGGGCCGGGGTGACAATCAACTTCTAATTGTCGTACATTCGACCCGGATGCTATTGGCCGACGGTGATTTCAATCCGCTGGCTGTGTTCGACGCCGACGGTCCCCTGCTTGCCAACAGCTATGCAGCCTCGCAGCTTTCATTGACCAACCCGAAATACTCCATCTTCGTTTCCTCCGGGCTGCTTGCCGACAGTTATTTATTTGAAATCAAACACTCCCCCTGGTACACTATATTTTCGCGAAAGCCGCTGCTGGCCTTTCTGGGCGGGGCGGTTCCACTGGGCCTGATCGCTGCCGTGATCTGGTCCATTTTGACCGCCTTCCGCCGCAAAAATAAAATAATCGAGGATCAAAAGAACCGTCTCGATAAAGCCTTAACCGATCTGCGCGAAGCCCAGGAAGAACTTATCGCCGCCGAGAAATATAAACAGGCTAAAGATATCGCCGGCGGTGTCGCCCATGAAATACTCAACGCCCTCTACCCCGCCCGCACCGCTCTCGACAGCCTCAAAGAAAATTGCGATGCAGAATCCGTTGATTCTCATAAACGCAACGTGCAAATGCTTAACCTCGCCGAACGGGCAGTCAGTCGGGCCATGACTATGGTAGAACTTGTCAAAGTATATTCCCGACTCGACACCGAAAAAAAGGCCGAAAAGACGCCACTGGCCGAAATCGTCACGGAAGTTATAGAAAGCAACAGGGACAGGATCGAGAAAGTGGCGGCCGAGGTATCCGCGGATATTCCCGGAGACCTGTTTGTCAATATGTACAGGCTCCATGTCTACAGCGTCTTCAATAATTTGTTTCTTAATAGCCTGAAAGCCATAGAAAATTCGCCACAGAAAAAAATATATATAAGAGCCTCAGAACAGGACGGCAAAGTCTGCCTGGAAATGGAAGACACTGGCCCCGGAATTCCCGATAAAATCGTCGAGCGCATATTCGACGCTTTCTACACTACTCACCCCAACTCAGGAACCGGCCTCGGTCTGAGCATTGTCAAACGTATAGTTTCGCTGTATGAAGGCCAAATCTTCACCGAATCAGGGCTGGACAAGGGAACAAAATTCATTATATTACTTAATAAAGCCTGAGTGATTCATCTGCAGTTTTAAATTTTAATCATCGCATGAGGATAAGGTTATGGCCGATAGGATTTTATTGGTAGATGATGACAATATGGTCATGGAGGCTTTAAAGCAGGTTTTCGACGAAGAATACGAGGTGCTGGCTGGTCAGTCAGGATATGAAGCTCTCGAAATTCTTGGTACAAAAGACAACATCAACGCCGTCGTTCTTGATATTCGCATGGCCGAAATGGACGGGCTCGAAACCGCCCGTAAAATCCATGATATCAATCCCGAACTGCCTATAATATTTCATACCGGATTTCCCGGCGACTATTCCGAAGGCGAAATCGAAAGGGAGTACCAGCCTTTTGACTACGTCATTAAAAGCGAGCGCCCGGCCAGGCTGCGACGGGCCGTCAAGAACGCCGTAAAACACTATAAGCTCCAGACCGATTCGCACACCCTGCGGAAAATCGCACTGGAAAATTACGGGCTCGTGGGCAAATCCGCTACCATGCTGAACGTTTATAAAAAAATAGAGCAGATTGCTTGTACCGAAAGCAAGATTTTGATACTCGGCCCAACCGGCAGCGGCAAAGAACTTGTCGCACGGGCCATACACAAATCGAGCCGTCGCGGCGACGGCCGGCTGGCCATTTTAAACTGCAATCATAAATCATTCGACCTGGTCGAATCGGAACTGTTCGGACACTTGAAAGGCTCTTTCACCGGAGCGATTGCCGATCGGGTAGGCCTGTTCGAATACGCCGATGGCGGTACCGTCTTTCTCGATGAAATCGGTGACCTCGATATATCCACTCAGGCTAAAATCCTTAGGATTCTTGAATCCGGGGAATTCAGCAAGGTCGGCTCGCCGGAAGTCCAAACCACGGACATCCGACTTATTTGTGCCACTCACCGCAACCTCGAACGACTGGTCAGCGATAATATCTTTCGCGAAGACCTCTTTTATCGAATCAACGGTATTACCATAACCCTGCCGCCGTTAAAAGACAGGCGCGAAGATATCCCGCTTTTGATAGAGCATTTCGCCCAAAATTATTTTATTCGCAATGGATGCGGACCCAAGATATTCGAACCCAATGCTATCGACGATCTGATCGCCTTCGATTGGCCGGGCAACGTGCGTCAACTGCTCGACGCCGTCCAGTCTCTTTTCGACCTGACACCATCATCATACATATCTCGAACTCATGTCGGCGAATATTTAAAAAGTCATCAGGAAGAAAAATCAAACGGGCAATCGCTGTCTGATATTCTCAGAGACTATAAAAAAACCGTCATAATACAAACGCTGGCCCGGCACGAATATAATGCCAGCGCCGCCGCCCGGGAACTTCAGGTCGACCCGGCCAACTTTCACAAAATGATCAACGACCTGAACATCACCAAAGGTTAAATTCACCATCACGATTTAATCCTGTTTTGGTAAACTGAACATCGGGCCGCATATACTTAATTCGCCCTGTTCGTTACCTATTATATAACAACGTCTTACAACCCGCAAAAACTCCGCCCGGTCGGCACGCTATTCGATATATAAATCTATTAAATCTGCGACAAAAAATACCCGGTAGCAGAAAACCCTGATTCAATGGGTTTATCCCTATGAGGGGGGACTCAATTCGGCTAATTGGCTCGATTGAGTAGCACGCCCCGATGGATGTCCGTGCTCGCATCCTCGGGGCTTTTTTTTGCAGGGGCATTATTTACAATCGAGCCTACGAAAACGCGTCTATTAACAAAGATCGTGTCCAAAATTCCGTATTATATTTACCGCGTTACCAAATATTAAGGGCGAGATTTTCAATAATGTGCCTGGAAACGGCTAAAAACATCTTTGCAATATCCGATAACCTGTTATATTATATCCAATTACAACGCAGGAATTCATTCTTACCCGCCCGGGAGGCAAAATGAAAGCTCTTAGCACATTTGTTTTTTCATTTTTGTTTATTTTGTTAATTATTCCGCAGGCCCATTGCGATCAGGACAAATCTATTGAAGTCAAAGTCCATCTTCAGACGAAGGCGGATTATTTGACTTTCAAAGCTCTTGGACTGGATGATGTCCGAATGTTCAAGGATTTTGCCGATGTTATCGTCGACAGTACGGCTCTTCTCAGGCTGCAATCCACCGATCTTAAAATAGAAATTCTTCACGACGACCTGACCGCCTTTTATCAATCGCGGCTTTTAAATAAAGACATGGGCGGGTACATGACCCTGTCCGAAATCGAGGCCAAAATGGCCCTGATGCACGTTCAACACCCCGGCATAACGACCGACACAATGAGCATCGGGCAGACAATACAGGGCCGCGATATATGGGCCATCAAGATTTCCGACAATCCCTACGTCGATGAAGACGAACCCGAAGTCCTCTTTACCGCCGCCATACATGCCCGAGAAGTCATCACGCCGATGGTGCTGTTTTACTTTACTGATTACCTGCTAGATAATTATGGCACCGATCCCGAAGTGACCGACCTGATCAATAACCGCGAATTATGGTTTATCATGTGCGTCAACCCCGACGGATATTATTACAATCAGGTTACCAACCCGTCGGGCGGCGGCATGTGGCGCAAAAACCGCCGCAACAACGGCGACGGTACTTACGGTGTCGATCTTAACAGGAATTTCGGTCAAGAATGGGGTTACGACGACATTGGTTCATCGTCGATTACCGACGATGAAACCTATCGCGGCACCGGGCCGTTTTCCGAACCGGAAACGCAGGTTATCAGAGATTTTACTGAAAGCCACGAATTCGTGATTTCGATGTTCGTCCACTCTTATCAAAACCTGCTGTTGTGGCCCTGGAGCTATCTTGACGGACTGATTACGCCTGATGAAGATATCTTCGAACAGATCGGCGATACTGTCCAGGCATTCAACGGTTATGATCCCGGACCCGGCTGGGAGCTTTATGTCACCAACGGCGACAGCGACGACTGGATGTACGGTGAGCAGACCTCCAAAAACAAACTCTTCGGCATGACCATGGAAGTCGGATCTTTTTCCGATGGCTTCTGGCCCGATCCGTCACGAATCCCGCAACTGACATCCGAAAATCTCCAGCCATGCCTCTTCCTCGCCCGCATCGCTGGTGACATTTATTCGCTTCGAGCTCCGGCCACCCCCGAGCTTTTGGTGC
>CAZMWI010000055.1:0-16786 GCA_964569945.1 uncultured Ignavibacteriaceae bacterium
CTCATCTTTCTATCCTATCAAATACAGCAATGGGAATAAAAATATCCAGATCATATCGACCAAATGCCAGTACAGGCCGGTCAGTTCGATTGGAGTATAATATTCCGGTGAAAAATCGCCCCGGATGGTTTTTTTCAATATCCAGCCGATGGTAATCATTCCGGCGATAACATGAATCCCGTGCAGGCCCGTCATCAGAAAATATATGCTGAAAAATATGTGCGGGTTATTGCCTTTTATGCCCGTGAATGTGTAATATTTCCCCGGCAGCTGCCCCATATGAAACTTGTGGCTGTATTCGAGGTATTTGATGAACAGAAAGGCCGCGGCCAGAGTCAGGGTTATAATCAGAAGCAGTATAGTTCGTTTACGGTTTCCGAGCTGTGTGCTGCGAATCGACAGCGCCATAGTCAGTGAGCTCGTTATAAGCACGATTGTGTTGAGGGTCCCCATCTTGACGTCGAGGAATTTGTGGGCGTTGTAGAACATATCCGGGTCGGTCGAGCGATAGATGGCGTACGCCACGAACAGCCCGCCGAACAGGAGAATTTCCGTCAGCAGGAAAACCCACATGCCCAGCTTGGCCGAGTCGAACTGCTGCTCGCTGTCGGCAAAATGATGCGCCAGGTGCGCCGAATGTTCCGCCGGTGTACTCATTACGGGTATGTCCTCTTTGGTACTATCTTATCGTAGTCGTAGGGGCCGTGAATCATCACCGGGTCTTTATCGAAATTGGCTACCGGCGGCGGTGACGTTGATTCCCACTCGAAAGTCAGCGAACCCCAGGGATTGTTTCCGGCAATTGGTCCGTGCTTGATTGAATGGAAGAGGTAGACGGCCATGACGACAAAGCCCAGCCCCAGCACCCAGGAACCATAGGATGAGAAAGCGTGCAGCGGCTGGTACTGGTCGAGATAGGTGTAATACCTCCTGGGCATCCCTTTGGCGCCGAGGATGAACTGCGTGAAAAAGGTCATGTTAAAGCCGATGAAGATCAATATCCAGGAAATAAATGCCCATTTCTTGCTGAACATCCGTCCCCACATCTTGGGCCACCAGAAATGTATCCCCCCGAGGAAGGCCATGACTGTCCCGCCCATCATAACGTAGTGAAAATGCGCGACGACGAAATAGGTATCGTGCAGGTGGACGTCGACCGCCAGCGTTCCAAGGAAAATGCCGGTCAGGCCGCCGATCGTGAACAGGAACAGAAACGACAGATTGTACAGCATGGGTGTGTCGAAGCGCAGTTTCCCTTTGTACATAGTGGCCAGCCAGTTGAAGACTTTTATCCCCGACGGTATACCCACCAGAAACGTCAAGAAAGAGAAAATCATCGAGGCCAGCTGCGACTGGCCGCTGACGAACATGTGGTGCCCCCACACGAGGAAGCTTATGAATGCAATTGCCAGCGAAGAATAGGCAATAGCTTTATAACCGAATATTTTTTTCTGAGAGAAAGTCGCGACCAACTCGGATATGATACCCATGCCGGGCAGGATCATGATATACACGGCCGGGTGCGAATAGAACCAGAAGAAATGCTGGAACAGGACCGGGTCGCCGCCCATCGAAGGATCGAAAATCCCTATGCCCAGGACGCGCTCCATGATTAACAGCAGCAGGGTAATCGCCAGAACCGGTGTTGCCAGCACCTGTATAATGGCGGTGGCGTACAGCCCCCACACGAACAGCGGCATATCGTACCAGGTCATCCCCGGTGCCCGCATTTTATGTATAGTGACGATGAAATTTATTCCGGTGAATATCGAGGAAAAGCCGAGAATGAACACGCCCAGCGTCATGGCTACGACCGACGTGCTGGTGGTCGTGCTGTATGGTGTATAAAACGTCCAGCCGGTATCGACGCTGCCGAGATAAATAGACAGCACCGCGACCAGTGCACCGACTATGTAAATGTACCAACTGGCTAAATTCAGTCTCGGGAACGCCACATCTTTGGCGCCGATTGTCTGCGGCAGAACAAAATTTCCGAGAGCTGCCGGTATCGACGGAATAATAAATAAAAAGATCATTATGGCGCCGTGGAGAGTGAACATCTGGTTGTATGTGTGGGCATCCATTAGATCACGGCCGGGATGCAGCAGTTCCAGCCGCACCAGAATGGCGAAGACGCCCCCGACAAAAAAGGCCGTCATGATGCTGAACAGATACATGATCCCGATACGCTTGTGATCGAGGGTAAACAGCCACGATTTCCATCCTTTGGCTGCGTTAAGATAATGTGTTTCCGGCATTGTATTCATTGGCGATTCCGTCACTTCAACGATTTTATATACGCAATTAAGGCGTCGATTTGCTTGTCTTTTAATATTCCCTGATAGGTCGGCATTACGGGATCATACCCGGCGACCACGTCGGCCTGCGGTTCAAGTATCGATTTTCTTATATAATTTTCATCCATAGTGATCGTCTCTCCTCGTTTGAGAGCGACCGGATTGCCGAACGCGCCGTTCAGCGGCGGCCCGGTAATCCTCTTCCCTTCGGTGCTGTGGCAGGTAACACAGGCTTTGGATTTAAAAAGCTGCTCACCCAGTTTTTCGGGGGGCAATCCTTCAGCGCCGGCGCTGCCTTCTTCCAGCCACGCCTCGTATTCGCGCTCCGAGACGACTTTGACCTTCCCGATCATCTTGGAATGGCCGTCACCGCAAAATTCCGCACAAAACAGGTTGTGGATACCCGGCTGTTTGGCTTCGAACCAGGTGACCGAGTAGCGGTTGGGGAGGACGTCCATCTTGGTCCTGAAATCCGGGACATAGAAGCTGTGAATAACGTCCTTGGACGACATCAAAAGTTTGATCGGCTTGTTGTCGGGCACGACCAACTCGTTGACGGTCGAGACGCCTTCGGGATAATCGAAAGACCAGAACCATTTCTGGCCAGTAACCTTTATTTCCAGGGCGTCTTTGGGTACGACGTTCATTTTCATGAAGACGTGAAATCCCCAGAAGAAACAGATCATCACGAGGATGGTCGGGATTATCGACCAGATCAACTCGAGTTTTATGTTCTGAGTTATAGCCGGGGTGGTGGTATCTTCGGCCTGTCTGGTGTGGCGATAGCGGATGGCGAAAAACAGCATCAAAAACAGGACGATGCAAAATATCATAATCGCCGCGTAGACTATATAATAAAAAATGCTGTCGACGTCCCCCGCAAGGGTGGAAGCCTCCGGGGGCATAAACAATGTTCCAACGGTATCCATTAAATAAAGACTATGTGGGTTTTGTTTTGTAGTAAAGCGCTAATTGAGACTGATTTGTTCCCGGTTTTTTTTATGTTTTCCCCGGAAAAATAAGAATCCTACGAATACCGCCAGGATTACCATTGTTATCAATCCGCCCACTCGCATCAGCCGCTCCGCAAACAGAGAATAACCTCCGGTCTGAGGGTCATAATGGTAGCAATAAAGCAGTATTTTATCGACCGTATCGCCGATTTCCCCCTTCGATGCCTCCAGCAGTGCCAGTCGCAAGTCTCTGGGGTTGAACTGGATGCCATACATATAGCGTGAAATCGTCCCGTCGGGCGCCAAAATCGTGATCAGGGCCGGATGGGCATACTGCTTTGTCTTGGTATCGTAATAATATTCGAATCCGACCGCTTTGGCCAGGGTCCGGGCCTTTTCTCCCCCGCCGGTAAGAAACATCCAGCCGCTTTCGGGGGCCTCTTTTTTAAGGCTGGACATATAATTTTTCTTTTTGGCCGCGGCGATGACAGGCGTATCGGATGAATCGATGCTGACGTTGACAATTGTGAAGTCCTTGCCCAGCGACAGCGGCATTTCATTGACGGCGTCGCGAACACCGTTGAAAACGAGATTGCAGAGCATCGGGCAGGTATAATAGCCCAGTATCAATATTACCGGTTTATCGTGATTGAGATAGTCCCCGAGTGCGACTTCGTTTTCGTGATCGTCGGTGAAGGTCAGATCGGTTGGTATTTTTTGTCCCAGATGCTCATCGACGTTGACTTTCTTGAGTTCGTTGGGCGTGTTGGTGACTCTCTGAGCTAGGCCATCGGTCGGTAAGGTCAAAATTAAGGCGATGAAAAGGAGAAAAAGAAACGGGAGTCTATTTGTTTCTTTCGCGATAAGCTTCATCGGCCAGGAGTTTCTTGGCGCGTTCGATCGGTATTCTGTAAATTCCCTTGTCAGCATCCAAAATCTTGTATGTCGTCAGTCCTTCAGTCTCACGGGCGTGCAGTTCGCGAAGCGTGGTCGACTGGGGTTTGAGAACTTCATCATAAATGGTATCGTTTCTGACTGTCTTAAAATAGTCCAGCAAAAAGACCAGAATAATGACAATCGCTATGACCCCGAGAACAAAGAAAAGGATGACTTTGTTCACGTTGATATCGGCTTTTTCGTAGCCGCCGTGTTGTTCCGGTGACAACATAATCTCTAAAAGCTCACGAGTTTTTTGGATTCTTCCAGTCCGGGGTCATTGACCGGCAACAAAGGCAGCGCCTTGACACGCTTCCAGAAGTACCAGACGAAGATCCCGCCGATACCCATCATCGGGGCGACGTCGATCCAGGAAAATTTCACGGCGTCGGGATGCAGGTTGGGCATGATTATCCAGTACAGATCGACCCAGTGCATGACCAGGACCCAGACCGACATAACCAGCATAATGGGCCGGTTGCGCTTGGTGCCGAAAGGAAAGAGAACGAAAAACGGGATCGTAAACAGCCCGAAAACTATCAGGAGCGAAATATATTGCCAGCCGTTTTGCCAGCGATCCAAAAACCAGACCGTTTCTTCGGGAATGTTTCCGTACCAGATAAGCATATACTGCGAGAAGGCCATATAGCCCCAGAAAATGACAAAGGCGAACATAAGTTTGCCTATATCGTGCCAGTGTTCTTTGGTGATCGTCCCGCGCATCGCGCCGGTGCCGTCGAAATAGAGCACGAAGAGCATCAAGAAGGCCAGCATGGCCAGAAATGCTCCGGAGAAAACATAAACACCGAAAATTGTCGAGTACCAGTGCGCATCGAGCGACATAAGCCAATCGAACGACGCGAACGTCAGGGTGAAAGCGTAAAGGATCATACCCGGAGCGCTGACCATGCGCATTTTCTTGAAGAGCCCGACGTCGTGGGAACTGTCCTGAGCCAGCGACAGGCGGTACAAATATCTCGCCAGAAAAATCCAGACTGCGAAATAAAACACGGTTCTTATTATAAAGAACGTTGTATTTAAAAACGGCTCTTTGCCCTGCAGAATCGGGTCGTTGGCGACTACCTCCGGGTGGCTCCAGTGAAACAGATCTTTGATGCCGAACAAAACCGGAATGGCGAAAATCGCCATTATCGGTATGCAAATCATGATATTTTCGCCCATCCGCCGTATGACTACACTCCATTTGGCGCCGACCAGATGGTGCAGCATGGCGAAAAAGAGACCGCCCAGTCCGATCGACAGCCAGAAGATGAAAGCCGTCAGATAAGAGAAATTAAACTGCGTGCGGTCGACAAAATACGCGGCGACAGTGGCAATCAGTCCGATGATACCGAGAATCAGCGCGATCTTTCCGACCCGGCCGTCTTCGGTGATTCGATATGTCGTTGCATCTATTTTCATTGCGATTTTACCTTCTCGCGCCTTTCTTCGGGAATGTCTTTAATCGTCGCGTCCTGGCTTCTTTGCAGCGCCCGGATATAAGCGATAATAGCCCAGCGATCCGCGGGTGGAACCTGATAGCGGTAAGCTGGCATGTTACGAATACCGTGCGTGATCACATCGAATATCTGGCCATCGGGCATATTCCTGATCAGATCCGTGTGGAAACTGGGCGGAGGCACATAACCCCGGCTGACCATAATACCTTTACCGTCACCGAGACGGCTGTGGCACGGGGAGCAATAGATATTGAATCTTTGCTCGCCGCGATCCAATAGCTGCATTGTAATTTCGACCGGCATCTTCTTGATAAATTCACCCTTTGAGTTCATTCCCCGGAAGAAGGCGTCGTCGTTGCGAAGGTTTTCGAGGGATATCGTTCCTTCGACGGGCAGCCGCATATTGGAGCCGTTGGCGAAAAACTTGCTTTCACCCTGGGCGAGGTATTTCTCCTGTATATCCATATTCGGATTCAGATGAATCGGCGTCCGCTCCGATTGCTGACCCCGGGAACAACCTACGGCCGATATCAACAGCAGCGCCATCGATACCGAAATAAATCCGCCCGTCCCATATTTTTTAAAAATTCCGTTCATTCGCCTTCGAGTATCTCTATATTTTTTCCGCCGGACTGCTCCAGCAGAGCTTTGGTTTGATCTAAATGGAAATTTTTATCCGCCGCCTCCACGCTTATAAAAAAGCTGTCGTTGCTGAACCGGGCGAAGCGATCCGAATAAAATACCGGGTGATGAAACCGCGGCAGACCGTTAAGCGCCAGCATTCCGATTAAAGCCGTCCCCGCCGACAGCACCACGCCGAGCGCGAAAGTAATAGGTACATAGGCCTGGAAACTGAACAGCGGTTTGCCGGAAATGACAAGCGGGTAGTCGATGGTACTTGTCCACCATTGAAGTGTAAGCGCTCCCGAGGCGCCGATAAACGCCGCCAGACCGACCATCCAGCCCAGCGGGGAACGCTTCAGCCCCATGGCTTTGTCCATACCGTGAATCGGGAACGGGGAATGGCAGTCGAATTTCTTGTATCCCGCGTCGCGGAGCGCTTCGGCTCCTTTCATCAGGGCAGTCGGCGTTTCGAATTCGGCCAGTATTGCCTGTGTTTTTTTGACAATTTCGTTATTCATGGCTTCCCTCGTCATGAGCAACTTTGGCCTGCGGCATGACGCCTTTGATTTCGGACATGGCAATCATCGGCAGGAACCGAATGAACAACAGGAAGAGCGTGAAGAACAGCCCGAACGTCCCGGCAAAGGTCATGATATCCCATATGGTCGGTTTATAGTACGCCCAGCTCGACGGCAAAAAGTCGTTGGCGAGCGAGGAAACCACGATCACGAATCTCTCGAACCACATGCCGACGTTTATCAAGATCGACGCGATAAACATCACCGGCACCGACCGGCGCAATTTCTTGAACCAGAAAAGCTGCGGGACAAGGACGTTGCACGAGACCATGATCCAGTAGCCCCAGGCGTACGGCCCGGTGGCGCGGTTGATGGACATAAACTGCTCGTATAAATTGCCGCTGTACCACGACGTAAAGAACTCGATCATATAAGAATAGCCGACCATCATGCCCGTCAACAGCATGATCTTGTTCATCTTTTCCAGATGGTTCAGCGTTATAAAATCTTCGAGGTGATAAATTTTGCGGGCGATGATACTCAAGGTGACGACCATCGCGAACCCGGAGAAAATGGCCCCGGCCACGAAGTACGGTGGAAATATGGTCGTGTGCCAGCCGGGGAGGATACTCACCGCGAAGTCGGTACTAACTACCGAGTGAACCGAAAGCACGAGCGGTGTGGAAATGCCGGCCAGAAGAAGATAAGCCAGTTCGTAGTGTCGCCACTGACGGTTCCCGCCGCGCCAGCCCAGCGCCAGGAATCCGAAAATGAATTTTTTAACTTTGGTGACCGCCCGGTCGCGGAATGTCGCCAGGTCCGGGATCAGCCCGGTGAACCAGAAAACCAGCGACGCGAACAAGTACGTGCTGACCGCGAAAACATCCCACAAAAGCGGGCTGCGGAAATTGGGCCAGATGTCCATTTGGTTGGGCACCGGAAACACCCAGTAGACGACCCAGGCGCGGCCGACGTGTATCGCCGGGAAAATCAGGGCACAAAGCACGGCAAACAGGGTCATGGCTTCGGCGAAGCGGTTGATCGACGTCCGCCAGCGCTGCCGCAGTAAAAACAGAATGGCCGAGATAAGCGTCCCGGCGTGGCCGATACCGACCCACCAGACGAAATTTATGATCGCCCAGCCCCAGCCGACCGGGATGTTGACACCCCAGATACCGATACCCTCATAAACCAGATAGCCAATCGAACCGACCAGCACCAAAAGGAATGAGAAAGCAGCGGCGAAAGCGATGTACCACCATCTCCCCTGTCGGCCTTCCGGAATACCGCAGATGTGGTCAGTAACCGTGGCGAAAGTATGATCTCCCGCGACCAGCGGGGGTTCGGCGATACCGGCGGCAATGTTTTCGGGCGTACTCACTTCGTAATTTTATCCGTCATTTGATTGTTCGCTCGTTTCCGGCTTCAAAGCCGGGTTGGGATTTCTTATTTTGGCCAGATATGTTGTACGCGGCTTGGTCATAAATTCCGCTAACAGGGCATACGATCTCGGCTTTTGCTTGAGTTCGGTCACTTTGCTTTCTTTGTCGTTTATATTGCCGAAGGTTATAGCCCGGGTCGGACAAGCCTGCTGACAGGCGGTCATGAATTCACCGTCTTGCAGCGTCCGGTCTTCCTTTTTGGCTTTCTGCTTGTTGCGATTGATTCTCTGAATACAGAAAGTGCATTTCTCCATCACACCTCGGAAGCGTAGGGTCACATCCGGATTCTGAGCCATTTGAATCGTCTGAGGCAGATCATTGGTATAGTTGAAGAAGTTAAACCGCCGCACTTTGTAAGGACAGTTGTTGGAGCAGTAGCGCGTGCCGATACAACGGTTGTAGACCATCATGTTAAGGCCTTCCTTGCTGTGCGACGTCGCTGCCACCGGACAGACCGATTCGCACGGCGCGTTTTCACACTGCTGGCATGGCATCGGCATATGCACCATTTTGGGGTCTTCTTCTTCGCCCACGAAATACCGGTCGAGCCGTATCCAGTGCATTTCCCGACCGTTGGAAACCTGTTCTTTGCCGACGACCTGTATGTTGTTTTCGCTCTGACAGGCGATAGTACAGGCGTTGCACCCGATACAGCGATTCAGGTCGATGGTCATCCCCCACTGATAGCCCTTGGAATAGTCGAATTTGGGATAAATCGTTTTCAGCGCCGGGTGCTCGACCATCTCGTGTGCGAATTGAGGATTCTTTTTGTATTCTTCGACGTCCGCCTCGCGCACGATCGGCCGTCCGGCCATAGTGCCATGGTCCTGAGTGTTAGCCAGGTCGTACTTGCGGCCGGTTTTCCTTACGGTCGCGCCGTCTGCGTAATATATATTATTCAGAGTTCTCAGCTGGTATGTATCAAAACCGACACCGTCGGCCACCCGACCGATTTTTTCGCGGCCATAGCCAAGAGATAACATTAAATAATTATCCGCAAGGCCAGGTACTATCCAGACCGGAATCTCAAGTGAATTACCGGAATAATCTACCTGTACCACGTCGGAATTGGCTATGTCCATTTGTTTGGCCGTCGCCGGGCTTATCAGGGCCGGGTTATCCCACGAAAGCTTGGTTATGGGATCGGGCACTTCCTGCATCCAGCCGTTATTGGACATGCGGCCGTCGTACATCTGCATCGACGGGTAAAAGCCGATTTCGATATTTTCGGAGGCTTTGATTTGGGCCGGAATCGACGGCTTGTCGCTTAAAATTTTAATCGGTTCGGGACCCGTCTTTGTCCCGGAAAAGCAGCCGTCGTGCAAAACCTGATTCCACTCTTTATCGAAATCTCCACTGTCGAGCGGATTTTTCCACGTTTCCCTGACTATATCGTAACCGCGCTTATCCAGCCCGGTCGTCAACAGTGACAAAAGCTCGCAGTCGCCGCGAGAGGCGTAGAGCGGCGCAATCATCGGCTGGATAATACCGGTTGTGCCATCGAACGCGA
The DNA here is from genome assembly GCA_964569945.1 of uncultured Ignavibacteriaceae bacterium. Lineage (GTDB taxonomy): Bacteria > Zixibacteria > MSB-5A5 > GN15 > PGXB01 > CALAMC01. The sequence continues at coordinate 9,741 of CAZMWI010000055.1, forward strand.
CCGTATCACCCCAGCTTTCGAGGAAGTGCGAGCGAGGGATATGCCAGGATGCAAGGCGCCCGGTTTCATCGTACAGTTCGTCGAAATGTATTGAAGTTTCAATTTTGCCAAGAGCCGAGGCAAATTTCAAATCCGTCGGTGCATTATATACCGGATTACCGCCGAATATGACCAGCGTCTTTACTTTGCCGTCATTGGCCGCATCGACCAGCTTTTTCAAATCCCCGGTTTTGCCAATTGCCGTATTATCGGTTTTGTAGAAGTCGACCGTCGTGTCGATCGCACCAAGCGCCCGATTCACAAGTATTGCCAGTTCGTGCACCCAGACCGGCTGACGACGCCCCGCCACGACTACGGCGTGACCTTTGGCTTTGATCAGATCGTCGGAGACGGTGTCAATCCAGTGTTTGTCGAACGTTATATCGTACTGTGAATTTATATCCGGGATCGACAGACCTTTCGACTTCAAAACGCCGGCGAGCTCGATAAGAAAAGCGCCGATTTGCGACGAGGGCATACGATAACGGTGATCGGCCGACGCCCCTGTTACGGAGTACGTACTTTCGACCACATAGAGCCGGTTCATTGCATTAGTTTCTTCAATATCACGCCGTTTGGCGAAATCGAAGGCCGCTTTGATGTGCTCAGCTTCGGTTTGGAGGAAATCCGAATCGAGCGACAAAATTATGTCGGTTTTGTCATAATGATAAATGGGCCGGACGGTGCGTCCGGTGATATTCTCGGACGCCTTGAATATATTTTCATCGCTTATAGGTTCGTAGATGGCCCACCGTGCGTTCGGGAATGTTTTGTCAAATTGCCTTTTCAAGCGCTTCAAAGTCGGTGATGAAAACGGCTCGGATAAAATCGCCAGCCCCTCACCTTTGTTCTCCTTGAACTGATCGAACTGCTTGCGATAGAAAGCGATAAAATCGTCATATTTGGACAGCTCGCCTTTTTGACGAGTCGTTTGCGAGCGATCCGGGTCGTACATATTTAAAATGGCCGCCTGTGCGAAAACGTCGGTCCCGCCGGGAGTCGACGGGTGATCGTAATTGGCTTCGATCTTGGTCGGCCGCCCTTCGTGACATTCGACAATCAAACCATAAGCCGACCCGCCAAATGGCATGGTCGTGGCATAGTGCATCGGCACGCCGGGAATGACGCTTTCGGGCTGGGTTACATAGGGGACGATTTTCTCAATCGGGCGGCGGCATCCGGCCATCGAAGCCAGCGCCACCGACGCTCCCATAATCCCGAGGAAATGCCGTCGACTCCAGCGGTTGTCGATGTCCGAGGGATCATAGTGCGGCAGGTCGCTTTTATCGACTTTGGTCAGTCCGGCTTTGTGTTCCGGTGAGCGCCAGTGTATTTTATCTTTTTTATCCAAATCGTTTTCTCATCGGTGACAGGTGGAACAATCTTCCGACGGGTTTACATCGTGATCCCGGCGGAAATTTTTTGCGAACTTCAACTGCTCTTCGCGCGGCGGAAGGACATATTCCATATTGGTTACTTCCGACGGCGGTCTCAGGTGCATGTCCGGGTTGCGATGACAGTCGAGACACCATGACATGGAAAGCGGCTTAACCTGATGTACGCGCTCCATCTGGTCGATCCGTCCGTGACACTCGACACATCCCACGCCCGCCCTCAAATGCGCGCTGTGGTCAAAATAGGCGTATTCACCTATTTTGTGTACTCGTACCCATTTGATGGGAATGTTATTGGCGAAACTTTCGCGAACCGGCAGGAGCTTTTCGCTTTCCGGAAGGATTATCTTGTGGCAGTTCATACAAACCGAAGTTGCCGGGACATTGGCGACGGGCGATTTCTCAACGTCGAAATGACAGTACCGGCAGTCCAGGCCCAGGTCACCGGCGTGGAGTTTGTGGCTGTACGGTACCGGTTGAACCGGGGCATAACCGACGTCGGTGTACCACGGTGAAAAATAGTACCAGACAAAGGCCACCGCACTGCAAACGAAGACGACCGATCCGACCGCGATAATCGTAGGTATATTATTAGCCCACTTGGGGAATATTTGTGCCAAATCGTACTCCTGCCAACCTATATAAGCAGTTTAAATGTTTATGGCAACATAAACCAGCTTGTCAAACACCATCGCACCAAACAGCCCGAACAAATAAATGATGGAATATTTGAAAACATCCCAATCGAGCTTTTGTTTCCTGATTTTACGGGCCAGTTGGATTTTATAAATAAATACTATTCCCAGTACTACCGCCGAAACCATATAGACCCAGCCGAAACCGGTAAAACCCAGCGCCACCGAGGCGATCAACAGCGCGACCGCGTAGCGCATCATGCTGTTTAACGTCGCGGCGTCGCCCTTCACGTTCGGCATCATAGGAAGCTCGGCGGAGTTGTAATCGTCTTTGAACCGCATCGCCAGTGCCCAGAAATGCGGCGGGGTCCATAAAAATATTATCAGCGACATCAATGACGGCGTCAGCGCGATCTGCCCGGTCGCGGCCGTCCACGCTCCCAGCGGAGCCATCGCTCCCGCCACACCGCCGATAACTATGTTCTGCACCGTCGTCGGTTTAAGTATAATCGTATAGAAAAGGCTGTAAAATATAATCGTCATCGCCGCCATGACGGCCGTGATAAGATTAAAAGCCAGATACATAATCGCCACCCCGATAATCCCGATCGACAGCGAAAAACCGAGCGCCTGACGGGGTGACAGCTGTTTGGTCGGAAGCGGTCGGCGTCTGGCGGTACGGATCATCTTGCTGTCGATCTTTCGCTCCAGATATTGATTAAGAGCGTTGGCCGAACCGCCGGTTAAATACAAACCGATCATGAACAGCGCGAATTTTATGGGATCGGTCAGGAAGCTCCCCTGTATTATCAAAGCCGTCGCTCCGGCGGTAAGAACCAAAAGCATAATCGACGGCTTGGTCAACCGCCAGTAATATAGGGGAAGCTTCGTCATTGTAATGCCCAAAATGGAAAAAAAGACCGGCAAAGGCAAGCTATTTCTGCTGTTTGCGCTTGTCGTTTATTCTGTAAGTCGCTTAACCATAATCTGTTTCGGTCATTGCATGATGCCATAAATCCGAGTTTGTTGAGGATATCTTTGGCTGTATGACGAAAGCATGTTATTCTAATTATCATCGCCGGGATTTTCTTTGTTGTCAATCCTATCATTCCGGTTTCCATTTACCCGGACATATAAAAGTCCGATTTTTAAACGCAAGGAAGTTACAACACCATTTACGCGGCGTTGTTTCAGATGAATGGAAAAATATCCGGCCGGATGCGGCTAATATCAGATTTTCAGGTCAATACCGATCGGGCAGTGGTCGGAGCCTTCGATTTCCGGAAGGATGAAAGCGTCCGCCACGCTTTTGCCGAGCGCTTTGTTGACGAAGAAATAATCTATGCGCCAGCCGATGTTCCTGTCCCGGGCGCGGGTTTTCATATCCCACCAGGTGTACTGCTCCGGTTTATCGTTGAACATGCGAAAAGTATCGAGATAACCGCGCTCGATCATTTTGTCGATCCAGGCCCGCTCTTCGGGGAGAAATCCCGAGACCTTTTCATTTTCTTTGGGACGGGCCAGGTCGATTTCCTTGTGCGCCGTATTGACGTCGCCGCAGACAACCACGTTCAGACCTTTTTTAACCCGGCTTTCGATGGCTTTCAGGAAAGCGTCGTAAAAACCTATTTTATATTTAAGCCGTTCTTTCGACGCTTTGCCGTTGGGAAAATAGACATTGAACAGCGTGAACTTGTCGTACTGCGCCTCTATCACCCGGCCTTCACCGTCGAATGTTTTATTCCCGAGACCATAATTTACCTTAATCGGCAATAAGGAAGTATAAATCGCCACCCCGCTGTAACCCTTCCTTTCAGCCGAGCAGAAATACGCGGTGTAGCCGTCGATATTGACCAGTTCGTCGTCGAGCTGTTCTTTTTGCGCCTTGGTTTCCTGAATACACAATATTTCCGGACGCATCTCTTTGAACCACTCCAGCGCGCCTTTGCGCTGGACGGCTCGTATGCCGTTGACATTCCACGATATCAGTTTGATCTTCTTGTCTGCCATAATATTACTATTTCTTTGTTTTCTTCTTGTATTGTACGTTTATGTAGTGCCGGGACAGTTGTTCTTTTAAATATTCAAAAGCCGGTTCGACTTCATCGAAAGTTTTATACAGCTTCATATCTTCCGGCGAGATCGTACCCCATTTTACCAGTTCATCTATATTAACGATGTCTTTCCAGTATTCCGCGCCGTACAAAACCACCGGCATCGGTTTGTTGGTCTTGTGGGTTTGTATCAATGTCAGCAGTTCGAAAAATTCATCGAGAGTCCCGAAGCCTCCGGGAAACACTACCAGAGCTTTGCCCAGATAGAAAAACCAGAACTTGCGGATGAAGAAATAGTGGAATTCCAGCGATAGCTCGGGCGACTGATATTTGTTCGGCTCCTGTTCCATCGGCAGGCTTATATTCAGCCCCACCGATTTCCCGCCCGCTTTTTTGGCACCTCGATTAGCGGCTTCCATAATTCCGGGACCTCCACCGGTGCATATGACGAAACGTTTGTTTTTCGATTCTTCGATTTCGTGAAACCATCGGGTGAGCTTTTCCGAGAGCTTCATGGCATCTTCGTAGTAGCGGGCCATGATCAGACCGCGACGGGCCAGCTCCAGTTCTTTTTTAAGGCGGGCCGACGGCCGGGTGGCGTTTTTAACCGCAGCTTCGATATTTTTAAACCGCCGCCGCGCTTCCGGCATCGGCATGGTACGCGCCGACCCGAAAAATACCACGGTATTCCAGACGTTGTGACGGCGGAACCTGTCTAACGGCTCGACCATCTCGGCCAGCACCCGGATAACCCTCGCGGGCGGGCTGTTTAGAAATTCGTAGTTGTTGTAGGCTTTGACCAGTTTGTGCAGGCCTTGTTTGTCATTATTATTTTTCGATGGCATCTATAACCTTTCGTGGTTACTGTCTCTGTATTTGATCATAAAGATATACATTGGCGTCGTGAAATATAACAAAAAGTCGAAGCGAAGGTTTGAAATATATTTCAATCAGGCATTCTTTTCCGGCGGAGTATAGACAATACCGTGCTCCATATAGAATTTTAACAGAGTCAAAGCCTCGCCCCAGCCCGAGGCACATTCGAGAATCATCGCCCGACCCTCTTTGGTATCGCGGTAGCCTTCTTCGGTCAGTCGAATCACCGTCCCGCCGTGCGCGGCTTCGAGATTGAACGTAATCACCGATGGCCCTCCGCTTTCGGGTGAACCCCATTGGAAGGCGAATTTGTTCGGTCTATTTGCTGTTACCACTTTGCCCGGTGCCGCCAGCGAATAAAAATCCGGGCCCCAGTCCTGCCAGCGAAAGACGATGTCACCGTCGGGGCGAGGATCGAGCTCCATGCCGGTCGTGAAAAAAGTGTTCCAGTCGTCGGCTGAGACGATTGTATCGTACACTTTCTCGATGGGAGCCTTGATAAAAGTATTCTGCCTGATGCAGCCGTCGAATTTTTCGCTCACGGGACCCTCTTTCTGATATATTTTTGCACTTCTTTGTATCGAAAACAGTCGGTCGTATGATCGTTAACCATCCCCACCGCCTGCATGAAGGCATAACAGATGGTAGGTCCGACAAACTTAAAGCCCCGTTTCTTGAGGTCTTTGCTCATCGTTCGTGCAGTCTCGGTTTCAGCCGGTATTTCTACCATGCGTTTGAATTTGTTGATCACCGGGCGGTTGTCGACAAAGGCCCAGATGTATTTGGCGAACGATCCGAACTCTTTTTTGACTTCCAGACAGGCTTTCGCATTGGAGACGATCGCTTCTATTTTGAGACGGTTGCGGATTATGCCTTCGTTGTTCATCAGTTTTTTTTTGCGGGCGGTCGTGTATCGGGCTATCCTGGCTGCATCGAAATTGTCCAGCGCCCTGCGGTAGTTCTCGCGTTTGCGCAGGATCGTGATCCAGCTTAAACCCGCCTGCATTCCTTCGAGGATCAAAAATTCAAACAGGGTTTGGTCGTCATAAACCGGCCTGCCCCACTCTTTATCGTGGTAAGTTATATAGAGCGGATCGTTGGCCGCCCACTGGCATCTGTTTTTCTCCATTGGTTTTTCCTAAAAAACTTTGGTTCCGGTGACAATCATCATCTGACGGTCGGGCGAGATCGGTTCGTCTTTCAAGGAGCCGGTTCCTTCTATATTTACGAAACGGGCCCGCTCGAACATGGCCAGAATTTCATGATAGGCATAGGCCCTGATATCGGTTTTATAATGGCTGACCTTCCCGTTTTGGATAATGGTCCAGTCTTCGCGCATGGTCGAGGTCTCGAAATCGAAAGTCCGGTCTTCCATTAAAATCGTATCGCCGACTTTAAACCAGTCGGTCGGACGGAAATGTCTTACCACAAAATCGCGATTGACGACGTGCAACAAAAACCTCCCGCCCGGCTTCAACGCCTGATGAGCCTTCTTTAGCACGAGGTAATTGTCTTCTTCTTTGTCGAAGAAGCCGAAGGACGTCCAGATATTCGCAGCGGCATCGAATTCGTTTTTAAAATTTATCCGCCGCATGTCTTTGCAGATCGTTTTGATTGGGAGCTTTTTGGCCGCGGCCTGCTTATCGAGTTCATCCAGATAGGCTTTTGTAATGTCCACACCGGTCACCTTAACGCCAAGGCGAGCCATTGGAATCGCAATCCGCCCGATACCGCAGGGGCAGTCGAGGAATTTTTGGCCTGGCTTCATTTGCAGCCGTTTGATGAAATAGCGCGTCTGGGCGTTGTTGACTTTGGGGGTGAATATATCGAACGCGGCTCGAAACGGATCAAAGAAAGAATCCCACCAACCTGAATCTTTTTTCATGTAATCATACTCCGGCAAAATAGATTTCGATATGGCCCCAATATAAAGAAATCGCGCCGGAATAAAAACGATTATTGGACCGGCGGGATCTATATAAAATATGATTGCAGAATCAATGGAGCAGAATGATCGGAATGTGAAGAATCGCGAGGATACCGAAGCG
>CAZMWI010000056.1:0-16717 GCA_964569945.1 uncultured Ignavibacteriaceae bacterium
TCGAGCCCGAACGGCTGACCGTCCCGACCCGCCCCGGTGTGAATGCGATATCCGGCATGATCCCGAGGTTGGCCTCGCCGGGCGTGATGATCCCGGCCGTGTTGCCGCCCAGCACGGTGCAGCCGCGCGCCATCGCTTCTTTTCGCACAAGAAGCATATCGTGAATCGGGATGTGCTCCGGAATGACCACGACAAACTTGAGCCCCGCGCGGATCGCTTCTATCGCCGCTTCTTTGACAAATCGCGCCGGAAGAAATATAACCGAGGTATCGGCCTTCGTTTCGGACACACATTCGGCGACCGTATCGAACACCGGACGCCCCTCGACTTCCTGTCCACCTTTACCCGGTGAGGTGCCGCCCACGATATTGGTACCGTACTCGATCATACGTTTGGCGTGGAACTGCCCGGCTCCGCCGGTTATCCCCTGCACCATGATTTTGGAATTCTTGTCGACCAGGATAGCCATCACTTGCCCCCTTTCGCCAGTTCCACCGCGCGTTGGGAAATTTCCTCGATTGGGGTCTCGATACCGTGGAATTCGAAATTCCCGAAAAGTTCAGGGCTTTCTTTTTTGGCCTCATCAAACAGTCGCACGCCTTCCTTCCACATATTGCCGGTCATACGGCACACCATCGGCTTGGAAAGACCGTGATCCCTGAGAAACATGATAACCCCCTTAGCGAAATCATCGCACCGCGAAATTCCCCCGAACCGCGCTCCGAAAATCGCCTTGACATTGGGGTTTTCGTCGAGCAGCACCAGCATCTTGGCCAGACGTTCCGGAGTCGGCCCGCCGCCGGAATCCATGAAATTGGCGGGACGGCCGCCATAGTAATGAATGAAATCGTTACCCATGATTCCGAATCCTGCCCCGCCGGGAAACATGCCGATATCGCCATCGAGGTCCAGGTATGGTATTCCCCACTCGGTCGCCTGCTGTTCGCGCTCGGTCATCTCACCTTCCTCGTGACGTTTCTCGATCCCCAGTTCGGCGAGGTCGGGATGACGGAACGCGGCGTCGTCGTCGAGCGAGATACGGCTGTCGGCGGCGATGAGTGTACCATCGTCGGTAATCACCAACGGATTTATTTCGGCCAGCTTGGCGTCGTACGCTTTAAACAATTTGAACAGCCCGACAATAATCGGTGCGGCGGCCTTGGTCAATTGCGACGGTATGCCGATCTTTTTGGCGATCTCTATAGCATCGAAAGAGTACAGTTCCTGATCTATATCGAGCGAGTGACGGACAATCTTATCCGGGCGTTTTTCGGCGGTTTCTTCGATATCCACACCGCCCTCACCTGACGCGATTACAACCAGTTTATAATTGACCCGGTCGATGGTTACGCCAACATACAGTTCTTTTTTAATATTCAATTTCGGCTCGACCAGAATCTTCTCGACCGGGAAGCTCTTGATGGTCAGACCGAAAAGCTGTTCGGCGGTTTTCTTAACGTCACCCGGTTTAACGACGACTTTTATTCCCCCGGCCTTGCCTCGTCCGCCGGTGAGTACCTGCGACTTAAGTACTACCGGCCCCCCGATTTCTGAGGCGGCTTCGGCTACTTCGTCGGGCGTCGCGGCCAGACGACCTTCGGGAATCAGTATCTTAAACTTCTTGAAAAGTTGTTTACCCTCGAATTCATAAAGTCTCATACGAATGACACCCTTATATAAAACGATAGATTTCCATAACGGGCTCAATCTAAAATAAGCGCCGCTTTTGTCAATAATTATCGGATTAGACGCCGAACTGATAAAGGGAGCCTGCTTGGCTCCCTTTATAAAAAAGTGATTTATCCTGTCTTGGGCAGCTTGCCTTTGATTTTTGTCCAGAAGGCTTTCATCTTGAGCTTGCCGATCGCCCCGGTCGGGTCGAGGTCTTTGGGGCAGACCTGCTGGCAATTGAAAATAGTGTGGCACCTGAAAACCCCGGCGTCGGACGCCACATATGCCAGCCGCTCGTTGGTCGCACCGTCGCGGCTGTCCTCAACAAACCGCAACGCCTTCAACAGCGCGTGCGGGCCGATATATCGCTCATCGGTCGCCACCACCGGGCACGACCCGTAGCACGCCGAGCACAATATGCAATCGACGTGGTGAGTCAGGCGATGGCGCTCTTTCGGCGTTTGCAAATATTCTTTCTCACCCGGCTCTTCGGCGGGAATAAGGTACGGTTTAATCGCTTCGTACTGTTTGAAGAATGGCGCCATATCGACCACGAGGTCGCGGATGACTTTCATGTGCGCCAGCGGACGCACCGTCACCGTCTCACCCATCGCCGCGATCTGCGTTTCGCAGGCCAGCCGATACATGCCGTTGATGTGCATCGCGCACGAACCGCAGACTCCCTGACGGCACGACGACCGGAAAGCCAGGGTCGGGTCCTTCTGTTCGAGTATATAGTACAGCCCTTCGAGGACAGTCATGCCCTTGTGTGTCGGAACTTCGAATTCCTCAAAATACGGTTCGCCGCCGTCTTTGGGATTGTATTTGAAAACCTTGAAGATTGGCATCAGTATTTCCTTTCTTCAGGCTGGAATTTCGTTATGGTCACGTCCTTATAGGAAATGACCGGGCCATCGGTGGTATATTTGAATATGGTATGTTTCAGCCATTGATCGTCGAGCCGCTTGGGATGGTCGATCCGGTAGTGAGCTCCGCGCGATTCGGTGCGATTGTGTCCGCCCGTGGCGACGGTCAGAGCCGTATCGAGATTGCCCGCGATTTCTGTCACCCACAGAAAATCATAGTTGAATTTGCCCGTATCGGGGATTGCCCGGATTTTCTTGTAGCGTTCTTTGAGCATTTTGATTTCAGTAACAGCTTTTGCCATATCCGTTTCATTGCGGAATATCCCGACTTTCTCGAACATGATATCTGACAGTTCGTTCTTTATGTCGTACGGGTTCTCCTTACCGTCGGCTGTACGCAGTGCATGGAACCGATCCTGTTCTTCTTTGAGCGCCTTGTTAAGCGACGTTTCTTCGGCTCCGCCGGATTCGCCCTTGAATTTGTCGGCTACTTCTTTTCCGACCCTGGCTCCAAAAACGACCGTCTCCAGCAGCGAATTACCGCCAAGGCGGTTGGCCCCATGCACCGAGACGCACGAGCATTCACCGGCGGCGTAAAAGCCCTGCAATTCGGTCTCTCCATCGACGTTGCAGTCGATACCGCCCATTGTATAGTGCATGGCCGGTTGAATCGGAATCGGCTCGTTGATCGGATCAATATTCTTGAATTTGAGGCAGATTTCTCGAATGCCCGGCAGACGTTCCATAATCTTCTCCGCCCCGAGATGCCGCAGGTCGAGATGCACGTAACGGTCCTCGAAACCCCGACCTTCGTTGATTTCCGTCTGTATGGAGCGAGCGACGATATCTCTCGGGGCCAGTTCCATAATCTTTTCCGAGACGTAGTTTTTCATAAACCGCTCGCCGGTATTGTTCGAAAGATATCCGCCTTCGCCTCGACACCCCTCGGTCATCAGAATCGAGGATCCGTCGAGACCGGTCGGGTGGAATTGTATGAACTCCATGTCTTTTAGTGGAACCCCGGCCCAGTACGGTATCGAAACCCCGAGACCGGTCGAGGCGTGCGCATTGGTCGTATTGTGCGAATAAATGCGACCCGATCCGCCGGTGGCAAAAATCACAGCCTTGCCGCCGACCGCCTCGAATTCACCGGTATGGAGGTTCATACCGACCACGCCGGTGCACCGGTTTTCGCCGACGACCAGTTTGGTCACGAATAGTTCGTACATCACGTCGATCCCGCGCTTGACGACCTGCTCATAGCACGTGTGAAGCAGGTACAGCCCGGTACGGTCGGCCCCGTAACAGGTGCGCGGAAAACCGGCGCCGCCGAACGGGCGCTGCGCTATTTTTCCGTTTTCATAGCGGTCGAACGGACAGCCCCAGTGCTCCATCTCGATAATAATGCCCGGTGCCATATTGGTCATGGCTTCGACTGTATCCTGATCGGCGAGATAGTCAGACCCTTTGACAGTATCGTAAGCGTGTCTTTCTGGGGTATCGTCGTGGCCGTCGGGATGATTCCCCAGCGCCGCATTGATTCCCCCCTGGGCCGCACCACTGTGGGACCGCACCGGGTGGATTTTGGAGATTAACCCGACATTAGCCCCGGCGTCGTGGGCCGCAATGGCCGCCCGAAGACCGGCCAGACCGCCGCCAACTATTACTATATCATAGAATTTCATGCTTAGCCTCCCATCGTGTAATTTTGGGGGTTGAACTTGGGAAGCTGGAGATATATGACGAAAATCAACATAATCGCGAACAGCACGACCGCCGCCCAGAAGAGAGGCTTGTGCGATCGTGACCAGCCGAAGAAATCGGCGAACGTGATCCTCAGTCCGTTTAACATGTGCGCCAAAACCCCGGCGATGAGCAAAATTTCAAGAACCGCGAAAAACGGGTTCTGCACCTGGCCCATGCGCTGGTTGAACGCCTTCGGGCTGGTGATGGCCGACGATAAAACGTACGTATGCATTAGCAGGTAGACAGCCAGTCCAATTCCGCTGATGCGATGTACCCAGTACGAGAAATTACCGATGTTTTTATTAAGACCGATATCGGCGACGGTCCCTCCGAATTTTTTCTCCTGTGCCATTATTGTCCCCCCCCGAAAAGATTAATAAGAGTCAAGGCACCGACCGCTGTGAGGGCAAAACCGAGAATCCAGAAAACTGCTTTCAGTATAATGGCCGCGCCGCCCGACGGGCGATAGTCGGCAATTATGGCCCAGAGACCGTTCATCGCGTGAAAGGCAATCATCGGAACGAACAAAAAATAATACACCTGCCACCATACCGACGACGTCAGGTTGGTCTGCACCGAGGAAAAATCTATGATACCTTCCGTAGCGATACTATGGAACAGGTGCTGGACGTTCAGATGAGTTATCAGGAAAAACGCGAGGAACAGCCCGGAAATCCTCTGCAAAAACCAGCTTATTATGCTCTGGCTTTGAGCTTTTTCGACCATATCGGGACTCCTTAAAAAAGGTCCAGTTTTCAGTACAAATGATTTTAAATTTTAAGGTTCATTGACCTAATTTGTCAAGCTTTAACTAAGGAATATTTCTGTCAGAAAATAATATAACTATACTTAAATGAAGGGATTAGGGCACAATTCGGCAGTGCATTGTGCCACATTTTGACAAAATCCGCCGTGGGAAGCTATATTACACCGCAAACCTGTCGATAATTAGAGTAGCATTTCTGAAACAACCTGTAGGGGGCGAAGATGTCATTAATTAAGTGGCGTGAAGAATTTTGCATCAATATCACGGCCGTCGACATCCAGCATATGACGCTGGTCGACATTATCAACCGTTATCACACGTCCCTGTCTTTGAAAAAGGACAAAGAACAACTCGGCGGCATTCTGGAAGAACTCGTCGAATATGCCAGTTATCATTTTCGTGACGAAGAAAAAGTCATGGAAGACATCGGGTTTGAGAACGCCGGGGAACACCGTCTTCTTCATCTCGATTTGGAAAACCGCGCCATCGATTATCGTATCAGATTTAATAACGAAGAAGAGATCGATTCAAATGAATTCATGGAATTTCTTAAAGACTGGTTTGTTAACCACATGCTGACCGAGGACCGAAAATTGGGCGATGCCTGGCGCCGCAAGTATCAAAAAAGCCCTAAATTTCTATAACATCCCCGTCTCGTGCGATAGTCATATACAGTTCGTATTTGTTTTGAGTCACTCTGGCATTCAACTCCGATTCCCTATCATCGGCAACATGAGTCAGGATTATTCTCTTTATATTGCTTTGCGATATTGCCTCAATACTTTTTTCTAAATCTATATGGCTCGTTTCTATAAGTAAAAGATCAAGATCACGAAGACAGGAGCTGATATCATCAAGCGATTTAATATCCCCTGAATAAAATAGTCTTTTATCCTCGCGTTCAAGTAAGTATGAATAGCTCTGCATTTTGTTGGGATACCCGAATTCCTCGATGATACCGGCATTCCCGGTGAGATGCCGATTTTGAATACTGCGAATTGTTGCTTCCCCATCTTCAATCTTCCACGAATCCACGACGGCCTTCAATTCCAGAGTAAACGGCAGCTTTTCACGAAACAGATAGCAGGCAGTAAGATAATTTTTAATCGGTTCTATGGCTTCGCCGGGAAGATAAATATCGAGTCTCTCCGTCTTGCGGCTAAGCTTCAGCATTTGTATGAATTGAGGCAGGTCCGAAATATGATCGGGATCGGTATGAGATATTATTATTGTACTTACTTCGTGCGGTTCAAGCTCGGCCTGCAGAAAAGCTCTCGTCACCCCGCTGCCGCAATCGAACAGAATCAGCCGGCCATCAATTTCAAATATATATCCCGAGCTTGTCCTTTTAGACGTCGGGTACCCCGATGCCGAACCGAGAATTGTCAATTTCATCGGCATGTCCCATTAAAACAACTTATGACCATTGGGTACTTTTCGCTCGGGGACAGTCAGCACAACCGCCCCGCTTTCCGATTTGAAACCGGTCACCAAAACTTCTGATACAAATCCCGCGATTCGTTTGGGCGGGAAATTGACTATCGCCACAACCTGTTTCCCGACAAGCTCTTGCGGTGTATATAAATCTGTAATCTGGGCACTCGATTGCTTTATACCCAGTTCGCCGAAATCGACTTTGAGCTTATAGGCCGGTTTTCTGGCACCCTCCAGCGGGTCGGCTTCAATGATCGTCCCGACCCGAATATCGACTTTCTCGAAATCATCCCAGGATATTTCAGGCTTACCATTCATTACAATCTCATGACCAGTCAATGCTTTCTATTCTTTTCACCGCCTCAAGACAATCCTCGCTGGAAACGTCAAGGTGCGTCACCAGCCTGATTCTTGTCGGGCCGAACGGTGCGCAGAGGATGCCATTTTCTTTGAGGATTGACTGCATATCCGCCGAATTCTTGCCGGTTTTGTCGATATCGACCAGAATTATATTGGTTTCAACCCGGGACAAATCAATATCGAATCCCTCGATCTCGCTGAGCCCCTCAGCCAGAGTTTTGGCATTGGCGTGGTCGTCGGCCAGTCGCGGAATATTGTGTTCGAGGGCATACAGGGCCGCCGCCGCGAGAAGTCCCGCCTGACGCATCCCACCGCCGAACAGCTTGCGGGTGCGACGGGCCTGATCGATAAAATCTTTGTTTCCAAGAACCGCCGAGCCGACCGGCGCACCGAGCCCTTTGGAAAAACACACCGATACCGAGTCGAACGGCTTTACCCAGTCGGCCAGGGCGATACCGGTCGCGACGTGGGCATTCCACAGCCGGGCGCCGTCGAGGTGCATAAGCAGTCCGTGCTTGTCGGCCACCTGTCGGATCTTTTTCATTTCTTCGAGCGGAAAGATCGTCCCGCCGTGACGGTTGTGCGTATTTTCCACTTCGATGATTTTTGTCAGAGGTGAATGAATATTCAGCGGCCGGATTCTCTTTTCGACTTCTTCGGCAGTAATGACACCGCGCTCGGTGTCTATCATGTGAACCAATAAATGAGATAATATCGCCGGACCGGCGACTTCGTAGTTTACGACGTGGCAGTCCCGGTCGCATAATAGCTCCCAACCCGGCTGAGACAGGGTTTTGAGCGCCAACTGGTTGGTCATGGTTCCGGACGGGGCGTAGAGAGCCGCCTCTACTCCGAACAGCTCCGCGACGAATTTTTCCAGCCGATTGACAGTCGGGTCATCGCCGAAGACGTCGTCCCCGACTTCAGCCTTGGCGATGGCGCGGCGCATCGCTTCCGACGGTTTGGTAACCGTATCCGATCTTAAATCTATTATTTTCATGACATTTAATATAAAGAATTACGAGGTATTAGCCATATTTATAATATTGGAATTGCTCGCTGGGACCTTTGCGGGTATAATAATACAGAGTGACCTGACAAAAACATTATATTTAATAAGGAGCAGAGCAATGACTTTCCGTCTGCCGAAAACCATTACCGTACTCCTTCTGGCCGCCATCCTGATAACAGCGGCCGCTTCGACCGCCTCGGCCCTCCAAAGAAGGACCAAAATTTCCGACCGGGGCTTTTATCTTGCCTTCTACATACCCTTCAATTCCGTAAACGGTGACTTCAAAGACGAAACCTATCTTCAATATTCCCTGATGCAGCGCCGAATTTACGTCCCGAACATCGATGCCGGGGCCGGCTTCGGATTTGGCGGAGGTATTAAATTCAGCCAGGCCTCGCTTGAAGTCAATTACCTGCGGACAACGCACGATGCTACCGTCAACGACGTCGCACGCGACGCCGTCTTGAATATGGCCAATATTGATCTTAAATATCATTTCGTCCCGCGCTCGATGACACAGCCCTACCTGATGATCGGCCTTTGTATTCCGTGGATGGAAGCTGATGACGCCGCTACCAGCGCCACCGGTGACGTCGTGTCCAACGCCAAATATCGTGGTTACGGCCTGAACGTCGGCGGAGGCGCAACCATGCACCTTAACGATCAAATTGCTTTCACCGGTGGAGCGACCTATCGCTGGATAGCCTATAATAATTTTACCGGCATTTATGGTGACAAAATAAACTGGGACAGCAGCTTCGACGGAAGCGGCTTTTCTTTCCAACTGGGTATTGTTTTTAAAATCCCCTGGGATTATTAGAACAGGCCCGTCTGCATCATAATATGCATGACGGTTCCGGATATCAGCGGGACGCTCGTGTTGTCGTCGATCGGCCCGGAGAGGCCTTCGGTTATCGCCGCCACGACGGCACCGACAATACCGACCATAGTCGGCAAGCCCGGAGCCAATAATCCAACTGGAATGGCCGCAATCAAAAAAGCGAGTGATCCCTCGATTGATTTATGCCCGCCAAAACGATGACGACCATAGTTGCGACCGACCATAACCGCCGCCGGATCACCGATCATAATAAACGCCAGCCCCGCTATTGCAATTGGCTTGGAGAAGACGGCTATGGCAATGCACGACGTAATCAAAATATAAAAAGCCCCTGTGAAATTTCCTTTTTTCTCGTTGTCGCGAACCATAGTTGACACCATCCACCGAAACAGTCCGTAGAACTTCCACCCCTTCAGGCGAGAAATGTCCATAAGTACGATAACGATCGTCACCGGCACCATGACCAAAAGCATGGTCGTACGGGACCAGCCGAAAGCATAATAACTACCGGGAATGACAAGGGCAAAAAGATGGGTTAGCTTGCGATACACTTCACCCCGTACGGAAATGTTTTTATTGATGGGTTCCGGCACTATTTCTCCGCCGCGTCGGGATCCCGAACATCTTTGGGTAAAAGCTGTATGGTCGGAATTTTGGAGATATCATACCTGACGTCGAATTTATTAAGCATATCGTGGCGCCATTTCCGCAGCAAAGTCTGTTTACGCTCTTCTCTTAGAGCCAGAACGATATCGTGACGGGCACCGACCACGTCCCGATCGTCTTTGCGATCAACCACTTTGATAATATGATAGCCGAATTCGGTCTTGACCGGATGAGACACCTCGCCTTTAGGTGTCCTTAAGGCCATGTCGTAAAATTCGGGAGGCATTTCATCGGGGCCGATATATCCCAGATCGGCTGCCGACCGACGTATTTCCGGTTCACCCGGATAGTTTTGTTCTGCCAAATCCATGAAATCTATTCCGGACATCGCCAGATCGCGCAGGTATTCACCATAAACGGAATCCTGGACAATAATATGCTGAACATATACGGGCTTCGGGAAAGTGAACTTATCTATATTGCGCAGATAATAGTCGTTTATGGTGCTGTCATCAGGCATATAGTCGGGATCCTGGTATGGCCTGAAAATCAACTTGAGAGCCGCCGCCCGGCGAATATCTTCGAGTTCTTTTTTCGCCTTTGGCTCTTTATCCAGCCCTTTATCCTGTGCGTACTGGGCAATAAGGTACGAGCTGCAATAGTTCATCAGAATATGTTTCTTGCTGTCGAGGCTGAGCTTGTCCCGGTCATTGGTCGGGTAGTACTGGGCCATTAAATCACCTACCCTCAAAAAGTCGACCGTATCGCGTCCGTTTATAATGACCGACCACGTCGTATCGGGGATTGAGTACAAATTTGATTGATCCAATGCGGAATCGTTAAATACAAAGGTTGCTTCGCCGACCAAAGAATCGATGAATTGCTGGCTTCTTTTCTTCGTTATTTCATACAGATAGTCATTTTTGACCTGCTCTAAAACGCGGCCCTTAAGCGGCGCCAGGCCGGAGTCAACGTGATCCAGCACTTCCACCAAATGCCAGCCATCGCCGTCCTTGAATGGGTCGGAAATTTTGCCGGTCGGGAGTGAAAAGGCGACACTGTCGAAAGGTTTGCTGTAAAGCCCCCTGACAAAGTACCCCAAATCACCGTTGCGCCTCCCCGATTGCTTATGCATGGAATAATCGTGCGCCAGAACGCCAAAATCCTCCCCGGTGTCGGCCCTGTTTGCTATCTCGGTTATCATCTCCAGGGCTGAAGAGTCGAGTTGATCTTCGGAAAAATCTCGATACTTGACGGAATCATAACCAAAGCGCAGGCCCTTGCCCGAAATAGTTATCTGGCGAGCGCGAACCTGTTCCTGATAAGTGTAATCATTGGCATGGGCATGATAAAAGCTGTCTATATCCGCCGAATCGACTTTAAAAACACCGAGGACCTCCTTTTTATAGACGTATTCGCTCCAGAATTGCAGATAACGCTGCATATAGTACCGGTATGCAAATAAGTCGTCCCGGAAGTGCACGGTCTTTGATAAAATCGACACGACCGAATCTATTACGATGCTCTGCAGGGTATCGAAATAAGTGGTAGAATCGAGTATGCCTCCATGCTCCAGAAGATCGCTTTGGTTGAGCCGTCCCAGCAAATCCGAAAAGTTGATTTTGGTCTCATGACTAACATATGCGATCGGAAATGAGTCGGGGGATTTCCTCTCGCTGCCACCGCCCGGGGGACCGCACTGGATTAAAACGGCGACGACTATTGGTAGCAGGAATATTTTATTAATGTTGTTTTTCAGGGTCCTGTTCATTGTCGGTCCTTTCCATCCTAAAGAGAAACTTATATTTTATACCGAAAGTCCCGAAAATCAAGCCTAAATTTATAAAATGAAATATCGAAAAAGATCCAATTACTGCTCGATGCTAGCCAGCGGCTGAGCCAAATGACGCATTTCGGGCACTTTATTGAAGGTCAGACAGAAAGATGTCGGTCCACCCTCGGCTGATTTTGCCCACACATCTAACTCAAGAAGCTTGGACAGCCGCTGCACGATTGCAAGCCCCAGTCCCGTCCCGTCTTTTTTCGTCGAATAAAAAGGATCGAATATTTTCTGCATGATTTCCTCGGGTATCCCCGGACCGGAATCGGTTATGGTGAGGCTCACAAGGTTTATTTCCGGACTGTCTATTCCAACTGTGATTTCTCCCGGCTTTCCCCCGATCGCCTGACAGGCATTTACCAGCAAATTAATGATGATCTGTTTTAGCTGGTCTTCGTCGCTGTAAACGTATGCGATAGAATCCTCGGCCTGAAGCTGGAGCGTTATATCTTTATGATAAGACGGATGATGGCGGGTGACTTCAAACATATCGGCTATCAGGTGACAAAGCTCGACTTTATTGAACGACGACCGTTGATTGCGGGCATAAGTCAGAAAATCTGCCAGGATTTCGTTGAGCCGATTGGATTCTTTGACGATCAATTCCAGCAGTCGGCCGTTTTCGTTTTGTAGCTGCAGCTCCAATTTCAGGACTTCGACGGATCCCGATATGGCCGCCAGCGGATTCCTGATTTCATGGGCAATGGCAGCCGAAAGCTCGCCGACTGCGGCCATTCTATCGGCGATGCGGATCTTTTCTTCGAGCCTTTTGGTTTCCGTCAAATCGGTAAAAATTGCGATTACGCCTCGTACGGCATCGTCTTCGTCCAGCAGCAGCGATGTGGATATCCCAAGAGGAATACGTGTTCCGTCATTTCGTTCGATATTGATTTCACAACGACGCGACTGCCGCCCGGATTGAAGCACCTCGGCCAAATTCTCGGCCAAAAACGGCATCTGGCTGCTAAACAGATCGCGGTATATCCGGCCCCTGACTTCGCTTTCACGATACCCAAGGATTTCTTCAGCGGCCCGATTATAAAATATAATCCTGCCTTCGGAATCTATTGTCATTAACCCGGAATTCAAATGGCGCAGGATATCATCGGTTTCCAATCGCGCTTTGCGAAGCGCCTGCGACGTATCTTCCAGCTCCTGATCGCTGCTTTTAAGCTTCTCCATTAGGAAACCGGCGACGAAAGCGACCAGATAGAAAGTTAATATATGCAGAAAAATATTATAGAACGCGGCGTCCTGTGAAGAAAAGATCGTCTCCAGGGCATGTCCGGCTAATCCTCGCTCCATGCCGCCAAAACCGAACCAAACCACGACGGCGTAGCCCAGCGAGACGACGGATGCCGTCAGAAGCGTTCCGGCGAGCGAATACACCAGCGACGCGGAAATGACCGTCAGCACCAGCAAGCCGGAATAAGTCGAATTGATATTGCCGGTGGCGAATATGATTCCCAGAACAGCAACGATTTCGAAAAATGTCTGAAGTGCCGAAATGCCTTTAAAAAGAAAAGTCGGATTGTACCACCGTTTCAGAATAATCATAATCGGAAGAAGCAGCGTGGTCAGCGAATAGGCAAAAAACGGGAATGATAAAAATCCCATATAAAGCGCACGGAACAGCACTATACCGGCAATCAGAACGTACGTCAAAAGCCGGAGCGAAAGCATCCAGCCGGTTTTTATCTGATTAGATTTGCTGAACATGGTACATTCAAAAGGCGCCGCCGGGCGGCGCCTTTATTTCAATCGTGATATTTTATAGTTTACCGATAATGTCAAACATAGGCAGATACATCGCCACCATAATAGCACCGATAATAACACCCATGAAGACAATGATCACCGGCTCGATAATCGACGTCAGGGCGCTGACGGCGTCGTCGACTTCTTCATCGTAGAAGTCGGCGATTTTCTGGAGCATTTCGTCCAGACCGCCGGTTTTTTCACCGACTGAAATCATCTGCGTCACCATCGGCGGGAATACGCCCGATTCTTTAAGAGGGCTGGTAATAGTATCACCCTCGGCGATAGACATAACGGCTTTTTTGATGGCGCGTGAGATAATCACGTTGCCCGCCGTCTTGGCCGTAATTTCGAGAGCGTCCAGGATGGACACACCCGATGCCAGCAAGGTTCCAAGGGTTCTGGTAAATCTGGCGACCGAGGACTTGCGCACCAGGTTACCGATAACCGGTGCCTTTAAAAGTCCGGCGTCGAATTGAGCTCTCCCTGATTCCGTTCTGACCCAGTAAATAAAGACGATGATGCCAGCTATCAATCCTCCGAGCAGCAGCAGAATATTAGCCTGCAGGAAATTACTGATATCCAAAATGACCTGCGTCGGTCCCGGAAGTTCGGCACCGAGGCTTCCGAACATCTTGGCGAAAACAGGCACGATAAACGTCAACATTGCAAACGTGACGCCTATTGCCACGACCGAAATGACGGCCGGGTAAATCATGGCTCCTTTGACCTTGCGAACGAGGGAGTCGGCCTTTTCACGGTACACGGCGAGACGCACCAGGATACTGTCGAGCGCGCCGCCCATTTCACCGGCTTCGACCATGTTTGTGTAGAGCTGATCGAAAACCTTATTGTGACGGGCCAGCGAATCGGACAAAGTCGATCCGGCTTCGACACCTTCCTTGACGTCGGAGATGACTTTACACAGCTCTTTGTTTTCCGACTGCGTGGCCAGAATTTCCAGACACTGGACCATCGGCAGACCGGCCCCGATCATGGTTGCGAACTGACGCGTGAATCGGGAAAGATCGATTTTCTTAATGCCGGTGCCGAACTTAATTTTTATTTCCGCCGGTCGTTTGCGAATCGACGAGACCAGGATACGGTTTTGCCGGAGCAATCGCTCCAGCTCTTCCCGGTTCTTGGCCTGAAGATCACCGGCTACCGGCGCACCGGCTAACGTCTTACCCTTATACTCAAAGACTGGCATAATTCTATCCTTTCCGGCTTATTATTTAAACCATGGCCGGGGTTTTGCCTCGGGACAGCATTTCGTTTAGCTCCTGAATGTTGCTGCTGAAGCTCATGGCATCGCCTATGGTCACCTTGCCGCTGTTATAGAGCTCGGCTAGCGACTGGTTCATGGTTTTCATGCCGTACTTTTGTCCCGATTGTATCATGCTGTATATTTGATGTACTTTATCATCGCGTATCAGAGCCCGTATGGCCGGAGTGCAAACCATAATCTCCAAAGCCATAACGCGGCCGCCGCCGATTTTCGGAATGAGGCACTGCGATATCACCGCCTGAAGCGTGAACGACAATGAAACACGAATCTGTTCCTGCTGATTGGTCGGAAACACGTCGACAATGCGGTTGATCGACTCCGCGGTGGAGTTGGTGTGCAGCGTCGCGAAGGCAAGGTGGCCCGTCTCGGAAATATTTATGGCCGCCTCGATGGTTTCCAGGTCGCGCATCTCGCCTACGAGAACGACGTCGGGGTCTTCACGAAGAGCGTACTTTAAAGCCGATGCAAACGATTGCGTGTCGGAGTATACTTCTCTCTGATTGACTATCGATGATTTATGACGGTGCAGGTACTCGATAGGGTCTTCAACCGTAATGATATGACACTGCCGTTCATTGTTGACTTTATCGATAATGGCTGCCAGCGTTGTCGATTTACCCGAACCGGTCGGCCCGGTAACCAATATCAGGCCGCGCGGCAGTCCGGCGAATTCGGAGACGACTTTGGGCAATCCGAGTTCTTCGAAGGATTTTACCTTGTAGGGAATCTGTCGCAAAGCCACCGACACATTACCCCTCTGCATAAATACGTTGCAACGAAAACGACTGAGGTTTTCGATACCGAAAGATAAGTCCAGCTCCGAACTGGTTTCGAATTTGAGCCGCTGTTTTTCGTTCATGATGGAATAAGCCAGCTTTTTTGTATCGTCCGGCATGAGCACGTCGTGCTGGAGCCTGACCAATTTGCCGTCAACTCTGACCGCGGGAGGCGAACCTACTGTCAGATGCAAATCCGAGGCGTCCATTTTGACCATTTCTTCAAGCAATTGGCGCAGACTTACCATAAAACACTCCTGGTAGAAGGGCATTTATGTCATTAGAACGTTTTTTCTTTATATCGGTAAATTCGGGGGAATCTTGAAAGAATAATTGACTGGAACTCGTTTTAAGTCGTTGAAATATAAGGAATTTTGGAGACTCTTAAGAACAACCGAATTAGTTGGTGATAGCCAGGACCTCTTCGTAGGAAATGATGCCTTTGATCATTTTGTCCACGGCCGCCATACGGAGCGTCAGCATACCCTCCTCAATGGCTTTTTCGCCGATTTCCACGTCGCTGGCGCTGCGAAGAATAAGACCTTCTATTGCAGCAGAAATCGGCATAACTTCATAAATACCTGAACGGCCCGATAGTCCGGTATTATTGCATTCATTGCAGCCTTTTCCCTTAAAGGCCCGTATATCGTCTTTAACAAACCACTCCGGGACATCCAGAGCTGTAATCTGCTCTTCGGTCAATTGCACCTCTTCTTTGCAGGATTGGCAGATTTTTCGCGTCATACGCTGAGCCATAATCAAGCGGGTCGCCGAAGACACCAGATAATTAGGTATCCCCATGTCTATTAATCTGTTAATCGATGACGGCGCATCGTTGGTGTGAAGGGTCGAAAAAACCAAATGGCCCGTCAAAGCGGCCCGGATTGCGATTTCAGCCGTTTCACCGTCACGAATCTCACCGACCATGATAACGTCGGGATCCTGACGCAGAAACGACCGAAGGGCAGCGGCGAAGGTCATACCGATATCGGATTTGACCGCCACCTGGTTGATGCCGTCGAAGTTGAACTCGACCGGGTCCTCAGCGGTCATGATGTTGATGTCGATCGTGTTGATCTGTTTGAGCGCCGAGTACAGCGTTGTCGTTTTACCGGAACCGGTCGGACCGGTGACGAGCACGATGCCGAACGGCAGGTGAATGGCGTCCGCGAACTTGCTCAGGTCCTCTTCGCGGAAACCGAGCATGGTCATATCGACCATGAGGGCGTTCGGGTCCAAAATTCGCATAACGACCTTCTCGCCGAAAATGGTCGGGAGGACGGAGACGCGAAGGTCGACGGTGCGGCCTGAAATTTTCACTTTGATACGGCCGTCCTGAGGAAGCCGCCGTTCGGAGATGTCGAGGTCGGCCATGATCTTGACGCGCGAGACGATTGCGGCGCGATACTTGAACGGCAGCGGCGCCATCTCGCGCAAATCGCCGTCGACACGGTAGCGGACGCGAATTCGCTTTTCGTACATTTCGAGGTGAATATCAGAAGCGTTGAGGCGAATGGCGTCGGCGATGATCGAATCGACGAGTTTGACCAGCGGCTTGTCCTGGATTGCCGACATGAGGTCGGTTTCACTGGGACCGTCGTCGGTCTCGACAACCTCGAGGCCTTCGGCGTCCTCGAGGCCTTTGACGATTTCGGAGAGGCCGCCGCCGTCGGAGTAGTAGGCGTCGATCGCCTTTTCGATTGCTTTTTCGGGCGAGAGCACGGGCTGCACGATGCAGCCGGTGATGAACTTG
>CAZMWI010000057.1:0-5705 GCA_964569945.1 uncultured Ignavibacteriaceae bacterium
TTCAGATTTAACACAATTATTATGGCTGCAACTAACCAGGACGCAAGAATTACCCAGAGACGATTGCTAAAGGAGCCCATAATTTTGCGGTCGGACGTGAAATGTATGAGAGGGATTACGGCAAAAGGAAGTTGAAGGCTCAGCACTACCTGGGATAAAACCAGAAGGCCATAAATGCCCTCGTTACCCGTCATGGCGATTACCACAACAGCCGGGCCGAGTGCCAGGGTACGGGTAATTAATCGTCGCAGCCAGGGCGAGATGCGCATATTGAGGAAACCTTCCATGACCACCTGCCCGGAAATCGTGCCGGTAATAGTCGAACTCTGCCCGGCGGCAAGCAAAGCTATGGCAAACGCAACCGGCGCCACCGATGATCCCAGCAAGGAATCAAGCATATAGTGAGCTTGCTGAATCTCGGTGACGACAATATGGCGGGAATAAAAATCGGCCGCTGCGGTCACGAGAATGGCGGCATTGACGAAGAACGCGGCATTGAGGGCGATGGCTGAATCTATAAAGTTGAACCGACAGGCTTCGGCTTTCCCGGTGTACGTCTTGGATATACTTCGCGACTGCACCAGGGACGAATGCAGATATAAATTGTGGGGCATGACGGTGGCACCGATTATCCCGATGCTGATATACAAGGTCGAGGGATTCAAGCTGGGGATAAAGCCGGCCGCGCACTGGCCCCAGTCCGGTTTGGCGAGAAATACTTCGATTAAAAAGCAACTGCCGATGGTCGCTACGAGAGCGACAATAAAAGCCTCCATCTTCCGGACGCCGAATCTCTGAAGGGCCAAAAATAAAAATGTATCGAGAGCGGTTATCAGACAGCCCCAATAGAGCGGAATTTTAAACAGAAGATTAAGCCCGACAATGGTCCCGATAGCCTCGGCCAAATCGGTCGCGGTGATGGCTATCTCGGCCAGAACCCACAGGGCATAAGAGACTATGCGCGGATATTCCCTTCGACACGCCTGTGCCAAATCGTGACCGGTTACGATTCCGAGCCGGGCCGAAAGCGTCTGGAGCAGAACGGCCATAAGATTTGACATGAGCAGGACCCAAATCAGCGTGTAGCCGAAACGGGCGCCGCCTTCGATATCGGTTGCCCAGTTGCCGGGGTCCATATAGCCGACGCTTATAAGATAGGCCGGACCGACAAACGAAAACAGCCGACGCATCCAGCCGCGCCGATCAATGCGAATGCGCTTGGGAAACGAGTTTTCTGATTGTCCTGAAGGTTGGTCTTTATAATCCATAAAAAATTAACTCGCGCTGTCAATATCGCAAGAGGAACGGATAAGAGCCATAAAAAATTTAAAAATCACGCCTTTACCAACGTCCGATAACGATTGCGGCGATTTTCGAACAAACGATCGCCCAGTTCTTTGCTGCGCCATTCCTGATATTCTGAAAAATTGCCTTCGAACCAGCGGACCTTGCCGTCACCCTCAAAAACCAGCAGGTGGGTGCAAACACGGTCGAGAAAGAATCGGTCGTGGCTGATGACCATGATGCAGCCCGAAAACTGCAATATGGCTTCCTCCAGCATCCGCAGGGTGTTGACATCGAGATCGTTGGTCGGCTCGTCGAGCAGTATCAGATTTCCTCCGGCCTTGAGGACTTTGGCGAGGTGACACCGGTTGCGCTCGCCTCCGGAAAGTTCACCGGCCCTCTTTTGCTGGGCTGAACCCTTGAATCCGAACTGGGCCAGGTACTGACGGATGGGGATCTTGCGATTACCGATGGGAATTTCATCGAGTCCGCCGCCGACTTCTTCTATTAGCGGTTTGTCCCCGGCGATGGCTTCGCGCTCCTGATCGGCGTAGACCAGACTGACGGTTGATCCGAGTTTGATATTGCCGTCGAGCGGCTGCAAATTTCCGGCGATAAGATTGAATAGCGTCGTCTTGCCGGTTCCATTGGGCCCGGCCAGTCCGATAACCGCGCCGCGCGGAATGATGAAATCGAGCTTTTCGAACAGACGCTGGTCATTGAAACCCATCCCGACGTCCGTAAATTCCACCACCTGATTGCCAAGATCGGGACCCGGTGCGATTTGTATTACGACGGCACTTTCGGACTTACGCGCGGCGGTTTCTTTCGCGACCAATTGCTCATAGTCACGAATGCGAGCCCGCGACTGTTCCTTGCGCTCGCCGCGGCTCATGCGAATCCACGACAACTCCCGCTGGAGTATCTTACTTCGCGGTGAATCCTTTTTCTCGCTTTCAGCCAGATCGACCAATTTCTGTTCCAACCATGACGTATAATTACCTTCCCACGGTATTCCGTGTCCGGCTTCGAGTTCCAGAATCCATTTCGTGACGTTATCCAGAAAATATCGGTCGTGCGTCACTATGATAACCGTGCCGGGATAGACGACCAGTTGTTCTTCGAGCCAGTTGATCGTCTCGGCGTCAAGGTGGTTGGTTGGTTCATCGAGCAAAAGCAGGTCGGGCTTTTCCAGCAGGATTTTACACAAGGCTACACGGCGCTTTTCGCCGCCGGAAAGAGTGCCGACAATCCGGCCGTCTTCGGGAAGACACAAGGCATCGCTGGCGACATTTATGGCGTGGTCCAGATTCCAGGCGTCGAGCGTGTCGATTTTGTCCTGCAAGACTCCCATCTTATCCATTGCTTTCTGCATCTCATCGTCATCCATCGGAGTCGCCATGCTGTCGGCCAGATGGTTGTACTCATCGAGCAATGCCCGGGTTTCGCTGAAAGCCGATTCGATGGTCTGGCGGACGGTCAGGTTGGGGTCGAGGCGCGGTTCCTGTTCGACCATACCGGCCCGATAGCCCGGCGTGATGAAGGCATCGCCCTGAAACTCGGTGTCCGCCCCGGCCATGATGCGCAGCAGGGTCGATTTTCCGGAGCCGTTCTCGCCGACGATTCCGATTTTGGCGCCGGGATAAAAGCTCAGGTTGATGTTCTTTAAGACCTGCTTGGTGCCGTAAAATTTATTCAGGCCCCGCATATGAAATATAAATTTATCGGTCATATCGGTATTCTCCCAATAAAGTAGATTATTACGCATCAATTTAACGTTTGGTGTGCACATCGGGCAAGGGGAATTTATAAGCGCGCTTCTTTGTCTTTCCAAGATGACGGTATAAATTCCCAAATATAACGATCTAACCGCCGTTTTATATTAGTTACCGGCCTATTAATCATTGTTCGGGATCAGATAATTGAAATGGCCCCAAAATACAGATAAACATCAAACCTGGAGGAAGAATGATCAAAGGCGTTCATACCATGTTTTTCACGTCACAGCCGGATGAGTTGAGGGCCTTTATTCGCGATAAATTAAGGTTTCCGTATACCGACGTCGGCGGAGGCTGGCTGATATTCGATTTGCCCGAAGCCAATATGGGGTGCCATCCCGACGACCCATCCAAGGGTAAACCGTCGGGCCTGCCGTACATATCTTTCTACTGCGAAGATATAAAGCAGACAGTCGCGGAATTAAAAGAGCGGGGCGTTGAGTTTATCGATGAAATAAAATCTAATGAATACGGCCTAATTACCCATTTCAAAATGCCAGGTGATATTGAAGTAGAGCTCTACGAACCAAAGTACTGAAATTCATTTCGCCTGATAAAAAAAGGCCCCGAGATTCGAGGCCTCTTTTTTGGGGTACCAATACGGTACTTACATATCCATTTGACCGGTATAGAAATCCGAGTGTTTGGGATCGACTTTAAGGCGATACGAGGCGGCCCAGGCTTCCATGCCGTCCTCGGCATACGGAGCGGCGTCTTCGGCAAAAGTCAAATTCATGTCTTCGACACCATCGAGCCAGTAATAGGTCCAGGCCCCGTGGCCGAGAGTCGGGGCGTCATAAGAATATTTGCGATCGGACGCCGTAGCCATGAACGTGCCATCAACGACGTCGAGATGGAAGTCACCAATGACGCAGGCGTCGAGCGTCGCCAGCTTCTTGGTGCAATCGACGGCGTTGAAATACGACATGACATAGCCGTGGGTTACATAGTACAAATCGGCGGAAATAATCGCCGAACCTTCAGTGGAGCGGCCTCCGTGACCGGAATAACAAAATGCGATCTCATCTCCCGGTTCGGCATTGTCTATAAGCCACTGCAAGCCGGCGGTAATATTGGCACCGGTCGCGTTCAAATCGAGGTCCATACGGCAAGTGAATCCCTGGGTCAGCAGCCACGCCCGCATGGACATGGCGTCATCGTCGCAATACTCCAGGTCATTCGCAGTGCCCTCGTAATCCGATATCCCTACGATATAAGCGTACTTATGGCCCGGATTGGGGTTGGGGTCACCGCTGGTCGTGTCGGGCGGCGGTTCCGGCGCGGGTTTCTTACTCAGTACGGCGACAGGGACTTTTTGGTACGTCAGCGTGAAATTGGCCACGACGTCGGCCGGACGGGTGTCCACGAAATCCGGGCGCTGAACCAGCGGCGCCGAATAATCGACGTGGGAACCGGGCTGGGTCGGCGGAGTGCTGCTGCAGGCGAATACGAGCAGCAAAGCCAGAACTGCCAGAGCAATGCCAAAAAGTTGCTTCATAGATCCTCCTGAAGTGTGAGGGTTGGAGTTTTAAAATGTCTCGCTCAGCATCTTTTCAGCATCACTTATAAATATAGGAGTTTAAGAATTTCGAGCAATAAATATAATAGATAAATAGGACTACTTTTGTCATATTAATTGCGGTGCATATTTTTATTTGCGGCAATAATAAAAAGGCCCGTCGTGACGGGCCTTTTGACTTTATTCTCTATAGTACAACGACTACATATCCATGTCGCCGGTATATCTGTCGCTGTGTTTGGGATCGACCCGCAGACGGTACGTCGCCGCCCAAGCGGCCATGCCGTCTTCGGCGTACGGAGCCGCATCCTCGGCATAAATGATGTTCATGTCTTCGACACCGTCGAGCCAGTAGTAAGTCCAAGCTCCATGGTTCAAGGTTGGAGCGTCGTATGAATTTTTGCGATTCGATGCCGTCGCCATGAACGTGCCGCTCTGGACGTCGGAATGGAAATCGCCGATGACGCAGGCATCGAGCGTAACCAGCTTCTTGGTGCAGTTGATGGCGTTGAAGTACGACATAACATAGCCGTGAGTAACATAGTACAAATCAGAAGAAATTATTGCCGATCCGGCCGAGGACCGTCCCCCGTGACCGGAATAGCAGAATGCTATTTCATCACCGGGACCGGCGCTGTTGATGAGCCACTCCAGGCCGGCCGTTATATTGGCGGCGGTGGCGCTCAAATCGAGATCCATCTGGCAGGTGAAGCCTTCCGATTGCAGCCAGGTCCTCATTGCCCGGGCGTCATCATCGCAATATTCAAGATCGTTGGCCGTGCCTTCATAATTCGAAATCCCGACAATGTAAGCATATTTATGAGGCGGGTTTGGATTGGGGTCACCGGACGTCGTGTCCGTCGGCGGTTTCGGCGGTTTCTTGCTTAGGACCGCATCCGGGACACGTTGAATATCGATCGTGAAATTCGCGATAACGTCGGCTGGTCGGGTTTCGACAAAATCAGGCCGTTGGACCAGCGGCGCGGAATAATCGACGTGCGGATTCGGCTGGGTGGGAGGCGTACTGCTGCATCCGAAAGCGATCAGCAGAGCCAGCACTGCCAGTACAATACCTAAAAGTTGCTTCATAGATCCTCCTGGAGCGTGAGGGTTGGAGTATAAAA
>CAZMWI010000057.1:5805-16493 GCA_964569945.1 uncultured Ignavibacteriaceae bacterium
TATTAAATATAGGCTCGAGGCACGGGCGAGCAACAAAAAAATGGATTAATTCGGCTATGTAAGATGTATTCGAAAATTCGATTTTGGGCATAAAAAAGCCGCCAGAAGGCGGCATTTATAGACATTATTATTTACCGGTGGCGGGCTTTTCGGGGTGACGAACCGTGCGGGTCACGGGAATCGTAAAATGAGTTTTGCCCTGATTGTCGAATTCAATCGTAAACGACTGATCGAAATTTCCATTGACGTATTCGGGTTTGACCGTCAACGTCCCTTTCGCTGTCTCACCGGCTTTAATTGTATGAGGGAATTCAATGTCGAAATATTCACCCGGATAATGCACCATATGCCAGGTGAGGTCCTTATCGGTGACGTTTTCCATGTTAAAATAAATATGGTCCCGCTTCCTGGTGCCGTACTGGGAGACGTCCAGTATATATGGCTTTATAACGACAGGATTCGTGGAATCCATTGCCACTTTTACCATACCGGTCAGCGAGATTGTCCGGCTGGGCTCGGACGTATTGCTGTTGATCCGGATTGTCTTGTAGACCCGGTTGGTGTATTGCTTGGAGCTGAACGTAATTTCCAGAAACGTACTGTCCCCGGGCGCGATAATGTTTTTTTGCAGAGGAGCCTTGGTGCAACCGCAGCCGGGTTTGACATCGGTTATTTTGAGCGTATCGCTGCCGCTCGAAACCAGCCAGTAGCCGCCGGTGACTTTGGAATTTTGGGGCATAATGCCGAAATCGAAGTTTTCCTGAGGTATGGTCAGTGCCGCCTCGGCCAGGGCGGTTGACCCGATAGCCAGTGCAACGATGATTGCTAATATTATTGATTTGATTGTTTTTGTTCTCATTTTCAACTCCCCGGCGGTTTATATGAACTTTCTCCATCTTAAAGTTAAGATGAAAACGAAAATAATAAATAACAGATAATTAAAGCAAGTTCGAATATTTATAAACCGGATCAGTATAAAAGTTCGGAGAGGGGATGCCCGGAAAAACTCGAATGGCGTTTTAGCTCGGGTTTTATTAATTGACGAAAATATTAAATCTGCGTAACATTCGACGGAATTCACAAAAGGAGAGAAATCAATGTTATCGTATGTCCTGCTGGCCATATTGGCCATAATAATAATCGCGTCGATTACGATATACAACCGACTGGTAAAACTCAGAAACACGGTGCAATCGTCCTGGTCGGATATCGACGTCCAGCTCAAGAAAAGATTCGATCTTGTCCCGAGCCTGGTAGAGACAGTTAAAGCGTATGCCAAACATGAAAGAGAGGTCTTCGAAAAAGTCACTGAGGCGCGCTCGATGGCCATGCAGGGCGGCAGCCCGGAACAGATGGCCAAATCGGAAAATATGTTTCGAGATACTCTCAAAAGCCTCTTCGCCGTAGCCGAAAATTATCCCGAACTGAAAGCCAATCAGAACTTTCTCCAGTTACAGGTGCAGTTCCAACAGCTGGAAGACGCGATTGAATCGGCCCGCCGCTATTACAACGCTGTCGTCCGCGATTTTAACACCTCGATGCAGACTTTCCCGGCGGTGATTTTCGCGGGGATGCTCGGATTCAAGCCGGCCGAGTTTTTCGAACTGGAATCGCCCGAAGAAAGAAAACCGATCCGCCCGGATTTTTCATAATCATCGGGGAGAAATCATGAAGACAAATATTTTCAAAACGATCCGGCTGGCCGTGATGGCCGGTCTGTTGATAGTTATTGCGGCCTCCTGTCTCTCGGCCCAGGATTTTACCATTGAGCAGTACGGGGCCGTTATCAGGGTTAACCAGAACAGCACAGTTGACATCACTGAATCCATTCAAGTTAATTTTGACAGGCAAAAACACGGCATTTACCGCGAGATACCGTACCGCTATGTCGACGAACTCGGGCATACCAAGCTAATGCCGATTTCTGTACATTCGGTTAAGGACGCCAGCGGCAACCCGCATACCTACCGGGTTTCGTATCAGGGCAACGTCGTCAATATTCGCATCGGTGATGCCGACCGATATGTTTACGGCCATCAGACTTATATTATTGACTATACCGTGGAAAATGCCATCCTGTTTTTCGATAATCACGACGAGCTTTACTGGAACGTAACCGGTACCTACTGGCAGGCACCGATTAAGAAGGCCTCGGCATTGGTGACGCTCAACGCTGACAAGAAAAGCAGCCGGTTAAGTGGTGACTGCTACACGGGGCGTTATGGTTCCAATCAATCCAATTGCAGCACGACCGACGTTAAAAACGGGATTCTGTTTGAGACCACCGAATCGCTGGGAATCGGGGAGGGTTTAACCATCGCTTTCGGGTGGGATAAGGGCATCGTTTCACCGCCGTCAGACTGGCAGAAATTTGTCTGGAAATACAATCTTGTCGAAAACTGGGTATTTATTCTACCGCCGCTGGTCCTGCTTCTGATGATCGTGCAGTGGTTTCGCAAAGGGCGTGATCCTAAAGTGCGCGAAGCCATAACCGTCATGTATGACCCTCCTAAAGTTGGTGACAAAGCGCTGTCGGCCGCGGAAGTCGGGACGCTGATCGATGAACGGCTCGACCAGAGGGATTTATCCGCCGCCATTGTCGGGCTGGCGGTAAAGGGATATATCAAAATAAAGGAAAGCGAAGAAGAGGGCCTGCTGAAGATTTTCTCGTCGAAAGAATACGAGCTGATAAAGCTTAAGGATCGCGACTTTGAACTGACCCCGTTCGAAAGGCAACTTTTTGATGATTTGTTCGAGGACGGTACGACGTCGGTGCTCGTGTCCGATTTAAAAAATAAATTCTACGTTCACATTCCGTCGCTTAAAAGCGCCTTGTTCAAAGACCTCCTGGACAAGAAATTTTTCAGCGTCAGCCCCGACAAGGTCAAGGGCAAATACGCCGTGCTGGGTTTCGTTACGATGTTCGCGATGTCCCTTATTTTGTTTCTAATAATGCCGTCCGGGGAATGGAAAGGATTTATCGTTGGTGTCGTGTCAGGCTTAATCATCATCTTTTTCGCCAACGCCATGCCCGCCAAGTCGCGGTTCGGGGCCCTGACCCGCATGCACATTATGGGATTCCGGGAGTTCATGAACCGGGCCGACCGCGACCGGCTGGAGCGGATGGGTCAGGATGTGTACTATAAATATCTTCCATATGCCATCGCGCTGGACGTGGTCGATCACTGGACCAAAGCTTTTCAGGGTTTGCTGACAGACCCGCCCAACTGGTATATTGCCAGCCATGGCTTTACCGCCTTCACTCCGGTCCTGTTCGCCAATTCGATCACGGCGGCGTCATCGCATCTCGGCAACACCACCTTTTCCGCACCGCGCGGCAGCGGCAGTTCCGGCGGCGGAGGCGGGGGCGGCGGATTCTCCGGTGGCGGCGGCGGTGGAGGCGGCGGCGGCAGCTGGTAAGCCGAGCATACCCCGAAGATTATTAAATATACCGTCACGTCCTACTCCCTGAAATATAGGGTTCGAGACGTGACGGATTTTTTATCGCTGATATTTGGACTGTCAGGTCTCATCCCGATTTCATCGGGAAATGACCTGACAGAACTTATGAAATCGGGATAAGACCTGATGTAAGTGTGAAAACCGTCGGCTCTATTTAACCACCCGCAGCATCTGGCGGATGGCACCGAGATGATATGCCGTATGCGCCACGACGGCTATAGTACCGCTCAGTCGACGCTCATCCGACCAATCGGTCGTCGATTCGATAAGACTGATTAAATTACCATGCATCTCACGAAGCCGCCGCAAGAGGTCGTCCCACTCATCCGGCGTTACTTCGTTCACCAGCCAGCTTTGTTTCCAGTCGAGCTTTTCATACCATTTGCCCCGCATGTAATCGAACATCACGGCCAGATAAAACCGCACGTGCTCAACCTGACCGGCAATAGATGTCGCGCCGGGGCTGACCGGCTTTGAGACGCGCTCGGCGTCGAGAGAAGCGAGCGTTTCAAACAGCGAGGTGCCTTTATCCAAATAGATGCCGTTGACTTTATTGAAAGTTTCATCCAGAAACTGCATCAAATGCTGTTTTAGAAAATCAGGATTGACCGTATGTGACATATTTCCTCCTTGGCGATTTTAGACTAAAATCATCCAACTTGGTAAATATGTCAATCACATCATGAGGAAATATGATAATGACAATTTAATGAACGCCCGGTTCGCGGAAAAGCCTGTCTTTCAGCCAGGCGATTCTGTCCGACGGGCCCTTGACTTCAGCATACCATTCCGGTCCGACCTTCTCCGCCGAGACGACACAGCGCATGCTGACGACGTCGGTTAAATCGTTGAACGGCCGCGAGGCTTCGTAATTTTTCTCGAACAACAGCGGGTAATTGTAGCGATCGGACAATTCGAACATCTCATCGCGACCGAGGATATTCAGCACGGCCCCGGTCAGGGCGTTCTGGTGGAGGAAAACGCGCTTGTCAACGTCAGCCCGGCACTGCTCGACGATTATTGAATCCAGAATCAGTTTGGAGAAGTCGTCAGCCCAGCGGCGTAAAATGCCCTTCTGAGGTCGAAGTACCAATATGCCACAGTGGAAGTAGGCCCGGATTTTTTGGACGTCGGCCTGAGTTGTCATGGGAAAGAGCATGTCATCGGTGACTGACGTCAGTTCATAGATACGCTGCCACAAAATATCGGGCGGTTGACCGTACAACGACCCGGCCCGGTTGTGCATGACCGTGCGATAGGCCAGGCTGATGTCTGTAGGAAGATTGAAGGCATCGGGCTCCATAAGAAAGATCGTATCGGGATCGACCCAGACCAAAATATTCGCGCTGTCTTCGGCGGCCATCGCTTCGGCTTCGGCGGCGGCATAAGGCTTCCCTGCATAATAGAACCCCGCCGTACCTTCGGGAATCGTGTAGGGTTTCAGTTCGACTCGGAAATCTTCGAGTTTTCTTACCAGCAACGAATCATCAAGTTCAATGTCGGGAGAATAAAAGGCCCAAATTCGAGCATCGGAATATTTACCGCCGAAAGTGCGGATACTTTCGGCCAGCCGAACGATATCCGGCAGCTGTTCTTTCCAGATGATGGCGGTGGCAATAATACGTTTGTTCATGTTATTCTCCTGCCGGGTGTTCTGACCACATGCCGGTAATAAAGCTGCGGCTATAATTAAGGGTAATAAAAACTTTGTGGAAATTTTCATCACGGTAACGCCTCCCGGATACGTGCTCAGTCATTTTATAATCGACTGACGGCCCAAATTGGCAGTTGTTCAATGATTTTTGAACACCGCCGGGCAATTTTTCGTATATTCCTGAATAAATTGATGACAAATATTTTATAAATATAAAGCAAAAGGAGGAATAGGAATGCGTTCTGTATTTAAGATTCTCTGCCTGCTGGTGGTAATTTTGCCATCGGTAGCTCCCGCCTCGGACCTTCTGGTAACCCAGCTCGACAATGGGCTGAAAGTTATCATTCAGGAAGATCATCAGGTCCCACAGGTCAATATTTCGACGACCGTAAAGGTCGGAGCGAAAAACGAAACCAACTATTTTGACGGCGCCACGCATCTTTTGGAACATCTGATCCTGTTCCGGGGGACCGACAAGATGACCGGTGATGAAGTCGGCAACGCCATGAAAAAGCACGGCGCTTATTTCAACGGATACACCTCATCGGACTGGACCGATTTCGTGATTTCACTGCCCAAAGAATATCTGGACTTTGCCCTGCAAATTCACGCCGATATGCTCTTCCACTCGAACTTTCCCCCGGCCGAGATGGACAAAGAACGCCAGGCAGTTTACGAGGAAATTAATATTACCGAAGATAATCCGTTCGGTAAAGCCTACCGCGCTACCCTCAGCACCCTTTACGGTAAGCACCCTTATGCCAAAAACGTCCTCGGAACTCAAAAGAACGTATTAAACATCCCCCGCGATTCGGTTTATGCCTACTACAAACGTTATTATGCACCCAACAATATGACGATGGTGATCATCGGCGATATTGATCCGCAAAAAACGCTGGAGTTGGTAAAAGAGTATTTCGCCGGAATTCCCGAAGGTTCTACTCCGCAGGATATGTACGCCAAACCCCCGGTTTACAAAAAAGTGCAACCGATACAGATTACCAAGGACGTCAACCAAGCTTACTTAATCATGGCCGAAGTGGGTCCTCAGTTCGACAGCCCCGACCAGTTTCCGCTGGATATCATGGCCACCGTCCTCGGCAATGGTGAATCGAGCCGTCTGTGGAAGAAGCTTCGCGACAAAATGGGAATCGTTTACAGTACCGGGTTTTCGTTTAATACTCGTAAGTACGAAGGCACCCTTTACGCCAGTGCCACGATGGACCCGGACAAAATCCCCGAGGTTGAGAAAGCCATTGTCGAGGTTCTCAACGACGCCAGGCAAAACGGCTTTACCGAAGAGGAATTGCGCAAAGCCAAAAACCAGATCGAGACGGGTTACTACAGTTCTCTGCAGCGAGGCCTCGACCGGGCCGACAGTTACGCGCAGGATGCCGCCTATGGCGATTATACGTTTGTCGACAAATACGCGGCCAACATAGAAAAAGTCACGCTGGCACAGCTCAACGAAGCCGCAAGGAAATACCTGAATACCGATTCATATGTCAAAACCACGGTGGTGCCCCAATGAAAAAAATATCTGCCCTAATAATTTCGCTGCTTCTAGCCGCCTTTATGTTTTCTGGCTGCGCCCGGAAAACCGTACAAAAGATAACTCTGGATGCTGACGGTTACGGCAAAACAGTGCTGGGTAACGGCTCAATCATACTGGTTAACCACGACAAATCGACGCCGCTGACGTCGTTCCGCCTTCTGATCGCCGGAGGCGTCCTGGCCGAAACGGCCGAGAACAACGGCATCACCAACCTGATGACCCGCATGCTGCTTAAAGGCAACGACCAGATGAATGCGGCGCAAATCACGGATAGTCTCGATTTTCTCGGGGCCAATATTTCGATCGATTGTTTTCGTGATTACAGCACCATATCCGGGACGGTCCTGTCCCAGTACTTCGATGACGTGCTTGGCATCCTGGCAACGTCGCTTATGTCACCGACCTTTCCCGAAGAAGAATTGGACAAACTTAAAAGCGAGGTCGACGGGAACATTAAATCGCTCGACGACAGCCAGTCGCAGGCATCGTACAAGCTTTTCTGGAAGACGGTTTACGGGGACAAAGGCTACGGACTGCCGCTTCTCGGCACCGCCGAATCCATTGCCAAAATCAACGCCTCTGATATAAGGACCCAGTACGAGCAGTTCATCGGCGGCCCCAACCTGATTTTCTCGCTGGCTTCGGATAAAACTCCCGATGAGCTGTTGCCGGTTATCGAAAAGACGCTCGGTATGATCGGTTCGACCGCCCGGGACGTGCCGAAACCGAACCTTCAGCTTCAGGCCGAGAAAAACGGTTTCATCAAGTATGACCGTAACCAATCGTTCATATACACCGGTGTCATGCTGGATAAACCGCGGCCGATCGAGGTGGCATATTTGCGGCTGCTGAATGAAATCATGGGGAACAATGTCGGTTCCCGCCTGTGGTACCTGAGACAGACCGAAAAGCTGGCTTACGCGGTTTATACCCAGTACGCCGTCGATAAGTACGACGCGGCGTTTCTGGCCGCCCTCGGCACCGATACGTCAAAAGTCAAAACGGCTCTGAGTTCTTTAAACCGCGAGTGGGCCGCGCTGGTCAGCGATGGTGTCCTGGCGGATGAACTTACCGACGCCGTCACCAACATGAACAACAACCTGATTTACTCCATAGATAAAAAGAATAACCGCGCCAACAATATGGCATACTATGAATATGTCGGTTACGGTTACCGTTTCGTGCTCGACATGATCAACATGACCGATGACATCAGGCTGGAAGACCTGAATACATATATCAAATCCCAGTTTAATGACAACCGTCGGTACACGGCGGTCGTCGGTAAAATGTAATTAACCGACATATGGCCCTATCAAAAACGCCCGCAGACGCGGGTGTTTTTCTATTGGGAATAATACTTGTACTATACTTTATGAGCTACGATAAATATTCGCTGCGCTCGCGCAGTGTACCTGTCGCCCTTCATGTTTCGGCATTTGGATAAAATCTTGAATCCGGCTTTTTTCAATTTCGGAGCCAGTTCACGCAAATTGTACGGTCTCTGAATATGTCTCTCCAGGCGCCCGCCGGGGAAATCAAAGGTCACGACATTTCGCTTCCTGGACGGTGCAAAACGCACGCTTTGGGTGACCGGTCCGAGCTTTGTTTCAAGGGTAAAAGTGATGCCATCGAATTTGGCAAAGTGTACTTCCGTATTGCTGTCAAATATAAACAGACCACCATCGTTAAGGCAGTCATAAATTCGCCGGAAAACCGAAAGCAGGTCCGAATATGTCAAAATATAATTAATCGAATCGAATGAACAGGTACATAGGTCGAATTTCAATTTGCATTTTAAACGGCGCATATCACCGGTTTTAAACGTTACGTTCTTACTTTTTTTCGCTTTGCCGCAGGCGATTTCTATCATTTCACGGGAACGGTCAATGCCAAGGACGGAGGCAACGCGCGGTGAGAGTTTCATCGCCAGCATTCCGGTTCCGCAGGCCAGGTCGAGTACGTGCGTATTTTTGGTTTGTCTGACGTCCAGATGAGACAGGACAAAATCGGCGTACCGCTCGGCAAAATGCTCCCAGCCGGCTTCATAAATCTTACTAAGATATTTATATGGTTTAATTTCCACGGAGCCGCCTTTCCATATTGATAAACATTTGATTGACCGAAAGCTATTGTCGCATAAGGCCAAGATACATAGACTTGAGTTCTTAATCAAACAATTCGATAGTTTTTATATTTGGCCGTTTGCAGGTTAAACGGATTTACCGGCGTGTCGAGAATTGCAAATAGGAATGAATTGGTTTAAGGACTTCATGGGGGCTTGGTGAATCGGTTTTTTGTCAAAATCGCCTTTATCATTCTTGTTTTTAACGGCCACATGCTGGGGCCTGAAAGTGCATCTGCCGCAGGAAGAAAAGCCGGACATGGTTCTTACGGCTCCCGAGTTATACCGCGCGTTTGAAGCCAATCGCAGTAACGCATATAAAACCTTTGATGTTGAACTTCTCGAAGTCACTGGCACCGTTTGCCGGGTTATCGGCGGAGAACATCCTGCCGAAGTCTGGCTCGCCGGATATTCGTGCGGCGAAAAAGGCGTGATCAAATGCAACCTGCAGGATTTTACCACCCTCGAACAGGTAGTTCTTGGCTCTCAGCAGGATATAACGATCTGCGGCCATATCGGGAAAATCCAGTCCCAATACGGCCTTGTGCTGGATTGCTGCCGTGTTCTGGCCTATTAATATATGATCCCCTTAATTTTAAAGCTATCCGGATTCAAAAAAGCGTAAATGCAGGCGATATATAATATATTGACAGTCTATTATGTGTAATTTATGGTTCTATTAAACGGAAGATAAACCGAACACCGCAGCGGGAATATTATGCAGGAAATTTATTTATCGGCTCACGCTCGATTTGTGATAGCCCTCGGGCTGTCTTTTTTAATCGGACTGGAGCGTGAAAGCTCGGCACTGGCCCACAAAGGCCGGGCTTATGCCGGGGTGCGGACGTATTCCCTGATCGGCGTCTATGGTTTCGGGTGTGCCTGGCTTTATAACTCCGGTATTCAGTTGATGCTCCCTATCGGTATGATATCCGTCACCGCCCTGGCCGTGGTCGGTTATCTGGCCAAACTCAAGGGCGGACATGTCGGATGGACCAGTGAAGTGGCCGCGGTCCTGACTTTCATCACGGGCGCGCTGTGTCTTCTGTCAGATATCTGGCTGGCCCTGGCGCTGGGCGTTGTCGGGACATTCCTTCTCTCGGAGAAAGCGCGTTTCGAACAGTATGTCGACCGTCTGAACAAAATCGAGTTTCTGGCGGTGGTCAAATTCCTGCTGGTAACGCTGATCATCCTGCCGGTGTTACCGAATCAGACATACACCCAGTTCAATCTTAATCCCCGCAAAATCTGGCAAATTGTGGTGCTGGTGTCGTCGATCGGTTTTGCCGGATATTTCCTGACAAAAAAATTCGGAGATAAAGTCGGTTTCTGGCTGTCCGGACTACTGGGCGGTATTGTCTCCAGCACGGCCGTGGCAATCGCCGCCGGTCGAATCGCCCAGAACAAACCGGAACAAAGCGTCAACGCTCTTCAGGCGTCGATGCTGGCCAGCAGCATTATGTATATCCGTATACTGGTATTGATCTGGTTTATTAATCCTGCCTTTTTGCACGATATCTGGTGGAAGCTTATTATCCTGTTCGTAATTGGGTTAGCTCTGTCAATTTTCCGAACTCATTCCAAACCTGAAAACGGCAAAACTCACGTAGGGACGTTGAAAAATCCGTTTGAAATTCGACCGGCGATGGTTTTCGCATTTTTATTCGTGGTCCTCTCGGTAGCCACTATTATGGTGCAGAAATTTTATGGCAATGCCGGTGTCATTACGCTGGCTGCTATTATAGGTATTTCGGACATCGACCCTTTCATCCTGTCGGTGGTCAACCAGACAATTCCGGTGGAAGCTTTGATGGTCTCGGCCATTCTGGTTTCGATGCTTTCCAATACCGTCTTAAAGGGTGTTTATTTCGGTTTTCTCGCCAAAAATGCCC
>CAZMWI010000058.1:0-16379 GCA_964569945.1 uncultured Ignavibacteriaceae bacterium
GTCATTCAAATCACTCCTTTGGTTCAAGAACATCGGTCGCCATCAAAGGTTCGGGAAATGTCCGGATTGTTTGCGCCTATATTGTATTTGCCCCTTGACAATGAATACTTAATTTAATACGGTAACCCGAAATTAACGGACCTAATGTTGATATAATAAAAATGTCGGCACCGATAAATATCGACTCGAAGGGCAATATTTCCATAACATTAAATCTAAAGCTGGTTTTCAGGCTGGTTATAATTCTGGGTCTGTCATTCGGAGCCTATTATATCCCGCTTCCGGGTCTGGAAACTGGCAGCCGGATCTGCCTGATGATTTTTATAGGGGCGGCCGCTCTCTGGGTCACCGAGACAATCCCCCCATTTGCGACGGCAATCATGGTCATTGTCCTGAGCGTTTTTCTGCTCGGGCAGCCGGGCGGACCGCTCGGCTTTAGTAAATCGGGTTACGAAATCTTCCTTAACCCGATTGCCTCTCCGGTTTTGGTTCTGTTTTTCGGCGGTTTCATTCTGGCCATTGCCGCGACCAAACACGGCCTTGACGTCCGCATGGCCCGGGCTTTTATCAAGCCGTTCGGGACGCATCCCCGCATGGTCTTGCTGGGCATCATTCTAACCACCGGCATCTTTTCCATGTTTATGTCGAATACGGCCACGACGGCTATGATGATCGCGATCATGACCCCGCTATTCAAGCATTTCGAGGGCCGCGATCCGTTCAAGAAGGCGATGGTTTTGGCGATTCCTTTTGCAGCTAATATAGGCGGTTTAGGAACAATTATCGGCACACCACCCAATGCTGTCGCCGCGTCGGTTATGGCCGGGCTGGGACATCCCATCTCGTTTTTCAAGTGGATGTTGATCGGTGCGCCATTGGCTGGTTTGTTACTTGTCGGCCTGTGGCTGGTGTTGATAAAATTCTTTAAAATCCGCACGGATCATTTCGAGATGCTCTTTCCGGAACAGCTCGAAGTGTCCTGGGATTTGCTGGTCGTCGTGATCACGTTTACTGTCACGGTCCTGCTGTGGCTTACCGAGCCGCTGCACGGCATCCCGGCGGCGGTGGCGGCCCTGCTGCCGGTTATGATATTCACCGTCTTCGGAATCATCGACCGTTATGATATGAAAAAGCTCGACTGGGACGTCCTGATACTGGTCGCGGGCGGGTTGACTTTAGGCGTCGCGATGAAAGTTTCGGGCCTGTCCGAAGTTCTGGTCAACCAGCTTAGATTTTTGCACATGGGTTCGCTGGCGCTGCTTATTATCATCATAATATTTTCCATCTTGATATCCAATTTCATGAGTAACACGTCGGCCTCGAACCTGATAATTCCGATCGTAACGGCCCTGGCGGCGATCGATCCCGGGGTCGGGGCGATGGGCGTCGCGTTTGCGTGTTCGATGGCGATGAGCCTTCCGATAAGTACTCCCCCCAATGCCATTGCCTTCGCCACACAGGAGATAGAAACCCGTGAGATGGTCAAGTACGGAACGATTGTCTCGGTCCTCGGCCTGGTTTTGATTATAGGATTGATGTTTCTGCTGATGTAACTTCCCGCTTTTTAACACCGACTTTTCATCAATCGAAAAATATTTAAAAAACTTGTTGGCCGGATTATCCCATCCGGCTATTTTCATGGATAGAATTCATCAACGTTTAACCGGGGTAAGGCTGGATGGATACACTATCTCTTTCACGGTTTCAATTCGCCCTGACGATAGGGTTTCATTACATATTTCCGCCTTTAAGTATCGGCCTGGGACTGATTTTGGTCCTGATGGAAGGTTTATATCTTAAAACAAAGAATACTCTGTACCATCAGATGACCCGATTCTGGGTGAAAATTTTCGGATTGATATTCGCCATCGGTGTCGCCACCGGAATTGTCATGGAATTTCAGTTCGGCACCAACTGGTCGGTTTATTCGAGGTATGTCGGCGACGTTTTCGGCAGCGCCCTGGCCGCCGAGGGTGTCTTCGCCTTCTTCCTCGAATCGGGCTTTCTGGCCGTGTTGCTTTTCGGGTGGACCAAAGTCAGTCGCGGCTGGCATTTTGTCGCGACCATCATGGTCTGTCTCGGCGCGCACTTTTCGGCAATCTGGATCGTCGTGGCCAACTCGTGGCAGCAAACGCCCGACGGTTTCCATATTGTCGAACACCTGGGAGTCCCCCGTGCGGAAATTGTCGATTTCTGGAGAGTAGTTTTCAGCCCGTCGTTTTTAGACCGAATTTCGCACGTCTATGTATCGGCGTGGTTGAGTGCGGCGACTTTTGTACTGAGCGTCAGCGCATGGTACATCCTGAAAAACAAACATCTCGATTTCGCCAAACGCTCGTTCAAAATCGGAATTGTCTTCGCGGCGTTCGCGTCGATTCTTCAGTTTTTCACCGGGCACGAAAGCGCCAGAACGCTGGCCGAGACGCAACCGGCCAAGCTGGCGTCTTATGAAGGCCACTGGCTGACGTCGGAACCGGCGGCTCTGTATATGTTCGGATGGGTAGACGAAGATAACCAGCAAACCTACGGTTTAAAAATCCCCGGCATGCTTAGCTATCTGGTCGGCGGTTCGACCACGTCGAAAGTAACCGGATTGGATAGTTTCAAACCCGAAGACCGTCCCCCGATCAACGTGGTCTTTCAATCGTACCATATTATGGTCATGATAGGCATGGCCTTAATTTTGTTA
This sequence comes from uncultured Ignavibacteriaceae bacterium, assembly GCA_964569945.1. GTDB lineage: Bacteria > Zixibacteria > MSB-5A5 > GN15 > PGXB01 > CALAMC01. Next base: position 2,690 of record CAZMWI010000058.1, read on the forward strand.
AGTTGGGTAGGGCTGATTCTTTGGTGGCGCAAATCTCTGTTCAAGATACGCTGGCTGTTGTGGGTTTTTGTATTTTCAGTCCTTGGACCGCAACTGGCCAACCAGCTTGGTTGGATGTCGGCCGAGGTGGGCCGACAGCCATGGATAGTCTACGGCCTGCTGCGTACCAAAGATGCCTTTTCACCGGTCGTTTCGAGCGGCGAGGTGATCTCATCGCTTATAATGTTTTCGGCGATATATATTTTGCTTCTGGCTCTGTTTGTCTTTCTGTTGAACATGAAAATTCAGGCTGGTCCATCGGATGATGACCTAAACGTGGAGGTGGCGACTCATGGGATGGCTTGATCTGAACAGTATATGGTTTATTCTGGTCGGAGTGCTGTTTTCCGGCTACGCCGTCCTCGACGGCTTCGACCTGGGTGTGGGGGCACTGCACCTGTTCACCAAGGGCGATACGCACCGTCGTACGATGATTAACGCCATTGGCCCGGTTTGGGACGGCAATGAAGTCTGGTTAGTGACTGGCGGCGGCGCGCTTTTCGCGGCCTTTCCGATTGTTTATGCGACGGCGTTCTCGGGATTTTATATTGCGCTTATGCTGCTTCTGTTCGCCCTGATATTCCGCGCCGTGGCGATCGAGTTTCGGAGCAAAAAGCCCGAGTGGGCCTGGCGACAGACGTGGGATGTCAGCTTCAGTATCAGCAGCATTCTTTCGGCTCTATTAATCGGAGTGGCGCTGGGTAATATCGCCAAGGGTGTTCCGCTCGATGCTGCCGGAGAATATGCCGGGTCGTTTTTCGGACTGCTTCACCCCTACCCGGTCCTGGTAGGTGTCACCACGGTGGCCTTGTTCGCCATGCACGGTGCAATATACACTCTTCTCAAAACCGAAGGCGAATTGCACGACCTGATCCGCTCCCGGATCAACAAGCTGATTATTATATTCATGGCGCTCTACGTGGCTACTTCAGTCGTGACAATATTATTTATACCTCATATGACCAAGGCCTTTAAAGAAGCCCCAATATTGTTTGTGGTGCCTGTATTGAATGCGCTGGCCATAGCCAATATACCTCGCGAAGTGCATCTTGGCCGCGACTGGCGGGCGTTCGTGTCATCGTGCTTTTCCATGATATTTCTGCTGGCGATTTTCGGGATCGGGATGTACCCTTACATGATTTATTCCATCCCTAATCCCGGAAACAGCCTGGATATATATAACGCTGCCTCATCGCAGAAGACTTTGAAAATAATGCTGACTATAGCGCTGATTGGCATGCCATTGGTGATCGCTTATACGACGGTCATCTACCGGATATTCAGGGGGAAGGTTCAGCTGGATGCAACCAGTTATTAGTGCCAAGGCAGTTATGAGCATAAGTCCGGGAGCGACAATATGATCGAATGGTTCGAGGGATTAAATCCGATCGGGCAGGCTTTTGCCGGGACTATATTCACGTGGTTGATGACAGCTCTGGGAGCGGCCGGAGTATTTCTCACCCGGGAGATGAAGCGCAAGACGCTCGACGGCATGCTCGGTTTCGCAGCCGGAGTGATGATTGCCGCCAGCTTCTGGTCGCTTCTGGCTCCGGCGATTGAAATGTCCGAGGGCAAATCAATCCCCGCCTGGATTCCGGCAGCGGTTGGATTCCTGGGCGGTGCGCTGTTCCTACGGCTGACTGATTTGATTCTCCCGCACCTTCATCCCAGCCTTAAAAACGCAGAAGAGCCCGAGGGCATCAAGACTACCTGGCGCCGGACAACGCTATTGGTTCTGGCGATAACCCTGCACAATTTTCCCGAAGGGTTGGCGGTCGGGGTGGCATTCGGTGCCGCCGCGGCGGGACTGGAATCGGCCACACTGGCCGGTGCCATCGCGCTGGCGCTGGGGATCGGCATACAGAACTTCCCCGAGGGGTTGGCCGTGTCGATGCCGCTGCGGAGAGAAAAAGTCTCGCGGTTCAGGAGTTTCTGGTATGGACAACTGTCCGGTATTGTGGAACCGATTGCGGGCGTGATCGGGGCGGCGACGGTTATAATCGCCCGTCCGATTCTACCGTACGCTTTGTCTTTCGCCGCCGGGGCGATGATTTTTGTGGTGGTCGAAGAACTGGTGCCGGAATCACACCGAGGCGGTCACAATCATGCCGCCACCCTCGGAGCTGTCCTCGGGTTTGCGGTCATGATGACTCTGGACGTGGCGCTTGGCTGAATAGATTTATATGGCGTTGATTGGGACCGACCCTACATGCAAAGTGGGGTCGGTTTTGTTTTGCGGTGGCGGTAAAGATAATCGACGGCCCCATAAAACGCCACGACAAGAACCGCCATCGCGACGATCAAAGGATTCAAATCGGCGCTCTTAAAGAGGCTGCCGATATAATCTATTAAATTGAAACTCAATATAGCTTTTGCATAACCTAAGCCGTATGAAAATTCCGGCAGGCTTTTGGGGATGGCATCGAAATAGTACAAAACCCCCCATACCATCGCCGCCGCACCGATTATATAAAAAACCGGCTCCCAGAACCGCCACGACCTGGCCTTGGCGGCTTCGGGAAATACATCGGCCATCACCTTATCGGTGAAATTGTAAGGCAGCCGGAATTCGGAATCATCGCCCAAGCCCTGAAAGACAAGACGGTACTCCTCGACTCGTGACCGACATTGCTCGCACGATTCGAGGTGCTTTTCGATTTCCAGCGAAACTACACCATCAAGGTAGTCCTGGATCGCTTGATCGTCAAGATGTCCTAATTCCATAAATCCTCCCGGCTGTAGCGGGCCAAAAGTCTTTCTTTTAACAGCTTCCGTCCCCGAAAAATATAGCTTTTAATAGTCCCCTCGGGGACTTTCATAATATCGGTAATCTCGTTATAAGACATACCGTCAAGATGATACAAAGTCAATGCCGTTTTATAATATACGGGCAGTCTATTGATTTCATTCCGGACCAGCCCGGATATCACTTTCTGCTCGGTAATCACATCCGGAGTGGCCACGAGGGGTATATCCGAATCGGTATCTTCGTATTCGAGGGCCGTTTCATCGACCAGCGGGATATTCTTCTTCTCGACAAAGCTCAACCCGATGTTATAGGCAATCCGGGCAATCCACGTCGACAACTTGGCCTCGCGCCGGAAATTCGGAAGATTCCGATACACCCTGACAAACACCTCCTGGCACAAATCTTCGCGGTCCTGACGGTCGCCAACCATCCGGAAAATAATGTGGCTGACCAGACGCTGGTTTTGTTCGATCAGTTTCCTGAAGGCGGCCTTATTCCCGCTCAGGATTTCGTCGATCAGCGCGCCGGATTCAGGCGGACCATCGTTCATATATAGATTTGACCCCATTTCCGCGATTTTGTTGCAGCAAAATTTTCATAATTTCCTGCAACATTTTCCGACGGGTCAAGTCTAACTTGTCAAAAGCGAACAAGAAAGGAGAAAATTATGTTTCAACCCGATTTTATGGGTCCCGTGGGCTTTTTTGTGGCCTGCATCATAATCGTCAAGTTTATCCTGGATTATCGCCTTAAACGTAAACTACTGGAAAGGGGCGAAATCGATAAAAACATAACCTCGTTATTTTTCAATAAAACCGAATACTATGCCCCCACGTCACTTAAGTGGGGTTTGGTGTTGATTGGTATCGGTTTGGCGGTCGTAATCGGCCAGATGCTCCCGTACGATTTTAATCGTGGCGAGATCACTTTCAGCCTGATGCTGATATTCGCCGGGGGCGGCCTGTTGATCTACTATTTCGTTGCCAATCAGAAAATGAAAGAACATCGCAAAGAACAGCGATACAATACTCCTTCTCCACCCAGCGTGTAACCACCTGGTGGAACCCTGAAAAGCCTCCCGATTACAGGAGGCTTTTTTATTTTTTGAATGCGTCCGGGAAGAAATCCGTCTTAATAGTGTAATCCCCTCAGAGAACAAATCAAACCAAATCACCAGTTAAGGAGGTGGATTATGCGATCCATGGCCAAAACCGCAATCATCCTCGCCTCGATTGCCCTTATCACCATCCCTCTACTGCTTTTTGCCGGGACAACCGGCAAGGTCAAAGGCACCGTCATCAACAAAGAAACCGGCGATCCCATACCGGGCGCCTCAGTTCAGATATTGGGCACTATGCAAGGAAGTGTCACCGACAGTCTGGGCAAGTTCATGGTCGTGCTGGTAGCACCGGGTGAATATACCGTAAAAGCAACTGCCGTCGGTTTTACGCCGGTCGAAATGTCACAGGTTATCATCAATGTTGATATCACCACGGATATTAGAATCGAACTGACACCGGCTACGACCGACATCGGTAAAGTGATCAAAGTCACGGCGGACCGTAACCAGGTTGAGATCCATAAGGTATCGGACGAAGTAACCATGTCGAAGGATAAGATTAAGAGCCTGCCGGTACAGACCGTGAAGGAGCTTTTGGAACAAACCATCCGAGGGAACGAAGCCCAAAGCGACGCATTAATTGTCAGAGGCGGTAGGATTGGAGAACCGGCTTATATCGTCCCAAGTACCGAGCCGCAAAGCAGGATCGTTCCGCAGGCGATAGAAGTCAAGAAACGACCCGCCGTTCAACCCAACTCTCCGGCATATTATTCGTTCTGCAATCCACCTCCGGCGCACGGTGGGACGAGCATCGTCAACGGCGAGCCGTTCGACGCCATGTTCTTCGAAAGTTATGGAGTCAATCCGTTTGTCGATACCGAGGACGATCACCTGTCGACTTTCGCGATTGACGTCGATGACGCCTCGTTCGTTATGGCGCGGTCGTACCTCGAGCGCGGCGAACTTCCGCCCAAGGATGCCATACGCACCGAGGAGTTCATCAATCATTTCGATTATGAATACACCGCTCCCGCGGAAGCACCGTTTGCGGTCTTTGTCGAAGGCGGGCCGTCCCAATTCGGGCAAAACAGCCGCCTGCTGCGAATCGGCATCAAGGGCCGTCAGATTAGCGCGGAAAACCGTAAACCGGCCAATCTGGTCTTTGTCATAGACATTTCCGGTTCGATGGACCGCGAGGACCGTCTGGAACTGGTCAAGAAGGGTCTGATATATCTTGTCAATCAATTGAACTATCGCGACAGGGTTGGCATTGTCGTTTACGGTTCCAACGGGCGGGTTCTGCTGAGGCCGACGTCTATCGGCCGTCGAGATGAAATCCTGCGGGCGATTGAAAGTCTCGGACCGGGCGGTTCCACCAACGCCCAGGAAGGGCTTCGGCTGGGTTACGATATGGCCGACCGTATGTTCGAACCGAACAAGACCAACCGGATTATTCTCTGTTCCGACGGCGTCGCCAACGTCGGGATCACGCGCGCCGAAGACCTTCTTAAGGACATCAAGCGCTACGCTGACAAAGGCATTACGCTGTCCGCGATCGGGTTCGGTATGGGTAATTACAATGACATCCTGATGGAAAAACTGGGGGACAAAGGTAATGGGCACTATGCTTATGTCGATGACATTCGCGAAGCCAAGCGGGTGTTTGTCGACAATTTGACCGGTATGCTCGAAGTTATAGCGCGCGACGTCAAGATTCAGGTCGATTTCAATCCCAATGTCGTCCGGTCGTACCGTTTGATCGGCTATGAAAACCGCGACGTCGCCGATAACAAATTCCGCGACGACAAAGAAGACGGCGGTGAAATCGGGTCTGGGCACGACGTTACCGCTCTGTATGAGATCAAATTGCAGCACAGTGTACCTATCGAGCATTTCGCGAAAGTCTATATTCGCTATAAAGCGCCCAATGAAATGAACCGGGCCGATGAAATCGAATTTGCGGTCGACCGCAGCGATTTTCGCGACAATATCGACCAGTGCAGCCCTTCGTTCAAGCTTGCGGCGGCCTCGGCTGAATTTGGTGAGATTCTGCGCAAATCATACTGGGCCAGAGGCTCCAGCCTGAGCGACGTGCTCGATTTGGCGCTGGACGTCTACAATGCCAATCAGTCGCCTGAGGTGCTGGAGTTCATGAATATGGTCTCGATGGCTCGTCAGCTCGACGATCAGAGGGCCGAAAAAGAATAAACTGAATTGCACCGTACATACAAAACCCCCCGATTGCTCGGGGGGTTTTTACAGCCCGTCTGTTCGTTTCTTATTTTATTCACCACCAATGGAAATGGTTTCCGGGTTCTGTGCTATAGGCTCCTCCTCTCCTTTTTGGGGTTCGATCAGGTTCTTGACCTGCGAACCGGTTTTCATAAGGACACCGTGGTCGTCGGTGCCGGCCAGGACCTGACGACCGAATCTTTCAATAGAGTTGGCCGGTATTTCTCCCAGATTCTTGACGGGAAGGAATTCGTTGTTGAAGTATGATATTACCCCACTGCGGGTCGCAATCAGGACCACCCAGTCGGAGGCGTCGATATCGGTAACCCAATCCGACGGCAATCCATCCTCGGCCGTCAACTGCTGCCAGCTTCCACCATTGTAGATAAAAAAACCGTCGTCGGTGCCGACATAAAGATGGCCGTGGTTGAAATCGAGCGCCCGGACGTTGTCGAAAATGGTCGTGTCGCGGTACAAATAGCGCTTTACGAATTCTTCGCCGTTCCAGCGGTACAATCCCTGTCCGTCGGTCGCTACCCAGAGCCCGTTGTCATCGGCGGCCATGCGCTTGACGGCGAAATCGGTACTGACGGTCATATCGCCGATGGTACTCCTGGAATACAATCCCTTGTCCGTCCCGATCGCCAGCGCGAAACCGTAGGGGTACAAGTCATTGATAGTACCCTCAAACTTCGCGTCGACCGGAATCAGCGAATTATCCGATACGGTGTAAAGCTTATCTCCTCCGACATAAATCTGGTCGTCGAACCTGGCGACGGCGTTGAAAGTTTCGCCGGTTTCGATAAAGACCGGAGTTCCGACGGCGAAATCATAAATGATGACGCCGCCGTCATAAACGGCGTACAGCACGGAATCGACCATGAGCATATCGTTGATGCCGTTGAAATCGGTGACGTTTTCAGCCGGGCCGATTTTTTGAGCATCGCTGTCGGCGGCGGCGAAGGTGGCATCGATGAATTCGTGCGCCACGTCGCTGGCGATGGTATCGACAGCATCGGCCAGCGAATCATTTTTGGTTTCGGTTTTGTTGCCGCTGCATCCGACAAAGAGTAGCAACGCTAACGCGGTCATTGCCCCGGCGATTTTGAGATTTCTTAAGTTTTTCATAACTCCTCCTTTGTTTTTTGGTTTTTGGCCGGTTTTAATTGAATATGCATTCAAAGATCGTGCCGAAGCACTATGTGCTTATATTTCAGAAACTTACGAGGTTTTCCCCGATCAAAGAAATGACAAAATCGTGTCAATATTGACGCAGATGGCCGATATAAATGTATAACCTGTTGAACAGAGGAGATTTTTTATGTGTCATTCTTGACACAGGGATTTAGATTATTTGTAATGAAATTATCAGGCGGAATGTTTAAATGAATCGGTGGAAGAATAAATATTCTGTGGTTGCCCTGATCGTGCTGGCTCTAATGTTGTTCTCTGCCGCCTTACCGGTCAATGCTACAGAACTTAAAACAAACGTCCTGCAGTTCAAGAAAGGGCGGTTTTATTTTCCCGCCGGGCGCGAGGCTCTCGTGTACCCTCATTGCACTTTTTCAATTTTCAACGGAGATGATTCTCTTCTATCGGGCAGGATCGAAGTTTCCGCACAGGGTGTCAGCTATAGTGATCCGGTCGAAATAGTATTGGATAGTGCAATACTGGATAAATTATCGGCTGTAATTGCAACTGCGGATATAGACAGTACCGCCGCAATTACAATCGGAATCGTCTTTTTCAACCAGGTACCGTACAGTTCGATGTTCCCCGACCTGTTCGGTCTCTTTGGTTCGTCCGATCGAAGCGACGTATTTTTCACGGAGGCTGGCAATGCCATCAAGATCAAGCGCTATCTCACCCCTACCGAGATGAAGCTCGCTTTCGAATCAGGGGCGATCGACGGGTACTTTTCATATAACTATCCCCAGTCGTGCGATACCGGGCTGATGATAACATCGGCTCAGGCGCCGTATTTCGTGGCATTGTTACCCAATATGTCGACCTTGTATAATCAACGAGGTTTGATGACGTCGTCGCTGTACTACCGTGTCGACGACAGTAATCTGGGCAACCTTTTCGGTGGCGATAAAGCGGTTGCGCAAAACTGCCCGGAACCCAGGCCCGATTCGTGTCCGCGCCCACTGCCCTACGATATGCTCAAAGGTCAGCAGCTGTTGAACGTCCTCAAGCCAATCAATGGCCCGGTACGGATCGCTTCATCGGAGCGCGAATTCCAGCCGACTGCGATGTACTTCGCCGACATTCTCTGGCGGGAGAAAGTCGAAACGCGCCTGCAGATCGGACGAACCGGAGCGGACATCTATATCGCGCCGGTGCCGGTGGCGGCCGACAGCCTTTGGCTGAGTCTGGAATACATTAAAACCTTTCTTGCCCACGACACCATCGCAGGGCGAAGTACCAATAAAAATCTGCAGTTGTTGAACAACTATATTCGCGAAATAAAAGCGGCCGACAGCCTTGATCGAAAGCTGGAATACGCGAAGAAAAGCGCTGAGCTTCTCTGGCAGGATATAGGCGTATTTTCACTGTATCGGCCGCGAGTTTACTTTATCTCCCGGCAGGACATCGGAAATGCTGACTTTGATAAAGGCGGATATTCTAATCTAAGGGAGCTTGTAAAGCTCCATATACCGGGCGGAGATTGATTTTATTATGACCACGACCACCCGCATAAGAGTGTTTCTCGTGCTGGCGGCGATTCTCCCGCCGATATTAATTCTGTCCGCCCTGCACCTGATCACCAGTCAGCGGCAGGAGCAATCCGCCCGAAGAACCGCCGACGAGAGTCTTAATTCGTACGGTCAGTTCGACCGGGCCTATCACGAAAGAATGCACGACCTCAACGCCGACCTTATCAAAATGGATGCGGTCAAAGACGCCGCTCTCAGGATCGAATCCCGTGCGAAGGGGCAGATCACACTTGGTTCTCTTCCCCCCGGAATTGATTTCATGGAGATCCTATCCAAAGACCTTAAAGTCGTCGTATCAGCGCACCGTCCCGGTCTGGTCGGAGAAAAACTCTCACTGGATACTATCACGCTTAACTCGGCCGGATACCTGGCCCGCACCGAATACGATATCAGCGGCCCCCACGCCGCTTATTCGTACTTGAGCAAGATCGACGATCATCTGTATCTGTACTCCGGAACTTATATAGACCGCAGCTATCTCGACTTTCTCTCCGAAATCACCAACGCCGATATAGATCTGGTCATGGCCGATGATTCATCGTCGCAGTCGTCATATTTGAGCCGCCTCGACGAAAACCAGTTGTACGAACAGGGATCGTCGCTCATAGCGGTACTATCGGGAGGAAGGCAGGCGGGATTCTATATTGCTGCGACTTTCAGCACGAAAACCGACAGCCCGATATTTCAATCATTGTTCGAAGTCACCGCTCTCGCGGCGTTGGTTTCTGTGATACTGGCGATATTCCTCGGTATGTTCATCACCGGCAAAACCAAGAAGGAAATCGACAATCTCATAGCGGCCAGCCGTCAGGTGGCCGAGGGCGACTGGACGACGCCGGTCATGGCGTACGAAGAAGGCGAATTCTCCGAGCTGGCCGATTCCTTCAACAGCATGAAAAGAAACCTAAAAACCACGCAGGATCGTCTGACTACCGCCGAAAAAATCGCGGCATGGGAGGCGATGGGCCGCAAAGTCGCCCACGAAATAAAGAACCCACTGACACCGATCTCGATTGGTATCGACGACCTCAAGGCGGCGTACAACGAAACACCGGATAACTTCGACCAAACGCTTGATCAGACGGTACGCACCATCAAGCACGAAGTCAACCGCATGAAACGTCTGCTCGATCAATTCTCGGCTTTTGCGCGCATGGCGCCACCGTTAATAAATGAAACCGCGACGGCATCGATACTGGAGAAAATAACGACACTGTACAAATCCCAAATTGAAAACGGAACGCTGAGAATTGATATCAATGCCCTGCCCAAAAATATTAAATGCGACGTAGAGCAAATCGAGCAGTTACTGATCAATCTTTTAAAAAACGCGCTGGAATCCGGTGAAAACATTGAAACAGATATCGTGTGCGGCGGCACCGACCAAGACATTACCTTCGCAATTCGCGATAACGGACCGGGATTTGGCTCAAAAATACTGGACAATCCTTTTGAACCGTACGTTTCCACCAAAAAAGACGGCTCCGGGCTGGGGCTGGTGATTTGTCGGAGGATAGTGCACGATCACGGCGGAACGATCGAGCTGCGCAATCGACCCGAAGGAGGCGCGGAAGTGTTTATTGCACTGCCGCGATAAGATATGGCTAGAATATTAATAATCGACGATGAAGAAAATATCCGCTCGTCTTTAAAAACGGCGCTCGACAGACGCGGCCACGACGTTGTCACGGCCGAATCGCTGGGTCGGGCTGCGGAATTTGTCAAAGCCAAATTCGATATCGTCTTTCTCGACGTCGTCCTTCCCGACGGCAACGGCATCGAGTTCATGAAAAAAATAATCTCCTCCGATCCCCGTCAGTTAATTGTTATGATATCGGGACAGGCCGATATTGAAATGGCGGTCGGAGCCATACGCGGCGGAGCTTATGATTTTATCGAAAAGCCGCTGTCGCTGGATCGTGTGCTTATTACGATCGAAAACGCCCTGACCAAAGGCCGCCTGCTCGACGAAAATATCCGGTTGACTTTTAAGGCGTACGGTGAGTTTGTCGGCGACTCTCCTTCAATCAAGCAGCTCATTTCTGATATTCATAAATCGGCGCCGAAAGCATCGCGGTTTTTGATTCTCGGCGAAAACGGGACCGGCAAAGAACTGGTCGCCAATATGATCCACCGCCTTGGACGCTTCAGTGGCGGCGCCTTTGTCCCGGTCAACTGCGCCGCTCTACCTTCAGAGTTGGTGGAATCAGAGCTGTTCGGGCACGTCCCCGGTGCGTTTACCGGCGCATCGAAAGCCCGGACGGGGCGTTTTGTAAAAGCCGACGGCGGCTCTATCTTTCTCGATGAGATCAGCGAGATGCCGGCCGAAGCCCAGGCCAAAATGCTACGCGTAATAGAAACCGGCGAAGTCACCCCGGTCGGGTCGGATAAGTCTCAAAAGGTGTCGTGCAATATTATCGCCGCTTCCAATCGCGACCCGGAAAAAATGGTCGCCGACGGAAAATTCCGCCAGGACCTGCTCTATCGTCTGAACGTGGTGCAGTTCCAGATACCGCCGCTGCGGGAAAGAAAGGGTGATATCAAGCTATTGTCGGAGTACTTCCTGAAACGTTTCGCCGAAGAGACAGACGGCAGAATCAAAGAGCTGGATAAATCGGCATTGGAGCTATTGGGTCACTACCCGTTTCCGGGCAACGTCCGGGAATTGAAAAATATTATGGAGCGTTTGAACATTTACTGCGAGACCGACGTCGCCGGAGAGGTTGATTTAAAACCTTATCTCGGCGACGTGATGTCCTCGGATTTAAAGCTCAAAGACGCCGTCGATGATTTCGAGCGCGATTTTATCGAGCGGGCCATTGCTCGTAATGCCGGGAATATTGCCGAGACGGCGCGTCAGCTGGGCCTGGAGCGGTCGCATTTATATAAAAAGATGAAAAAATACAGCATCAATCATCCTTGAAAAAACCGACATTTTTGTCTATACTCCGGGCAAATTAAATAAGGGGATTTAGATGACTGCCATAGATATTGCCCGGGCCTATTACAAAGCCTGGAACGATCACGACGCCAAGGCGATTTCCGGCTTGTTTATAACTGATGCCGTGTTCACCGATCCGTCGGCCGGAGCCATACAAAAAAAATCGGCCATAGTCGAATACGCCAAGATCATGTTTCTGGCTTTTCCCGATATCAAGTATGACGTCACTGCCCAGCACGACGCCGGTAAAGGGAAGATTATAACCGAATACACGATCACCGGAACCAATACCGGGCCGCTGCCGGGTATGATGCCGACTTCGAAGCCGATGAAAGTCGAGGCGGTCGACGTCATGGAAATCGAAGGTGACAAGATTAAAGTCCTGAAGGGCTTTTTTGACCGTCTGGCTATCGCCGAACAACTCGGTTGGGTACAGCAATAGCCTTACGATTTGAATATCAGATAAAAAGCGAGCCCATAGGCTCGCTTTTTTTAACCGCTTAGATGGACTATTGTCGCTCGCGACAATATTTTTTTATGCCGACGCGTGCTTATGTCCGGGCTGGCTGAAAAACAGCTTGCGCAGGAATATTTCCGCGGGGCAGAACTTCGTAAACGACGACTGCACCAGGTTAAAGCCGACGAACGCCGTCAGCAAAAGCCAGTAGTGCGACACAAAGTAGCCCAGCGCCAGCGAAGCCAGCACCAAAATACCAGCCACGAGTCGGACTGAATTTTCCAGCGTCATAACTTACTCCTAATAACCATACGTAACTTTCAGGTACGCATTATCGTTCTTTTGAAAAGCCCCGAAGCTGGTGTATTCGTGTTTGCCGTCGAAAATATTAGCTCCTACCGCCAGAGTCAGGGCATCAGTGTATTTATAACTTATCGAGAAACGGCCGTAAAAATCCTCCTCGTTGGGTGAATAGAAACCGAAAGCAGAGATCGTGATCGTTTCCATCATCAGAAGCTGTGTTATACGCGACGTTATCAAATGGTACATCTCGTCCATTTCCGGCATCTGCGGCGCGAGATTCTCCACGTAGGCTTTGTGATCGAGCATGTAATCGTTTTGGTATTGTACATTAACGGTCAGGTTGGAATTCAACTGTCTTTCGAAACCGATCATGCTTTTAATCGATGAGTTTGGTATGGCCGGATTGGTGCCGTTGACGTCCTCGCGCGAATCATAATAGCCACCCTCCAGCCATGTGATCCCGCCGAAAATTGGCATACGAATCGAGGCCCCGTAAACGTTCAAAGCCGGATAGTACGCACCGCTGTCATTCATCCCGACCGGGTTTTTGAAAAAGCCGTGGTAGCCGTAGAGAGCCACGTCGGCCGTCCCGAAATAGCGACTGAATCGCCCGGCGAACTCACCGTTTTTGAATCTAGCAGCGGGCATGATGCCCTCAAAGTATGGCTCTCCGCCCACGATGGTCCCGACCATCGGATTGAAATAGCTCAAACGCTCACCGGTCGGAATCCGGTTGGGCGTAAATCTCGGTGTATACACGAAATTAAACGTCCCGATCGGATTGTAATAGGACATACGCAAGGCGTTTTGCGGAGCCTTGAGGTACTGATCGTCACGTCCGCTGAAAAACGACCGGTAGTCCTTGGCGAAAAGGTCGTTGATGAAGATCAGGTCACCCGTGCCCCAGGTAATAATCTGGCGGCCGATTTTGAAATCCATGTGGCTGCCGAGACGAAACTTGGTGTATCCTTCGCGCAGTTCCATTTTGAGCGCTTCTTCGTAGAAGTCGTCATACGTGAAATCGAGGCGCCCGAAAAATTCAGCCGCGTCACCGTACGATTCCAGCTTCAACTGCAGGCGCGACTCAGAGGCCGTCAGGTCCGATGGTGTCGGATTGTTTTTGTCCAGCCCGCCTCCGTAAAGACCCTGGACGAACCCGCCGAGGGTGACATCATCGGCCATTGCCGAT
>CAZMWI010000059.1:0-16335 GCA_964569945.1 uncultured Ignavibacteriaceae bacterium
ATCAAGCCCCTTGCGCAAGCGGAGATCTTTTTCGACGCGGTCGTTGAGGAAGGTTTCGTTGTCGGCGTAGTTTTTTAGGCCGGTCAGGGTGACCCCAACCAATCGGATGCCGATCCGCCGCGTGAACAGCCGGACAAACATATGTTCGACCAGCGGGTAGATTTTGCTTTCGTCGTTGGTGAACGGGGAGACGCGGTGCGCCCCCTCGATGGTCTGGAAGTCGGCATAGCGGAATTTTATTTTCACCGTCCCGGCCCGCTTGGAAACCTTTCTAAGCTTGGCGGCGGCGCGTTCCAACAGATAGTAGAAGTGCGAGAGCAGTACGGTGCGGTCGGTGATATCGTCGGCGAATCCGGTTTCGCGGCTTACCGAGCGCACAACCTTGTAATCGCGCAGGAGAGGACCGTCCTCACCCCGGCAATAAGCGGCTATCTTCAGCCCGTTGAGGCCGAAAATAGTCTTCAGGTAGTTTTCGGGCACATGAGCCAGTTGCCCGGCGGTGCGGATACCCATCTCGGTCAGGACGTTTTCTTTGACTCGCCCGATACCTGGAATTTTGCACAGGGGAAGGTCATTCATAAAGCCGGCAATATTGTCTCTGCCAAGGATTGTCAGGCCGTACGGCTTCTTGTGCTCCGACGCCATTTTCGACGCAATCCGGCTGGGGGCGACACCAATAGACGTAGACAATCCCAGTGTATCTCTGACCTCCGTTTGCAGGGTTCGGGCGAGCTTTTCGGCATCACCGAACGGTCGCACGGCCCCGGAAATATTAAGGCAGGCTTCGTCCTGCGAGATTTTGTCAAACTCCGGCGTGTATGATTCGAGAATGTTATAAAATCGTTGGGAGTAATCTTCGTAGCGGTTGAAGTCACCTTTGAGAAATACACCATCGGGGATCAGCCGCGCCGCCTCATATAGCGGCGTTCCGGTATGGACACCCCGGGCGCGCGCCTCATAGCTGGGGCAGGCAACCACCCCGCGTTCGTGTTTCAAGCCGCCGACCATGACCGGGCGCCCGACCAGAGCCCGGTTGATGGCCTGCTCGACCGACGCGAAAAAGGCATCGACGTCAATATACAAAAATAAACCCACTTTTGACCTCCGCTACAATTAACGGAAGAAAGAGCGGGAGTTAAATCACATGTGAATCACATTTGAGAGACGGCGGCCGGTTGCAGAGAGACGGCAACGTTCATGCGAAGGGCTTTGCGCCAGGCCGATATTTTTTTGCCGGCGCGGTCATCGATGATGCCGGTCAGCCAGACGGCCGTGACATGATCGTGCGCGTCAACCTGGACAAGAACGTTGTCGGCCAGCCGATAGGTGACCCTGGCCGGTCGTGAGCTGAAATTTATATATACCGTCTGGCGGTCGTCATCGCACAGGATTTCCGGCTCATCGAAACGTTCCCGAAAATCGAGAAAGCGGATATCGCCCGCAACCGATTGCTCCGGGTGAACCAGGTTCGGCTCGACCTGCCAGCGGCGGCGGGGGAGAGTGATTTCCACGAATATAAGTTTGCCGTCGCGGTCGAGCTGTAAAGATACAAACTCGGAATCTAAAAAAGAATAATAACGGCTCCGGATTTGACCGGTTTCTATCGGGAAGTACAGCGTATCTTCTTCCATCTGATAAAAACCCCGGGCGCGAGGTGTACCTGCATCCGGGGTTCTGGTGGTTACCTTGAGCCGTCGTACGGTCATTTATTTCAACTCCTTGAGCTTTTCGGCGGCCTGGTCGGCTTCCAGCGTGCCGGGATATTGGTCGACCAGCTTCTGATAGTACTGCTTGGCATCTTTGGTGTGACCGAGCTCTTCGTGTGAGCGCGCAATTTTATACATCGCACCCGGGCACTTTTCCGAGTTCGGGTAGTTTTTCAGCAGCAGGTCGAATTCGCTGATAGCCTCGTTGTACTTCTTCATGGAATAGTATGCCTCACCCAGCCAGAAACGGGCGTTGTCAGCCTTATCGCTGTTGGCACAGTACTTGAAATATTCGCCAAAGCTCGCGATGGCTTCATCATACTGGCTTTGACGGAGCAGTATGAACGCCTCATCGTACATTTCCTGACAGTCGACGGCGGGAATGACGGCGACCGAGTCAGAAGGCTTGGTCGTGTCGGCCCCGGCCACCGTAACCGGCGGGATGTAGCCTGCGCGCCCCTGGCCGCGCTGAGACAGAGCGTCGACCTTGGACTGAAGGTCGGTCAGGCTAGTCTGCATGGCCCGAAACTCGGTCAGCATATCCCTAACCGACGACCTGACTTCGGCCCGCAGATCGGTCGAGGCATCTTTTTCATCGGCCAGAAGGGAGTCGATCCTGTTAATGGCGTCGATGACTTTTTTCTGGTCGGTCTGAACCCGCTGCACTTTTTCATCGACGATCATCACGTCGCGTTTGGTGGCGCAGCCCGCCAGAGTGATAAAAGCCGCCGTGAAAATCACGACGGCTTGAACTGATCTTTTCCAAGACATGATAGTACCCTCTTATTGAGAGACTATTTTAAATTCATCACGCCGATTCTTGGCCCAGGCCGCTTCATTGTGACCCATCACCGCCGGGCGTTCCTTCCCGTAGCTGATGATGGACATCCGGCTTGGGGCGATACCCAGGTCTTTCAGGTAGTCCATGGCGGACTGAGCACGCTTTTCACCCAGCGACAGGTTGTACTCGACCGTGCCACGTTCGTCACAATTACCCTCGATCAGGATGATGACGTTGGGGTTTTCCTTCAGTATCTGGGCGTTGTGTTCCAGTGCCGTCTTGGCCGAATCGACAAGGTTGTACTTATCAAAGTCAAAATAGACCTTCATGAAAGCGCTTTCCTTGACCGGCTCGGGCACCGGCTCCGGTTCCGGTTCCGGTTCCGGCTGCGGTTCGGGTTCCGGCTCGGGTTGAGTTACTACTGGCTGTGGTTCTTCCGGCACGGGTTTGGGTCCGCCGCCGCAGGCCGCCAGGTAAACCGCGACAAATGAAAGCAGCATGAAAATCGTCAACCTTTTCATCGGTCTCCTCCTTGATATAATTTTGTTATATTCTTGTCAAATTTCGTCTAATTCTAAGTAAATAACCTTTGGTGGTCAATATTAAAATCGATGTCTCCTGTCATATTATACGTCCGGACGCCCTTAGTTTTCAAAAGGCAGCCAGATCGGATTGGAATACCCTCCTCTTACGGTTAAGCGTTTCTGGTTGTTACCGAACAGATCCATGGTATAAAGGTCCACCGGTCCGAGCCGGCTGGACGAAAAAATAATATGATTCCCATCGGGTGAAAAATGCGGATTTTCGTTGTTGCCCAGATCGCTTAAGATCTGGATGTTTTTGCCGGTTATATCTATTGAGCTGATATTAAAATCACCGCGACGACTGACATAAACTATGCGGTCTCCTTTGGGCGACCAAAAAGGCGAGTCATTATAGCTGCCCTGATAGGTTAGTCTGCGGACGTTCAACCCCTCGTTATCCATAATATAAACCTGCGGCAGGCCGGTCCGGTCGGATATGAAAGCAATCTCGCGGCCGTCGGGTGACCAGGTCGGCGAAGTATCGATCGACCAGTTTTTGGTCAGGCGGCGTTTGATTTTGCCATTGTCATCCAGAAGATAAATTTCCGAATTGCCGTCCTTCGACAAAACACAGGCGACGGTTTTGCCGTCGGGTGAGACCGCCGGGGCGGCGTTCAGGCCCGGATATCCCGCGAATAGTTTGACTTCGTTGTTTTTCATGTTTAATCGGTACAGGTGCGGTTCGCCGTCTTTATAGCTGGTAAAATAAATATATTTACCGTCGGGGGAAACGGCCGGGGAGATGTTGATCGAGCCGTTGTTGGTTAGCTGCACCTCACCATAGCCATCAAAATCCGACATGAATAACTCTTTGGCATTGTCGATCACTTTGACATAGGCGATCTTGGTTCGGTAAACGCCTTCATCGCCGGTTAAAGTCTTGACAATATCATTGGCGATGTCGTGCACGATATATCGATACGATTCTTTATAATCCTGAAAAGACTTGCTGCGAATCTCTTTGCCCTGCGCGACTGAAAACAAGCGATAAGTGAGCCTCAGTTTATTTTGGGGGAAATCGGCGCTGAGCTTGACGAGATATTCTGCTCCGAGGCGCTGCCAGCCGAGCATGGTCATCTCCATCAGCTCCATGTGCTGGAGGTAGAACGAATCCAAAAGGACTATGGAAAAGTACGGCGAGAAGTCGAGATCATTGCGCAAAATGGCGGCGCAATTGCGCATGATAACCGTGTCGCTGTAAGTAATAAAGTCGATCCCGCTGTAATGCACATCTTCGACCGATATATTGGTCGGCTCGAACGATGATTTGGTGCTCAGTTCGCCGTGTACGTCACGGATGGACAGACCTGATTGCGCCGAGGTCGTTACGGCCAGCGCGGCGATAGACAGCATAAATATGATGATCTTTTTAATTTTCATTTTGGTGAATAGGGGAATTTAAGGTGAATGCCTAATATTTCATCGGTGAAGTCGTCGGGCAGGGGCGGCAGCGGCTGAGAGAGCCTTACGGCTCGCTCGCAGGCGCGGTCGAAGGCGTCGATACCCGATGATTTCTCTATTTCGATTTTTATGATACGTCCCGATGATATAACCTGAAAATAGATGGTGCAGCTTAGCGGCTGGTTGGCGTAGACGGGATTGGTCCAGTTGCGTTCGACCTTTGAGAATGCCTGCACGAACCAGTAGGGGTAATTGAACGATGCATTGTCGACCGAGGCGCCGCTCAGCTTGGAGCCGGCCTGAAGATTTCCGGTGACGTCCTTCTGGCCGCTTTCCGAACCGGCTTTATTATTCGCGCCTTTCTCGGTGTCGGGTTTGTATTCCTTGGGTTTGTTTTCTTTCGGTTTCGGTTTGGGCTTCTCGACTTTTTTGGCTTCGGTCACGGTAGCCAGTTGATCCGGAATCGGCGTAACCGGTTCGTCGGCCTCTACCGCCTGCGGCACCACAATCGGTTCCGGTTTGGCGGGTTCCGGCTGCAGGGCCGGCATTGACGCCAGGTTGACCCTGATGACGTCGCCCAGGTCGGTATTAATTCGAGGTTGCAGTGGAGCCATGATTAATAGCAATACCAGGAAAAAAAAGTGCAGTAGAAATGAAAAAATAAAGTCGGTTTTCATCGGCGTTTTTTATGATTGTTTTCTTCACGGGAGGTAATCAACCCCAGGTCCTCGATTCCCATTCCTTTAAGACGACTGATGACATCGACCACGGTTCCGTACGGCACCGTCGAATCGGCCCGCAAATAAACCGAGGAAATTCCGATTCGCCGCAATTCTTTGTCCAGTGATTTTTCAAAATTATCGAGACGGGTCCAGATGTCATTTATGAAAATGCCGCCCTTGCTGTCGATGGTTACGACGACGCCCTCGGTTTCTTCATCAAGCGCCGCCGCTTTGGTCTTGGGCAAATTAACCTCGATGCCCGATTGCAGAAGCGGCGCGGAGATCATGAAGATGATCAACAGCACCAATACCACGTCGACAAGGTTGGTGACATTTATCTCGGCCAGCGCGTTATACTTCCTCTTTTCGATCATGTAAGGTCCTTCTTGACGCGAGCCATGAATTCGAGACTGAAGTTGGAAGTCGTGTCGTAGAATTGCTTTATTTTATTGTTGGCCCAGTTATATCCGATTACGGCGGGAATGGCCGCACCCAACCCGACAATCGTCGCCAGCAGAGCTTCGGCGATACCCGGCGCCACCACGGCCAGCGAGGCCGAGCCGCGTTCACCGATGGCCCAGAATGAATCCATCACCCCGACAACCGTCCCGAGCAGGCCCATGAACGGCGAGGCGTTGGCTGTTGTGGCCAGGAAGATCACCTTGCGTTCGAGCGCCGCGATTTCCTCGTTGGTGCTACGGTCGAGCGTCATAGACAGCACTTCGGTATCTTTGGCGTCGAGACGGGGCAGTTTTTCGGCATCAGGATTTCCGGCCTTCTTGCGACCCAGCAGGTCTTTGATTTCGTCATAACCCTGCGTGAAGACGCCCGCCATGGTAGACATATTCAAAGATTTGGCCGTGGTCAGAACATCGGACAGCTTCTTATTACGCCGGAAGAAATCATAAAAATCGGTGTTTTGCTGTTCCACTTTTTTGAAGCTGCGCCATTTGTTGAACATAATGCTCCAGGACACGAACGAGAAAACGATGAGGATGATTAGAAGTATTTTCCCGAACAGGCTGGTTTCGCCGATGATTTCACCGATGCTTCCCGCTACCAGAAACAAAGGCATAATAACCGCATTAATCATATAATTCCTTTTACGTTAGTCGGGTGCAAATGGTCCCTGTAAATATGTATTTAAGTCTGTCTCCTATCCTTAGCAAACATAAATTATACACCGAGGCCGGAAAGTCGTCAACATAAAAGCAAAAACGCCATTATTGCGACGCAAGTTTCTCTTGACATAGTAAATTAAATCCATTATTTGGGACAAAATCGTAAAACGGATTTTGTGAATCTGAGAAGGAGAGAAGAGGGATGAAGAGATTTTTCGCGATCTTGTGTTTGAGCCTGATGGCTCTGCTGCTGGTTGTCGGTTGCGGTCAGAAAAAGGAAGAGCCCAAGACTGAGACTATGCAGGAAGAAACAACCACGATGCAGGATACGACTGCAACGATGGCTGATTCGACGGCGATGATGGAAGATACGACGGCCGCCCCGATGGAAGAAGGCGGACATTAATCGTAAAGAATTTACTCGCTGACCATAAAAAGCCCCCGATTAGTCGGGGGCTTTTTGTTTAAGTCCTGTTTGACGAAATCCATCCAGTGGATTGTGCAAATCGTTAAGATTCAATCATTTCAACATTGGCTCGCGGGACCACTGCTTTTTTACCGTCCATGAATTTTACTTCCAGAACACGAGCGTGAGAACCGGATTCAAGTTCGGTCAACTCCGGCGGGAGCCCTGAAACTTCGCCGAGCATGCCGAAATACGGATGGCGGATCACGCGCACCGGCGAACCGATTTCAAGACCGGTCTCGCGGAAGTCGGCGTCGGTTTCTGCGATTTTTGATTCGCTGGGCTTGGGGATAATGACCTCCGGCCGGATTACACCGGCGCGGATCTGGGTGGCTCCGTTGATACAGGCCATCTGGCCCTCGTTGGCCCTGAGAAGATCAAACGTTCTTTCAGCCATATTGATTTGGCCGAAACCTTCCGTAACAATCAAGGTCACGCCGATTTCTTCCGAACCGGTAATGGCGACCCCGATGTCGTAACCGAGGATATCGCGCAGGTCTTTATCGTCGAACCCACCGACCACAATACCAGCCGCTCCGACTTTGGCGGCCTTACTTATGGCTCCGGCCAGGACCTTGTTTCCGCCGACAATAACTTTACCCTTGCAGGAATCATCAATTTCCTTTTCCGTCAGAGTGGTAGCATTGTCGGGAACGACTATCTTGATTTCACCGTGGGTTTCGCCGCCGATGCCGAAAATTCCCTGAATAAAAGAGGACCAGGTTTTGATGGCGACGCCTTCTTTTTCGAAAATTTCGACGACTTTACCCTCAATATAGGCCTTAACCGTTACCGGTATCGGCGCGCCACGAAGAAGGACCTGCCCGGTAATCTGCGAAATCGATTCAATTGTGCCGGTAATCTTAGCCTGGCACCGGGATTTAAACAGCCCGAAAAACGACTTGGATAGGGCAATATCTTCACCCTGTTTAACCGTATCGCCTTCTTTTTTCAACATGGCATCAGCGATGTCCTCGGGTGGAATACCGAGGATATTTGCCACGTTAAGAGGTTCGACCACACCCGGAAGGTGCGTGCGAGCGACGATGTCGTCGGGTTTAACCATATCGCCGACTTTGACAATAACCTCGCCCTTAAGGGGCAGGATTCTCTTTTTCGTCAGGAGAATTTTTTCCGTGACTTTAAGTCCCGGTGTATATGCATGACCCATATGTCCGCCTTTAATCTATTATCAGTTACTGTTTTTCATTTTTGCGATCAGGATGATGGCCGCGACGAGGACCACAACCCCGGATATTATAATCAACCAGCTGTATTCGTGAGTAGAAGACCCGGCCGTTTTGTCCGAATCCGTCGGGTGCTTGGCCTTCTGAACCTCTCTTTGCGATAAATCCACAAACTGTGTGCTTTCTTTTGGGGCGACTTCGTGCAAGTCTTCGGTTGACAGGGTCGCCGCCATTTTTATAAAAACCTTTTCGACATCTTTATAAACACTGTCGGGAGCGTAACAGCTGAATACGGCGATCCCTTTGTTGTGGAAAACCCGCATTTGCAAAAACATTTTTTCAGCGTCCTGGGTGCGGAAGATGTCCCTGACAGCCACTGCCGGGATGCTCTTGTCGTAAACGGGCTTGGCTATTTCCAGATTATAGTCACCCGTCACCCAATTGCCATTTATGCAATCGGCTCCGTACTCGGACGAGATGCTATTAAGAGCCGAATCAATTTCAGCCTTCGATAGTTTGCCGGATTGAAAACTGCTGACGAAAACATAAGGCGTTTCCCAGAACGGCAATTTACTGTTTGGCGCGAGGGCGACGTCGTAATCGAATTCATCCCGGGAGACGTTTTGAAGGCCCAGGAAAGTGTTGACCTGACGATATTCGATCTCATGCCAATTGTCGGGGTACTGGAAATAAAATCCGCCCCGCCAGTCGATGAAGGTCTGATCGGCCAGACATGCACCGGCCGCCGTCAGAACCAAAAGAAATGCACCGGTTATAAGTGTAAACTTTTTCATAATCGCTACCGGTTCAGGGCTTCTTCAGGATATATGTTCAGTTCCAGCATCCACTGTTTCAACTTGCTGATTCTCTCTTTATTATCAGTTGGCAGGGTGAAGGGCCGTCCCCGGGCATCGAGGATGATCCCGACCACGCCGCCGGACAGCTCGGTTTCGACCTTGTGACCGCGGCCCGGTCCGAGATCGAGGTGCTGATGCGGCTCCAGTTCGGCTTTGGCTTTTAGCGGCAGACCTTTTTCGTCGAGCCCCAGCTTGATAAGCTTCATCTCACCATAGTTCATCGTACCCGATTCGACGTTGCCGTCAGGCAACGTAATATTATAGTTCAATACCGCGCCGCCCTTTTTGACCTCACCGACCGGGGCAACACAGGTTCCGAGGTGAATCAGGCAGTCCTTGTTGAAGACCTCGGTGGCCGCCTGTTCCTGCACGGTGGAAAGAACACCCAGCTGCGGCATCATGAAAATCGAGTCGACAGCCAGCCGGGTTATGCCTTCGGGAAGGAAGGCGTCGACCAGCATCAGCGCCGACTGTTGACGTCTCGGCGCGTGTGACAACACACCGCCCGAACCGACCAGAATGTCGAGCGTCATCATGTTGACAATGGTCGCGCCGGAGGCGGACTGCTCGAAAGCATCGGCGATGGTTCGTTGTTGCTGCACGCCTTTGAGTACTGTCGCGAAATTCTTATGTTGTATGAAAGCCAGGCGCAAGGCCTCTTTTGCAATAGCCTGTTCGAAAATCAACTCTTCCATCGACTGGGGAATCGTGGTCGGGCGAATCATCTTGTTTTTGACGCGGTTGCGCAGGTCGCGCTCATCCATATCGAACGGAACCCAGCGCATGACCATCGGGAGCGTCGCTTCCGCGAAAACGTTCGAAACCGAATAGCTCATACCGAGGTTAGCGGATACCGTACGGTTGAAGACGCCGTCATTGCTCTCTCCGGGACGGAAGACCGAAAAGACGTCGGTTGTAGCGCCGCCGATATCGACACCGACCGCCTCAATGCCTTCGATGTCGGCCACCTTTTTTATAATCAGGCCGACCGCGCCGGGAGTCGGCATAATCGGGGCATCGGTCCAAGTCATCAGCTTTCTATAGCCGGGAGCCTGGGCCATGACGTGTTCCATGAACAGGTTGTGTATTTCTTCACGGGCCGGGCCGAGATTCTCGCGTTCGAGAACCGGCCGGATGTTGTCGACCGTACGAAGGTCAACCTTGTCTTTGAGGGTATCTTCAACCGCTTTCGTGGCGTCTTTGTTGCCGGCATAAATGATGGGCAGCTTGTAGCCGCTGCCAAGACGAGGCTTGGGATCGGCGGCAGAAACCAGTTCGGCGATCTCGACCACGTGGGTGGTCGTCCCGCCGTCGATACCGCCTGAAAGCAAAATCATGTCGGGGCGAAGGTGACGGATACGTTCGATCTGCTGGTAAGGGAGACGTTTGTCGTTCGAAGCGATCACGTCCATGACGATCGCTCCGGCGCCCAGCGCGGCGCGTTCGGCCGATTCGCCGGTCATCGAGCGCACGACACCCGCCACCATCATCTGGAGACCGCCACCGGCGGATGACGTTGAAATGTAAACGTCGGTTCCGATGTTGTCTTTGGCCGGAGATATTATTTTGCCGTCATCGTCGAGCAGCTTTCGTCCGGAAAGTTCTTCGACTTCACCGACGGCATTCAGGACGCCTTTAGTGACATCCTCGAACGGAGCTTCGACCGTAGTCGGGGCTTCGCCTCGGACAATAAGCCGATATTCGCCGTCGCGTTTTTCAATCAGAATCGCCTTGGTAGTGGTGGAACCGCAGTCGGTCGCCAGAATCACTTTTATATCTTCGGGATTCATTTTTGCCATGTCTATTTCCTGTAATCCTGTAAAATTGTATCCGTTTCTCTGGTCTGCCGTCGAGCTCTAAATCAATGCATCTTGTTTCAAACGGGCAGTCATTTGTCTAATTTAAAGACCATAATTATAATACAAAAGGTCGGTCTTGTAAACCCAATTTTGTGCCATATTGGAGCGGCGGGCCAAACTCCAAAACCGATAAACCTGTAACGGCTTAAGTAATTAGCAACAAGTATCGGCGAGGCCGTTTTTGCTTCGGAACGCGGTATAACCTTTTCGATCATTGACTTGATATAATAATTGATTATAATAGATATAATTGTACATGAAGGAGGAAATTTGATGAAACGGTCGATAAAAATCCTCGTCCTTGGGGCAATCATACTTTTTGGATTTCTTGTTTTTGGCCCGCAATCCTGCTCAGATAATTCCACCGACTCCAATGGGGATGGAGTTAAGGTCAATATAATCGCCTTCCAATCCAATCGGGACGGCGGCGTGAATATATATACGATGCAGCCTGATGGCTCGAATGTGATCAAGCTTACATCCAGTAACATCGATTATTCGCCCGTCTGGTCACCGGACGGCAGCAAAATAGCCTTCATTTCCGATGAGTATTCGCAGGAGGATGTATTTACTATGAAGGCCGATGGCTCCGCCAGAGTCAGAATGACCTTTGATTTCGGCAAGGATTTAAATCCAGCATGGTCTCCCGATGGCTCCAAAATCGCGTGGGAGTCAAACCGGGACGGCCACTGGGAAATTTATGTCATGGATCTCGCCACAACCATAAAGACGAGATTAACCAATCATGAATCAAATCCATCCGAACGGCCGGCATGGTCCCCCAACGGACTGCATATAGCGTATACATATGTTTCAGGTGACATCGCCAATGTTTATGTCATGGACCCGGATGGAGATAATAAAACCCAGTTAACAACCGAGGGGGGATTTGCGCCTCAATATATTCCCGACGGATCGAAGATTGTTTTCGGTTCCGTTAGAGACGGTAACAATGAAGTGTATATCATGAACGCCGACGGCAGCAATGAAACTAACCTGACCAATGATCCCGGCGGAGATTTTAGTTTCGATATATCGCCCGATGGCACGAAGCTGGCCTTGGAGTCGTTACGATCGGGCAAGTACGATATCTACGTCATGGACATAGATGGATCGAACCTTGTAAATCTGACCAACAATAGCGATGCCGATAATGTTTATGCAGATCCACACTGGTCTCCGGATGGAACAGAAATCGCTTATATCGTTGAATTCGGTGCGACTAATACCAGAGATATATTCGTCGCTAAGGGCGATGGATCGGGAATTGTTCGGCTCACCAATAATGATTATAAAGACCAACGGCCATGCTGGAAGCCGACACAATAATTTGATATAGATTGACGCCTAATTCTTTTTCGATTTAAATTTGAATAGTACGGTCATTATATTTCAATCTACCGGCATGCTTTGAAGGTCACAATTCGGTTTTTTGTCATTTTCCGAAGATAAATATTGACATATTTGGTCCAAGATGTATATTATAACATACAAATCAACAAAATGAGAGGTAGGAATGAAAAGGACGTTCGCTCTGCTCTTTTCTCTGACCTTCTTGATTACCCCATTTTTAAGCGCCCAGGATTATATCGTCATTGGCTGGAACGATCTCGGTATGCACTGCAGCAACGCCAATTTCGATTCTATCGTGGTATTGCCGCCATACAACAATATCACGGCCCAGGTCGTCCGGTTGGGCGATGCCTCACATCTCCCGCAAGTAGTTACCTCACCCTTTCGTGTAACGTACGAAATCCCCGGAAATACTTATTCGGCAGGGAAAACCAATTTCTGGGATTTCGAAGACCAGCTGTTCGGTGTCAATTTGCCTCCGAACGTGGGATTGACAGGAAACGGACTTTCCGGCGACATGACTATCGACGGCGACCATTTTATTGCGACCGGGGTGCCGCTGACGCCGTACACCGACGCCGATCTTACGCACGAAGATGCGTTCCAGCTGGGACTGTTGAATCTGTATAACTCCTCCGGACAGCTTCTTCATTCCACCCAACCGGTCGTGCCGGTTTCGAACGAAATCAACTGCGTCAGTTCCGGATGTCATTCGAGCCAGCAAGCCATACTTAATCAGCACGATACTGAAGGTGGCTTTAATCCCAATAACACGCCGATTCTCTGTGCCAGTTGTCACGCCTCGAACGCTCTGGGGACTACCGGACAGCCCGGGCTGCCGTCGTTATCCGAAGCCATACACAAACAGCACGGCGGAATCACCAATGACTGCTATAAATGTCATCCGGGGCCGAATACCCAGTGTTTGCGCGGTGTTATGAAAACCCAGCACAATTTTGTCTGCCAGGACTGCCACGGCAGCGTAACCCAGGTCGGTGAAAGCATCAGCAGCGGACGAGAACCGTGGCTGCAGGAACCGTCGTGCGGTGCATCCAGCTGCCACGGATCAACTTATGCCGAAGAGCCCGGCAAGCTGTTCCGCGAATCGCGCGGGCACGGTGGCTTGTTCTGCAGCGCTTGTCACGGAGAACCGCACGCAATCGTCCCGAGCGGGAACGATCGCGACAACGTCCAGAATATAGCTCTCCAGGGGTATGCCGGAACTTTGAATAATTGTTCCACCTGTCACGGCGTCACGCCGACCGGGGCCGGTCCTCACGGTATCACGGTGCAGGCATGCTGTATTTTAGCCGGTGATGCCAACAGCGATCAAAATATCAATCTGCTCGATATTTTGTTTATTATCTCGTACGTTTACGAGGATCCTTATGGCTATCCGCCGAATCCGGACGGATGCGATGCCCAACTCGACGCCAACGGTGATCATGTAGTCAATTTGCTCGATATATTGTATTTAATAGATTATAAATACGGCACGCCGCTGGGCCCGGCGCCGGTATGTCCGCAATGATCTATCAAAGGTTTTAAGATAAGGCGGTGGAAACACCGCCTTTTTTTTATGCCTAATGTTGCTTATGGCGTCGCCCTGTAATCTCCGGGAGTCGGACATTCAGCCGCTTAACATCCGCTTGCCGTATAGAATTTAATTCGATATAATCGAATCGTCGCCAACCCGTGTATGAGGTAAAAATGCATGTCCGAAAATAATTCCGGCAAGTTGATCACGGCTCTTATCGCAGCGCTGATAATTGCGGTCGTGTCCATCGTGCTTCCCAAGCTGATATTCGAAGGGGCCGGGGCCAGAATTTTTATTACTCAGGGCGTTGAGCTGGCTCTGTCTTTATTGGCGATACTGATATTGGGCAAAGGCCGGTTTCGGGAATATGGATTTCGGCTTCCGCGACAGGAACTAATTCTCTGCGGAGGATTTGCCTTGTCGATGATCGGAGCGCTGGTATTGGGAGCGGCGGCGACTATGGCCGTATTAATCACCGGCGCGATGGGCAATCCGGTAGTCAAAGATATGTCTTTCCCTCAAATTATACTTAACGTCTGGATTCTATCGAGCACTATTGAGGAAATATTCACGCGTGGCTTTTTGCAGGGGCATTTATCTTTTCTGGATAATAAAGAAGTCAGAGTTTTATTTTTTAAGGTAAATATGCCGACGTTTATCAGCGCGATTTTCTTCGCGTGCATGCATCTGGTTCTGATCCTGAGCGGAGTAGATTATAAGACGATTATCATAATTTTAATATTTACGTTTTCGCTCGGTCTTATCGCGGGACATCAGCGTGCCCGTACCGGCAGCCTGATCCCGGCCATTGGGGCCCACATGCTCGGCAATATCGGCGGGGTGGTCGGGGGCATAATATATTCTATCTATACTATCCTGACCGGCGGCACTCTGCCGGGGATGTAATCTGGCTGGTCTGTTGATCTCAATCAATAGGTCGAATAAACCAATATTCCGCAGGAAATTTTCGCGACCTCGGCGCAATAATCGAAATTGCAGTTTTCGGGGATATCTTTATCGGTGAAGGTATAGGGATTGAAATAATATTCCTCGAAAAATATGGTCGGATAGCCGGCTTCATGAAAATACCGGGCGTCGGAATACGGGGTATGATCCGAGGTGTCGACCGGCACAATCTTTGTGAATTTATCACAGACAAAATGCGCCAGCGCCGTGAGATTTTCTGAACCGGGATATATCTGAAAATCGAGCTTCCACTGGGCGGTATCCGGCGCAAAACTGACCTGATTGTTGTCGATCATCAATTTGGCGGTTTTATTCTCACTTTGAAGCTTCTCAATAAAGTTCTGGCTGCCGCTTTCGCCCTCGACAAACATGGTCATAAACTCTTCGGAGCCGAATGCCACGAATTGTATGGGATATTTCGGCTCGAACCCGGTTTGTTTCAATACCCGCGCGATTTCCAAACATACCGCCAGACCGGAGGCGTTGTTGTCGGCTCCGGGGGCATATTTATATGGATCGGTGCCCGGACCCATAATCATGCAATCGTAATGTGCACCGAGGACGCAGACGGTATCGTTCGTCTTGCTTCCCGGCAGGGTCGCCGAGGCGTTGTATTGCCACGACGTTATATGCTTGCCGCTTTGCATCGGCCATTCGATAGTGTTCTGGAACGAATCAATGGCGATTTGATCGTAACCGAACGATTTGAATTTGTCTAAGAACCATTGCGCAATTTCCTTGCGGTTCTCGGCCAGCATAAAGCGGGTTTTGAAGTCCGTCACTTGTTCTATGTATGATTTTATACTGTCGGTGCTGATTAGACTTATATGCTTCTGAATTGCGCCGTCGAGGGTGGAGGATATTTGGAGATATTGTGAATCTTTTGTCTGTTTTGCTGCATCCTGACCCGAGGCCAAATTGAATAGAATAAAAATAAAAATTGCCGAATAAAGTACGACCGGTCTCATATTGCCTCCCATTTTAAAACTTTATTACGAAAGCAGACTTTTCTATATCACGTTAGTCTCTTCGACTGTGGCGCCTTTGGCGAAGCGAGCCGGGGAGAGGGCGGTGATATCGACCGAAGTATCTTTCCCGCAAATCATCTCGGCCGCTACCAATCCCGCCGCCGGAGCGTGCATCAAACCGTGGCCGGAAAAGCCGTTGTTATAAAACAGACCTTTAAGCTCCGGTTCGAAACCGATGATGGCGTGATGGTCCGGCGTCGTTTCGTATAACCCCGCCCAGGCCTTTTGAATTTCGGCGGTTTCCAGCTTCGGGACGCGGTCGAGCGCTTTCATCAGAATATTGTCGGTGTAATCGGGATCGACCGATTCATCGAACGCCGGAGGCACGTCTTTGTCGGCCCAGCCGAGCAGCAGACCCGGCGATTCACGGTGGAAATAGAGACCGGAGCGCACGTCGACAACCATCGGGAAGGTGTGCGGAATGTAATCCAGTGCGCCGGTGGTGACAATCTGACGCCGCACCGGTTCGACCTGAAGCTCTTTGCCGGCCATCTGCGCTATAATCTTGGCGTACGGCCCGGCGGCGTTGATAACCATATTCGTACTTACCGCACCTTTATTAGTCTGTACCGCCGTAACTTTGTCACCTTCGACGGTCAATCCGGTCATTTCACACTCGGTTTCGATTTCAACACCCGTCTTTTTCGCGGCGCTCGCATATCCCTGAATCATGTCGTTGGGATCGGCGAGCCCGTCGTTTTTGCAGAAGGTCGCTTTTATTATATCATCGGTGCGAACCGGCGGAGCGATTTCATTGACTTGCTCGA
>CAZMWI010000060.1:0-12023 GCA_964569945.1 uncultured Ignavibacteriaceae bacterium
CCGCGCATACCGAACCATTTCTTCCTTTTTTGCCTTCAGAAACTCACCGGGGTACAGTCTGTCCAGCCCCGCCATATTGGCCACGTCTCCCGAAAGGTACCTCGCTGCGGCCCGTCCGGCATACATACCTGACGCCATACCAAGAGCTATTCCGGCGCCGGACAACGATTCAATTACGCGCGCGGCGTCACCGACGATCAGCAGATTGTACCGACGCATCGCGCGACTGTCTTTGTATATCGGT
Source organism: uncultured Ignavibacteriaceae bacterium (assembly GCA_964569945.1). Lineage (GTDB taxonomy): Bacteria > Zixibacteria > MSB-5A5 > GN15 > PGXB01 > CALAMC01. Next base: position 245 of record CAZMWI010000060.1, read on the forward strand.
ATCAAGCCGCAGTGGCGGCTGACAATTTCGGGATTTTCAAAACGCGACGATATAAAGCGATCCAGCAATTGCACCGAACTGAATTTTTTTCGTTTGTGTGATCCCATGCAGATTCCGACGTTGGCGCTCGTAGCCGACTTCGGGAAAATCCATATATATCCCAGCGGGGCGATGTTTTGGCCGAAATTTAACTCTATCGTGTGAGGGTCTACATCAATGCCGTGCAGTCGATATTGATACGCCGCCAGAGTATTCCTGAGGTTAAGTCCGTTTGGTACCCCGGCCTGTGAGGCCAGCCGTGATTCCACCCCGTCGGCGGCGATAAGTATTCGAGCCCTGACGGTCTCTGTCTTGCCATCAGGGTATTCGACGTCTATCGTATCAAACCGTTTATTATGCCGCCCGAGATTTTTCCCGATCGCGTTGCAGACACACTCCGCCCCCGCTTCCTGTGCTCTAAGAGCCAAATCAAAATCGAATCGCGGGCGCTCCAGAATATATCCTCTGCGCTCGCTTACGGACGTCACGCTATCACCATTAGGAGCGACCATTTTAAATTGGGAGATTTCCGATGACACCCAGGAGGGTTCCAGCTTCCCGACCAGGTTCTCCAAAACGCCCGCCGCTATACCTTCGGCGCAACAAAGCGGGAGCCCCGGCTTTTCGTGCTTTTCCAGCAGAAGCGTTTTAAATCCGGCCCTGGCGATTTCATAAGCGGCCATTGATCCGGACGGGCCCGCCCCCACAACTACGGCGTCGTACTCATGCAACAGCTTTTGCCCTCAATGCCTCAGCCGGGCAAAACTGGATGCAGATACGACACAAAGTGCATAAATCCTGTTGACACAACAATCGCTCGAAGCTTAAAAAAAGAGCTTCTTCAGGGCACAACGTCACACACCCGCCGCACTGCAGGCAAAGGTTTCCATCGATTTCCAGCATAATACCGGCAATCTAATCGCCGCCCGTGCAGCGTTCAACAATTTTTTAATTCAACTTAATAATTAAGAAGCAGAACCCCGCCGCTAAACGACTCGGCCCGACCGGATTCCATCCTCAGTGTTATCAATTCGTGCAAGAAGGTTTGCTTGTCTTTGACCGAGGCCTTTTCCTTGAGCACCTTAATGGGATAATTGACACCCAGGACCCGGCAGGGACATTCGGCACGACAGAACCCGGCAGGAAAACGAAAACCGCTTTGGCCCAATCTCAGGACTTCATCAAAACCCAAATTCCCGATTTCCATTTCCACTATTGCTGAGCCAGCCTTCTGACCGGTTGCCGCCCGATTTCGAGCGTTAGGCTTGACTATCGCCGCCTTCTGGCGCAAATAGCTGATAAAATCCACCAGCGTCCCCGAAGAGCGACGAGAAGCGCCCAGACTTATGCCCTCACCGAATCGCATCCGGGCGTAAACCCTATCTCCTGGATTAGCGGAATCATCGGTCATGATTTGAGTGTCCCGCGGGAATATTCCCTGAAACTCGCGGAAGCAGCCATCATCGCACTTTCCCAGGAAAATATGGCCGGTCATAACCGGCGGATTAGGGATAGATACCACTTGAACCGGGACAAAATCAACACTAAGGCGTTTCAGGGCATCCAGATAGGAACCGTCATCGGTCAGAAGATAAATGCCATCAACGACTTCAATAACCAATAGCGGATTAAATATATGACCGGCTTCGGCGAAGGCGGACGTCAAGTAATCTGTCCTGTCGGCGTAAGATTCCATTATCGGGACAATTTGCACCCGAGGCACTATTTTAAGATTCGGTTCCATGATATACTCCCAAATTGCTTTCCCGTCTGAATTGCAATATCGGTGCCCAAATTCAGGGAATAATCCAAATCTTGACAGAGAACATAGTTACGAAAGCAAATTGCTATTTCTATCAGATTTAAATGAACACCCCTGATCGGGATGTGCAATGGATTTCAAATTTTATATCATTTCGAAAGTAAGAATGCGGTCATTAGTGCGCACCAGGATCGAGCGACCATCCGGCCAAAAGCCGACTTCGGGCTGCCCCGGAGTCCAATTGGTATTAGGAAATTCCACCTTGCGGAAGAAATTCCGACCAATATCGAACATGTAAATATATCCTTTAGGGTGTCGTTCGTTCTTTTGCACCTTTGATCCCAGATTCAGGATTACCCCGCAGGCAATAAATCGGTTATCGGTGGAAAGGTCTATCGATGTAAACCTGTATTTGGCGCTCTCCATTTTATAGTCCCAGACTTCGACGCCTCTTTCAATATTAATTGAAGCCAGTGTATAGGGAGTGACATAATACAGACGCTTGAGCTTTTCATTTATACTAAAGGCGACTATTTCCCTGTCCACGGTACTGTCTACGGATAACACCGTCGTATCCGTGTACGTCGTCAGGATTCCATCCTTGAGGACCACGAAGAATTTGCCGGTCGGCGATATTGCGAAACCCTGCTGATAGTCGAGCGCTTTAAGCCGCTTGCCGGTTTTATCATAGAGGAAAACCCCCTTGGGGCCGCCGTCTATTACGAACCGACTGCCGTCGGATGCGAACTTAATTTCCTTGCAGGCGACCAAATCGAGCATCGCCCCGGTTTGATTGGCATTGCAAACCATAATTCTCCAATCAAACCCGCCTTCGGTGCCTGATGCAAAAACAAGATAATCCCCCGACGGTGCAATGTGACAATCGCCGATAGCAAGTCCGTCGAACGACCATATATTTTTATCTTTTTTGTCGTAGATGTCGATACGCTGCAATTGAGGCCCGGTCGGATCGTCCGATTTCAGCGGCGTAATTATGCCGTAATACAGGCCGTTTTCCGCTACTTCAAGTTTCTGTCCGGGTTTAAGGGTCCTCGATAAAACGGCCTTAAGACGAATATTGTATTCAAGCAGGGAATCACCCTCGGTAACTATCAGATTTCCCGAATTTATCCCGAAGGCACGCGCGTTTTCGGAAAAATGGATATCGTTCTTAAACTCTCGAAGATCAAGAGCCGAAGCCGGGCCGGCAAACAGACACAGGCACAATATAACAAAACCGGTGACCCGGGCGTATTTCTTCATTATTCGACACACCCCATGACTGGAGCCGGACCATCCTCATAAACGGACGAGATTAAATACAAAATATCGAGAAGATTAATAGAACAATCCCCATTGGCATCGGCCAGATTCGGAAATTCCGGGGCCGGTCCATTATCATATTTGTATGCTATTATAAACAAAATATCCAGCAGGTTGACAGCATTATCGTTATTGGCATCACCGTATTTTACAGTTTCCTGCCCGAAATAGTCCATAATTTTTGCAATTAACTCTGTCGCGCTGGAACTGGTTAAATTGTATATCGGAAACGACAAAGCCACTCTTTTTCCGTCAGGAGTTTCATAGGCGACACCAACCGGCTGTCCCTGGAAATTCGGATCGCTGCTGGCCGAATTGAATGTATAAATCACTTCGGCCGTGCTGGCGGGAGGAAGAGTCAGCTTGGATATGGTCGGTAATGTCCCGCCAAAAATACCGCCCGGTTTAACCTGAACGCTCGGCCAGCCGTTTTGCCCGGTTGCCCCGGTAAAGTCAAGCGACGCCTGTTCGGTAACGCCGGTTATGTCGAAGGCATCATACAAGATGTCGCCCGGTCCCTGAGCTCCACCGCCTGACAGGTTGATCATGGTTCGCCACCCAGCCAGGACGAAATTAGTCGGGTAGCCGAGATACCATTCGACCGAATCGATGGATCCGGAGAACAGCTGCACGTTTATGTCATCATCGAACCAGATTATGGTCTGGTACTGCCCGGCTATCGACCGGTTGAGCGCCTCGGACGAAGAGTTGATTTCCTGTTCGATGTAGGAAACACCGGCGAAAATAGAATCATAATAAGCCGTTTGCTGAGCTTCAGTAGGATTGAGGCTGCCGCCCGATGAGGTTTCCTCGACAAACAAAATTCCTGAATCGAACGAGGCCGGAATCGCCGACACTGTGCTCGACGCCGTCGAAACGTTCAGGTCGTTGTCCACCGCCAGTACCTCGTATTGATAAAGCTTATGAGCGTCAACGGCCATATCGAGGTATGATGTATCTGTCGTCTCATCGAGAACGGCCCAATCATTTAGAGGATCTTTGCGCATTATCCTGTAAAAATCAAGATCGAGCTCAATATTAGGTTTCCAGTTCAGTGACAGCTGCATATAATCCGGGTCGACTTTGACATGCTGAGGCTGCCGTGGAATAATAAGCGGCTGGCCTGTCTTTTCCACCAGAAACAGGGGACCGTAACCTTCGCTATTGATTCCCGCCACCGCTACATGATAGGTTAGTCCATCGGTTAAACCGGTTATTGTGTACGTGCAATTGCCGGGCGAAACATCGGCCGTATCGGTATATACCCCGGCCGTCGTACCATATAAAACCTGATAAGTATAGCTGGGATCGCAATCGCCTGACCAGTCAACCTCAAGTTCGCTGCCATTGCCGACGTCATAGATGGCGTCTATCTGAGTGTACTTGGCGGCGTTATCTATGGCCCCCACTCCGGCCGCCGCTGCCCGCACCACCTGTTCGAAATACGGGAAGTCCAGACGCGAAGATATATCCTGGTTGGTGTGCCAGCCATCGGTATTGAAAAGACCTTCCTGAGTGTAAACAACGTTGTACCCCATGTTGCTGAATGACTCATGGTCCGAACTTCCGGTAGTGCCGGATAGAAGCGGGCCTACCGTCGAAACTCTTAGCGCCGCATCGACCATAGCCTTGGCATACCCGTTGAAAGCCCCGTGGAAATATTTAACGTCATAATTTACTCCGCCGGTATAGGCGACCATATCGTAATTTAGCATAACCTCTATATCGGTTCCGGCGTTGTACAATTCCTGGGCATAAGCCATGGACCCGACCAGCCCAACCTCTTCCGCCGAAAAAGCCACGAACTTATACGTCTTCTTGGTGGGAATGTCTTTTAAAATACGCGCCAGCTCAAGGGTTGCGCAAACACCGCTGGCATTGTCATCGGCTCCCGGTGCAAAAACCATGGGATCGCTGTCGAAATTTATCGAATCATAATGCCCGCCGATGACTATGACCTTATCGGCTTCAGTCGTCCCCGGTTTTGTGCAAACCACATTGAACAGCTGCTGCCCATTATAATAAAACTGGTCAAGCACGACGTCGGTATATCCGAATTCCTGAAATTTGGAGACGATCCAGTCTTTGGCGTATTCTATCGAATCGGAATATATATATCGAGTTCTAAAGTCTTCCAATCGGGTATCGTAGCTTAACAGAGAGTCCTGACTGACAAGATCGGCCAGGGTGTCCGACGGATATTCTATATTGGCCAGCGCATAATAAGCCGGGGGATTATAAAAGAACGGCGTCTGAAGGTTATCAAGCGGAAGTACCATATAGCCCGCCCGCCGGGCCGTTTCAATACTTTCATTGTTCAGTGAAGCCAGGTATAATCCGTCTCGCTCATAATCAAAAGTCAAATTATCGGACTTTATAAAATTCACGGGAGCTTCGGGCTCGACCAACTGGATTCCTTCAATACTCCGGTTGTCTATCGCCTTTTCGATTTCAATTCCGGAGTTGAGCAGGGATTGATAGGTGTTATCATCGGCCTGGACAATAAAATACCCGTCCATTGTCCCGTGGGCATAGTCCAACTTGCTTTTGACTGTTGCCAGTTGATCCTCATTATTGATTTTTATCAGGTAAATTCCATCGGCCAGAACACTTCCGGCCGAGGACAAAATCAGCAAAGCCGTTAGAAATACACGGGCAATCATCCTATACTCCTTTATAAGTCGGGCACATGTTAAGATGGCGGTAAATGTATGTATATATTAAATATACTTTACTTGCTAAACTTGTCAAACTCTGTCTTTAACTATCTAACGATCCAGCGACTCCTTTAGTTTAGTATTCATTTCGCGCCCGACTTCGAGGTATTTCCCGGTCGCCTCGGCGACAACTTCATCCCGATCGTTGACGGCCTTTCCGGAGGTTATATAAAGCCTTCCATGACCTTTCTCGAGACGGCCCTTAAAGACTATTTTCTGACCTATATATATGGCCTTTAAGAACTTAACATTTAACTCCACGGTCATGACAAAAATCTTTTGGGCCAGCAGGGCTTTGATCATAACCTCATCCATAAGAGCCGCCGTTATACCCCCGTGAAATATGTCGTGATAACCTTCAAAGCGTTTTTCAGCGGTATATTCCGTTACGGCCTTGTCGCCGTCAAAATAAAACCGGGCCTTCAAACCACATTCATTCTCAGCGCCACATATGAAGCACCCCGAATATTTCGCGATTTCTTCCATATTTTAAATTTAGCAATATCTGCTCCTGTTGAAAACAATAAAAAAACCCCCGGCTTCAACCGGGGGTTTTGGCGGATATGGTTATTTTTAATTCACTACCGTGCAAAGGTCACGGGTGTATTGCCAGCTAAAGTTATTGTGGGTGACACGAATTTCAGCCGATCCGTTTTCGAAAGTTATTCTGACATTCCAATCGTAATTGAACTCAGCCGGAGTATCGTCGACGGTCAGTGTATAAGCCTGAGTCATCGTAATATTCATAGTCCCTGAAACCGGACAACCGGAAGCCCACCCATAATTCGGGACCTGACTAAAACCGATGTCGCTATATGTCACGTTTGATTCAAACTGAGCTTCAATGGTCGTATCCGTTGCGAAGTAATGCCAGTTGATGACGGAATGATTGGAGCCGTCGAGATTGCAGGTTTGCTGATCGAGGTAGGTAAACTGCAATTGACTGCGACCTGTCCAGTCGGCATAGGTCTCTTCGGTCAGGCTGTTATCGGTTTCGAAGATCCAGTTGTGGATATAATTCATATAATCGGCGCCGCTGGCGTCCTCGACAAACTGACCGTTATCGCGGAATTGGACGGAGTCACGCACGTACATCGAAAAATCCTCGGCTTCATTGGCGACCCAGATTTCATGCCAGCCGGTGCCGGCATAATAGTTGTACGTGTAATTGACGTCTCCCCCACCGGGAGCGTAATTGCCAATAATTACATCGTCGTCATTGTCACCGGTCGGCATCTGATTATAGCTGTCGAAAGCGGACGAGAATGAAGCCACCGCCGAATCGATAACGTTGTTGATCTGCGGCTGGACCAGCATATAATCGAAATCCGTTTCCGATCCGGGAGTCCAGTTGGTCGTGGAGTCAGAGCAGCCTGTTCCCAGAATCAGGAATCCGGCAAGTGCTATGAGGCCTGCACCGGCGATAAAAAGCTTAGCGCGCATCGTGCGTCTCCTTTCGTGGCGCTGTGAACCGGTGAGACCCGTTTTGCGGAGATTATGATCGATCGAGCAGGAACGCCATAATCGCCTTCTGGATATGCAGCCTGTTTTCGGCTTCGTCGAACACCACCGAATGGGGTCCGTCAATTACTTCATCCGTGATTTCACGTCCCCGTTCCGCAGGCAGGCAGTGCATAACCAGACAATCCGGAGCGGCTCCGGTCAGCAACGCCGAGTTTACTTGAAACTTACTTAATAATTTTGTTTTCTCATCTTGTTTGTCTTTTTGGCCCATTGAGGCCCAAACGTCCGTATAGATAACATCGGCATTGCTAACGGCTTCTTTAGGATCGTCGGTTATGGTCACCGAGCTCTGGCTGTTGGCTTTCGCCTTCTCCAGGATGTTTTGATCCGGCGGAGTGGATTTGTCGGTCCCGATTCTTAGATCAATCGGTATCAGCGACGCCAGGTTTAACCAGCTGTTGCATACATTGTTACCGTCACCGAGATAAGCGATGGAAAATTTTTCCTTTTTCTTGTGCTCCAAAATGGTGAAATAATCGCCCATGATCTGGCAGGGATGCACCAGGTCGGTCAGGCCGTTGACCACCGGCACGTCGGCGTGTTCAGCCAGACCGGTCACATCGGCATGAGCGAATGTGCGAATCATGATCAATCCGACAAACCGGGACAGAACCTTGGCGACGTCATGAACCGATTCGCGCACCCCGATTTTTATTTCATTGTCGGTTATATAGAGGGCATTCCCCCCCAATTCATTGATACCGACTTCGAACGATACCCGGGTTCTCAGCGACGGTTTCGTGAAAATGCAGGCGGCTGATTTTCCGGCCAGTGGCTTGGGAGAGATTTCCCCATTTTTCATCTTGCGGCACAGCTCAAAAACTTCGAAAACTTCTTTGCGGCTCAGGTCGGTTATTTCGCACAGTGAACGAGGCATAACTGCTCCTTTCCTATATTCATATTGATAATTTGACAAAATTTCTGAAAGTAACACCGCCCCGGCGGACTTGTCAACACCTATTCGAAAGTGGATTGCTCGCGATATATTTCTCTTGATTAAAGGAGTCGGTTAAACTTAATTGACTTAAGAAACACCGGACGACATCTTTCGTAACCTAATGTAATATTACAAAACCGGGGAAAAGATGAGCAATTCGAGAATAATCTGGGCGATTATATTAATCGTAATCGGGATCATAGGCATCGGCGTCCGGGCCGACGTTCTGAACTGGCCGTTCCAGTTCATATTCCACAACCTGCTTTCAATCGCACTGATCGCTCTCGGGATATATGTGATTGTCCGTCAGGCCAACCGGCACAAGGCTCCCGAGAACCCGGCGTCTTCCAATGCCGAGCTGTTTAGTCCGGGTTTCAGAACCCTTGAAAAAGTTTTCGGCGACCTGCATTTTGACGCCCGCGATATCGATATCAACGGTCGTGATTTTTCGACTGTTTTCGGAGACATTCTCCTCTACCTTTCAGGAGGAAGATTATCGCCGGGGAACAACCGTATTTCGGCCACAACCGTATTCGGCGACGTAACCATAACCGTACCCAAAGAAATGGCCATCTTCGCCACCGGCTCGGATACTTTCGGAGAGATAATCATTTTCGGCCGGATGGCATCAGGTATCTCCAACAGCCTGATACATAAGACCGATAATTTCGATACCGCTACAGAAAAACTTTATATTCACGCCCGCACCGTCTTCGGTGACGTGCGGATATTCCAGGTCTGATCTGGCGACTACAGCACTTCGACCGACCAGTCTTCATTGACGTACAGGCAAATTATCTCGGCGTTGTACCCCCAGGCATGTATCTTTTCCACGCTCTTTTTTAACTGAGATTCCTGCATTGTCCGACCAACCGGATTTCCAGCGCAGTCGTGATGTCCGACCAGGGCAATAACCGATGAGCCATGTTTGTTGACTGAAATGTCGATTCTTTTTTTGATTGATTCCAGGGTCGTGTGGTCGTTGCCTTCAGCCAGCACTTTTATGGGGCCCGGCTCGGTGACAACATCCACGTAATCGACCCCGTACTTATTTTTGAGATATTCCATGACAGGCAATTGGGTCCTGCCGTCCATGCAGTTTATGGCGGTGGCAAATTTGTCTTGTGCCATCGTCTTAATCTCCCGGATTTTATTACAATATGTATCTGCTTAAATCTTCGTCCTCGATTATTTCATCCAGCTTCTTATTCACGAGCGATACCGAGATACGGATGTTCTTCTTCCCCGCCGGAGCGTCGAACATGATGTCTTCCAGAAGCGTCGTCATAACCGTATGAAGCCGCCGCGCCCCGATGTTTTCCATATTATTGTTAACCTGCTCGGCGATTTCGGCGATGCGCACGATCGCCTTTTTATCGAACGATAATGTAATGTCTTCGGCCTTCAATAGTGCAATGTACTGCTTTATAAGAGCATTTTGAGGTTCGGTCAGAATTTTAACAAAATCCGATGCATCGAGCGAGCCCAATTCCACCCGGATCGGGAAGCGCCCCTGAAGCTCGGGCACCATATCCGACGGTTTCGAGGAATGAAACGCTCCTGCCGCTATAAACAGCATATGGTCGGTCTTGACCAGGCCGTACTTGGTCATGACTGTCGAACCTTCGACAATCGGCAATATATCGCGCTGGACACCTTCGCGGGAGACGTCCGGACCGCTCTTGGATTTTTCACCACAGATCTTATCGATTTCGTCGATGAATATTATCCCCGACTGCTGGGCGCGATCGAGCGCGTCGGCGATAACGTCGTCCATATTGACCAGCCGATCAAGCTCATCGGCGAAAAGGAATTTTCTGGCCTCGGCCACCGATATTTTCCGGCGCTTGGTTTTCTTCGGGACAATTCCCGAGAACATCTCCTGAAAGTTGATGCCGAGCTCCTCCATCCCCATCGGTGAAAATATCTCCACTACCGGGAAACGGTCCTGGGCGGCGTCGATCTCCACCATTCTTTTTTCAAGCTTGCCGCCGCGCAGCTGCTGCCGCAGCTTTTCGCGGGTATTGCTGATATCTATCTCACCAGATTCCAGCTGGACTACGTTGTCCGGCGGATGCACCGGCTTTTTCGCCCGGGGCGGAGGTAACAGCAAGTCCAAAAGCCGCTCTTCGACATTCTCCTGCGCCTTTCCCTCAACCGCCTCGGCCTTTTCCTGACGCACCATATTGACCGCCAGGTCGACCAGATCACGAACCATAGATTCTACGTCGCGACCGACATAACCAACCTCGGTGAATTTTGAGGCCTCAATCTTTAAAAATGGTGCTGATGCCATAGACGCCAGACGGCGGGCGATTTCGGTCTTACCGACCCCGGTCGGGCCAATCATTAGAATATTATTGGGCTGGATTTCGCTTTGCATGTCACCGGTCACGGCCTGCCTTCGCCAGCGGTTGCGCAAAGCAATCGCCACAGACTTCTTGGCCTTCTCCTGACCGATGATATATTTATCAAGATGTTCGACTATTTCTTTGGGGGTTTTGGCTATTCTGTTTATCATTTTAACGTTTCCACCGTTATGTTATCGTTAGTGTAGACACAAATATCCGACGCAATCTTAAGCGATTTCTGTACTATTTCCTGCGCCGTCAGTTTGGGCGACGTGGAGAGATATGCCCGCGCCGCGGCCAATGCGTACGTGCCACCCGAGCCGATGGCGAGAATGCCGTCGTCGGGTTCGATCACTTCACCGGAACCGGCGATAATCAGAGAATTTTTCTTATCAGTCACGGCCAGCAGGGCTTCGAGGCGCTGCAAGTACTTATCCGTCCGCCATTCTTTGGCCAGTTCTACCGCCGCTTTGGGGAGATTGCCATTGAACTCATCAATTTTATTTTCGAACCGTTCGAACAATGCGAAAGCATCGGCTGCCGCCCCGGCGAATCCGGTGAGAATCTGGTCGTTATATATCCGTCGTATTTTGATCGCTTTAGATTTCATGACGGTATCGTCGAGCGTTACCTGCCCGTCGCCGCCCAGTGCGGCCTGCCCTTTATATCGCAGCCCCAATATGGTTGTGGCATGAAATTTCATATATCTCTCCTACGCCCTGGGATGGGCCTTGTCATAAACTTTTTTCAACTGCTCGGTGGTAATATGAGTGTATTTTTGAGTCGTCGCCAGCGAACTGTGACCGAGCATTTCTTTTATTGCCAGAATATCCGCCCCGTTTTCCAGCATATGGGTCGCAAAACTGTGGCGCAGCATGTGGGGCGTGACTTTCTTTCCCAATTTCGAGCAATATTTCATTACGATGCGGTTAACCGACCTCGTCGACAGCGGTTCGCCCCGGTAATTCAAAAACAGACGCCCCAGATGATCCGGCCGCGTTCCGACAAAAACTTCGCGGGCCTCCAGATAACTGACAAAATCAGCCAAAAGCGATTGCCCGAATGGAACCACTCTTTCTTTGTTACCTTTTCCAACGACACGAATTAAACATTTTTCAAAATCCAC
>CAZMWI010000060.1:12033-16294 GCA_964569945.1 uncultured Ignavibacteriaceae bacterium
TTATTTAAGTCCAGATCGGATATCTTGATAGCGGCCATTTCGGCGCGACGGATGCCGGTGAGATAAAATAGGGTTACCATCAGATAATCGCGGCGGCTCAAATATGAATCCTTGTCGAGATAATCAAACAACTCGTCGGCTTCCTTTTGCGATAAAAATCCCGGTATCTTTTCTTTATACTTGAGCCTGTTTAAGCGGCACAAATAGGCTGCTCCGTCTTTCTGACGCGCGAGGTATTTCTGGAAACCCGCCAGAGCATATATAAACCCGGCCAGCGTCCGCACCGAAAGACCGTCGCTGCGACGAGCCGCGAGGTATTTACGCAACAATATGGCATTAACGGCCGGTGACGGTTCATTTTCACGGTATTCCCGTTCCAGAAATCCTACCCACGGTTTAAGGCTGTTGTGATAGGTTTCGATCGACCCCGCTGCGAGCGTTGTCTGCCGGGCGAGATAACCTATATAATTATTGAAATATTTCTTAATCACGTGGGGAAGATATGATAAACAACCGCACAGGTCAATCAAAAGCGGGGCAGCTTTTCCCAATCTTCACGGATCAGCCCGAATAGCGAAATATCCATGAATTTGCCTTTGTGGAACATCGCCTGACGGAGCGTCCCTTCGTACTTGAAGCCACACTTTTCGGCTAATTTTTTACTGGGTTCATTTTCCGGAAAAATTCTCAGCAAAAACCTGTTAATTGGCCTGATTTCAAACATATAGGAAACAAACAGATTAAGCGCCTCGCTCATATATCCTTTGCCCCGGTCTTCAGGGCGCAAAATCCGATAGGCGATTTCGAAACCGTCAATGAACATAAAACTTTGGAAAAATGTGATAGTCCCGACAAATGTGTCGGTCTTGTCGACAATATGAAATTTCCCGGAATCCTCGCCCCAGAAATTGTCTTTGCGGAAACGCTCTAACTGCTGGGATTCCTTTATCAGCCAATGCGGCCAGAACTCGCCAACATCGGCCATGCGATTGGCCAGGGAGACAAACAATGGGATTTCTTCTTCGCGGGCCAGGCGCAGATTTACCTTTTTACCTTCAATCATCCAATTTTCCTCCTGTAATCAAGACAGATCCCTCTTCTGATAATATAAATAACGCCGGATTTTAAGTCTTGTTCGGGAAGGACTTGAAGATTGGGGAATTATTTTAAATTACGATGTAACTTCTTCGGGCTTTTCTTTGAGGATTTTGTGCTTACACTCGGGGCAATACAGGTGCGGCCCGGCCGCCTTTGTGTCTTTTTCAACCAGATACGGGCTCTTGCACTCAGGACATTCCTGATTGACCGGCTTGTACCAGCTGGCAAAATCGCATTTGGGATATTTTGAGCAACCCCAGAAAGTTTTGCCACGACGGGTCTTCTTTTCGACCACGTCGCCTTCGCAACCTTCGCGCGGACATTTGATGCCGGTCGGGATAGCTTTGGTGGTTTTGCAATCCGGATAATTAGAGCAGGCCAAGAACCTGCCGAAACGACCTTCTTTGACAACCATCGGGGCCCCGCAATTTTCGCAAACGACGTCGGTTACTTCCGGCTCGGCCTGGCCGTTGAGCGGTTTGGTCGTCTTGCATTCGGGGTATGCCGAACAGGCCAGGAAGCGGCCGTTGCGACCCCATTTTATAACCATTGGCGAGCCGCACTTTTCGCAAACTTCGCCGGTTACTTCGGTCAGAGATTCTTTTATTTCTTTCTGGCGTTTGGTGACATCGTTTAAAGTCTTTTCAAACGGCCCGTAAAATCCCTGCATGACAGTCACCCAGTCTTCTTTACCCATTTCTATCTGGTCCAGATCGGTCTCCATATGAGCCGTAAACTTCACATTGAACAGGTCGGGGAAATTATCCACGAGAATTTTATTAACTGTTGTCCCGAGCTCGGTCGCGGAAAGCTTTTTTTGTTCCAGTTCAACATATTTGCGGTCCAGAAGGGTCGAGATAATGGAAGCGTAGGTCGATGGCCGTCCTATTCCTTCGGCTTCCAGCGTTTTGACCAGCGACGCCTGTGTAAACCTCGCCGGCGGCTTGGTGAAATGCTGGCTGGGCTTAAGCTCAACCAGGTTCAGCTTATCGCCTTTATTCAGCTCCGGAATAGAGTCGACAAATCCGTTTTCACCGTTGGCCCCGTTGCCATTGTCCTTGGTTTCATCATACACTTTGAGAAAGCCGTCGAATTTTAGGGCCTGAGCGGTTGAGCGGAAAAGGTACTTACCGGCGTTGATATCAACCGATGTAGTATCGTACACGGCCGGAGTCATCTGGCAAGCAACGAACCTGTTCCAGATCAGAGTATAAAGCCGCAACTGGTCGCGCGTAAGATACCCTTTGACCTTGGCGGGCGGATTTTCAAGATAGGTCGGACGGATCGCCTCGTGGGCATCCTGGGCGCTTTTCTTGGCCCGGTAGAAATTCGGTTTGCCCGGAAGATACTCTTTACCATAGGTATCATTTATGAACTCCCGGGCCTGATCAATGGCCGAGCTGGCGATACGGGTCGAATCAGTTCTCATATATGTAATCAAACCAATTGCACCTTCGTCACCCAGTTCCACGCCTTCGTACAGCTGCTGGGCGATCATCATCGTCTTCTTGGGCGAATATCCCAGGGCTCGCGCGGCATCCTGCTGAAGCGTACTGGTAATGAACGGCGGCAGCGGATAGCGTTTCTTTTCGGATTTCTTAACTTCGTCAACAATAAAATCGAGCTTTTTCAGTTCCTCGACAATATTGTCGGCCTGTTCCTGATTTTTTACTTCAGGTTTGTCACCGTCGATTTTCACCAGTTTGGAAAGAAGTTCGGTTTTGTTCTTGTCGGCCAGAAGCGCCTCAATATTCCAGTACTCTTCTTCGACAAACGCCGCGATCTCGGCTTCACGCTCGCAAATAATCCTGAGCGCCACTGATTGTACCCGTCCGGCGCTAAGATTTCGCGCTACCGTCTTCCACAGCACTGGTGAGACCTTATAGCCAACCAGACGGTCCAGGGCCCGTCGGGCCTGCTGGGCGTTGACCAAATTGATATCTATATCACGAGTATTTTCTATGGCCGCCAGAACGGCTTTTTTGGTGATTTCGTTGAAAGTTACCCGGACCACTTTATCGGGCTCGCTGATTTGCTGGGCCACATGCCAGGCGATAGCCTCGCCCTCACGGTCGGGATCGGGAGCCAGGTAAATGGTATCGGATTTTTTGGCGGCGTCGCGAAGTTTTTTAAGAATTTTCTGTTTGCCTCGGATCGTAACATAGTCGATTTTAAAATGGTCTTCCGGGTCGACACCGAGTTTGGACTTGGGCAGGTCGCGGATATGCCCGATGGTCGAGAGAACCTCGAAACTTTTCCCCAAAAACCTTTTTAGGGTCTTTGATTTCGCGGGTGATTCAACTATTAAAAGGTTTTTGGTCATCAAATTCCTATTCCGGCCGGTCGTTCCTGCGCGTCTTCACTTTCCCCGCGGCCAGGTCGGCCAGGGCCATAGATGTAACTTTGCGGCCGTCGATCATAATATCTTCTTCGGCCATTCTTTCCAGTTGAGCCAGTCTCATCGAGTTTATCTGGCGGGCTCTTTGCGAAGCGATCAAAACGGCTTCGTAACGGTTTCTGGTCACCTTGTCAAGTTCCTCAAATGACGTCCGGACCATAGCTCCTCCTATGTTTTATGCGTTTTCTTCTAACCGATGATACGTCCGATAAGTTCCATGTTCAAGTTCCTGAGGCGGCAATGCAGCGAATTGACGATCATATCCACTTCATTAACGGCCGTATCGAGATGCTTGTTTATAATGACGTATTCGAATTTCGAGAAAAGTCCCATTTCTTTTACAGCCCTGTCGAGTCTGATTTTTAATTGCTTATCGTCTTCGGTCCCCCTTTTCTTTAACCGGCGAATCAACTCCGCCCGGTTCGGAGGCAGGATAAACAGAAGCGCCGCTTCGGGATATAGGCGCTTAATTTTGAACGCTCCTTTGACGTCAACATCCAGCAAAATCACCCCTCCTTTTTTCAAAGTCTGGTCGAGGGGTTGACGGGGCGTCCCGTAGCGGTATGTATGTACCCGGCAGGATTCGGCAAAGAAACCTTTTTTCTGCATTGCGGCGAAATCATGCGGCGAAACAAAAAAATATTCTCGTCCGTTTTTTTCGCCGGAACGCGGCGGACGGGTCGTGTATGACACCGAAAACGTCCAGTTGTCCTTTTTATGCTTTTCGAGCAAAGCCCGACAGATCGAGCTCTTGCCACCGCCCGA
>CAZMWI010000061.1:0-16221 GCA_964569945.1 uncultured Ignavibacteriaceae bacterium
GAGCACGGTCACCAGGTACAGGAGTTGGAGCTCGCCGATACCGAGCTTGTTGATTTTGTCCAGCAGCTCCAGTTCGAGGTCGGCATAGTACTTGTTGGGGTGACGGTCTCCGACCGGCCGCAGCAGTGCCTTTTTCGCTAACAAGGCGCACTTTTCGAATGTACCGCCGATGCCGACACCGATTATAACCGGCGGGCAGGGATTGCCGCCCGAGCGCCGGACGCGGTCGATCACGAAATCTTTGACGCCTTCGACGCCGTCGGACGGCTTGAGCATTTTGATCTCGGACATATTTTCCGAACCGCCGCCCTTGGGGGCGATTGTGATCTTCATTTTGTCGCCGGGGACGATCTCGGTGTGTATCACGGCCGGTGTATTGTCGCCCGTATTTTTGCGCTCCAGCGGATCGCTCAAAACCGACTTGCGCAGGAAGCCTTCGGTGTAGCCCCGACGTATCCCCTCCTGTAGCGCGTCGCCATAATTGCCGCCGACAATTTTCACGTCCTGTCCCAGTTCCACGAACAGCACCGCGAATCCGGTATCCTGGCACATCGGGGAATGTTCGTTCTTGGCTATCTCGGCATTGGCCAGGACCTGGTCGAGAATGCCTTTGGCGACCGGCGATTCCTCGACCGTCTTGGCCTTCCTCACCGCATCGATAACGTCGCTCCCCAGGTCATAGCTGGCCTCGATTACAATTTTGCGGACCGCTTCGGTTATCTGGTCTGTGTTTATCTCACGCATGAATCAACTCCAACTTCCCGGCGAAAACACCGGGCCCTATGTTAATTGTTTAGCTCTGTATACACCTTATAAGCCCGTTCTATTCTTTTGTTCAGCGACGGGTGGTCGTAAAACCAAAATTCAATTATAGGTGATGGATTCGGGTCTGACAAGTTAAAGGCCGATAATTTTTCAAAAGCCGACTGCGCCACCGCCCCGTCGACCCCCGAAAGCTCCATACCGTAACGGTCGCAGGAATATTCCATTTGGCGGCTGACCGCGTTCCAGGCAGGTTGGGCGAAAAAAGTAAAGACGGCTATAAAAAGCAGCAGCATCGGGTAGCTCGCTATATCTGAGGCCTTTTCAAATCCCAGTTGTTTTCTGAATCTTTTAATAAATCCCGGCATAGTCTTATCGGCAATAAAACCGCCCACCAGCACGATCAGTACGAAACCAAAGATACCGTACCATATATGATTCTTGACATAGTGCCCCATCTCATGCCCAACCACAAAACGCATCTCATCGAGCGTAAAATTATCGATCATGTTGTCGTACAGTACAATCCTTTTCGTTCCGAACACCCCGACAAAATAGGCATTTACTTTATTGGAACGCTTCGAGGTATTTACCCGATAAATATCCGGATTGTGTATCCCGGCTTTGTCGGCCAGTTCGGTCATGGCGGTCCTGAGCTGGCCGTCTGGTACCGGGACAAACTTGTTGAACAGCGGATCGATTACGGTCGGGTAGACGATCATGATAAATATCATAAACGGCAGTGCCGCCCCGGCTAAATACAACCACCAGCGTTTGGTCTTTTCGAGAAGGGTATAGATAATCATGACTACTATCAGCATGATGACATAATCAACAGCGTACGACAACAGTCGGTCGTAAAACCATCCTCCGAAATTCTGATTGGAGAAACCGTACTGATGCTCGATCACGAACCCCCGGTAATATGAAAACGGCAGTCTGATAATAAACAGCACGATCATGAATAGAAACAGATATATCATATAGCGAAGAATACGCTTCGACGTGATGCCAAAAACCCAGCTTCTTATTCGCGCCGAAAATCCGGTGAACAGAATAAGACTCAGTATGACGACTTCGATACCGAACGACACAAACCGCCAGATATTTACAAAATGCGCGTAGGAATCCCGCTGCTCTTGTCGTTCGGGTGTAAGCGGAAATTGAAATGTCCCGGAATGCGATTCTACTTTACCGGTCGATTGAGGAATATTATTGCTTTCGGCACCAGAAACATATGTGGAATCGTCCGCCGTGCATATTGGGCAAAAAACCGCCAGCGTCAAGGACGCAGCGAGAATAATCAATAAAACAGACCGCACTTTTTTCTCCTGTAATATGACAAAGCCGGAAAATAGCTAATACATCTAATAATGTCAACGCGGCTGAATATCAGACCCGAAGGCTCTTGATTAAAACGCCTGCTTTTATTTTATTGGGCCATGATTTACGCCGGAGAATTAGCAGCCCTTCTGACCGCCTTCCTGTGGTCGTTTACTACCCTGTTTTTCACGTCGGCCGGGCGGTTGATCGGTTCGCTTTGGGTCAACCGCATCCGCATCCCGATGGCGATGATTCTGCTGGGCACGCTTTATTTTATTACGTCGGGCCATCTATGGCCCTCCGGAGTCAGCCCCGAGTCATTTTTATATCTGGCCGCCAGCGGTGTGATCGGCCTGACCCTGGGCGATTCGTTTTTATTCAAGGCACTGGTCATCATGGGGCCGAGGCGGACGTTGGTCGTTTTCGCCACATGGCCAATTTTTGCATCCATAGCGGCCTGGATAACTCTCGGAGAGACGCTCGGCATCGTCGCCTTGACCGGTATCGTTCTTACCATTGCCGGGGTTATATGGGTCACCGCCGAAAGACAGTACGAAACCAACAAAGTCAAGTACGCCGAATCCGGTTCGAACAGGCTCGGCATCGGCTTAGCCATCCTCGCCGCCGCCGGACAGGCAATCGGTCTGGTGCTGGCCAAAGCCGGGATGGGCAATGATATCTCCCCCCTCCCCGCAACTTTAATCCGTATGGTCGCCGCCGCCGTAGCCGTATGGATTCTGGCCTTCTTTAAAAAGGACATAAAAAATATCGCCACCGTGTTTAAAAACAGAAAAGCCCTGGCGTTGACGCTGGGCGGTGCGGTTTGCGGCCCGTTTCTCGGGGTGTGGATGTCTCTGACAGCCGTCAAGTACACCGCGACCGGCATTGCGTCGGCCATTATGTCCACCGTCCCGATTTTGGTTATCCCGCTCGTGATAATATTCTACAAAGAGAAAGTGACGCTTCGGGCGATCATCGGCGCGGTGATAGCCGTCGCGGGCGTGATAATTCTCTTCTATGGTTGATCATTGATTTTTCTGTTAGATTCGTTATATTAAGCTAAATCTAAACTTTGGGGGTCGGCTATGAAAATCAGGAAAATTCGTTTTGTCATATCGTGCATAGTGTTAATTTTGCTGACGGGTTGCGCGTCAAGCCTGGTGTACAGCCCGTCGATGAATCTATCTCCCAAACCGTTAAAAAAGGGACAATCGCAAGCACTTGCCGGTGTCGGCTATTTTCCCGAAACACGGCCGAAATATACCGAGCACAAGACCGCCGAAGGTGGCGAGGCCACGTTCAGGTTTGCCTTGTGTGATCACTTCGCTATGCAATTCAAGGGATGGAAGGACCTATCCGATAATCTCGATGTCAGTAGATATGGAGCGTCGTTTTCATTTATCGGGATGCTCAACGATTCCTCAAAAGTGCGCTTCGGTTTAATTCCAACCGGTGCTTTTCTTTTTTCCGGCAGCGATTGTGACGCCGGCGGCGGCGGTCTTTTCATGGGGATATGGTATAATTATTTCAAACACGTTGATTTTTATTCGGTTGTCGGCCCAGCCGCTGGAGCAAAGAACCTTAACGCCGAAGACAAACAATGGGGCTGGGGACTGTTTCTTAATGTCGGGACAGCCGTCACGGTCGGAGAGCACCTGACTTTCAATCTGGAACTGGCCGGAATAAAACAGAAAAACGAATATGAGCATGTGAGAGATTATTTCCTCTGCCCAAGCATAAATATCGGCTACATAATGGAGCGGTCGAAGAAGTAATTCTGTGAGTGGCAGACGCTCTCGCCCGTCCTGAGCTTTGAAGGGTCTGCCGCCTCGTTATTTGTACCACAATCCGATTGAAATATATCCCATTAATTCAAAAAAGACAATTTTGACCAGTTTTGGATCAAAAGTATATTCCGATTTTATAAATTATAGGTGATAGATTTCGTCGGGGAGATTATATTTTTATTAACACAAATAATACCCCCGGCCAATTATATCAGGCGCGATACTAAATGCCGGGACATCTTTTGCGGATCCGGCTTATCGCGCAAAAAAGGAAGTTTGCAATGGATAAAGATCAAGTAATCGACAAAAACAGTGACGACCTCGACGGAAACGGCGCCCTGGTCGGACTGGCCCGAGAAAGAACCAAACTCATGGTCAACCTGGTTGGTTTGGCCGAGAAACGCAACGAACTGTCCGACCGCCGCACCGTCGCCGCCGACATGCGCACCGCTCTCGCGCAGGAGCGCACCCGTCTGGCCAAAGACCAGACCGGCTACACCGTCAAGAACATGGAGTTGGCCGAACGCCGCACCGATCTGTCCGAAAAACGAACCAACTGGGCCGAACAGCGGACGTCGATGGCCACCAATCGCACCGACCTGGCGAACCAGCGAACCAGCCTCTCCGAGCAAAGAACCGATCTGGCCGCCGGGCGGACCGATCTTGCCCGCGAGCGGACGACTTTGTCTACCTCGCGGACCGATCTCGCGCACGAACGCAACGAACTTGCCTCCAGCCGTACCGATCTATCGGGCTACCGGTCGCTTCTGGCCCGGGGTCGAACCGAACTGGCGATGATTCGCACCGGCCTGGCGTTCGTAACCTTTGGTGTTGCGCTGATGCGCTATTTCGGGTTTGGGTACTGGAGCATCCTCGACGGTGGCCTGATTCTTATCGGCGGCGTTTCTACGATTTTCGGTTTGAAGCACTACCTGACTACGCTTAAGTACAAACGCCGTTTTGATCGTAAATTGGGACGCCACATGCTGCTGGAACTGGAAGCCTCGGTCTCTGAGGCGTAAGTATATTGGCTCGATCCTTACAGCCCGATGTTCACTATTGAAAGGCTCAATATGAACATATTTAGGTATATTTTGGCTACCGCCTATATGCTTATATTTTTGGCGCTTTCTATATTCATGATTGTAACTCACTATACAGTCCCACCAATCGAAATACTATTGGCGTTTCCCATTATCAAATATATAGTTTTGGCAATTCCTGTTTATTTTGGTTTGACGTCGTACGGATTATTTATGTCAAAGAGATGGGTATTTGTATTACATTCAATCTGTACTGCATTGTGGTTTGTGTTCTTAATGGCGTTCATATCATTGAACGGGGATCCTTTTGCATGCGCCCCAAAAAATCCGGGCGATGCGTTATTTGCAATTTTCGCAACTTACATTCCAATAAGTCTGGGCGTTGTATTTTATAAATATTATAAATTATGGACGTAAGTTGATAATAACCAAATGTCTATTGTGGGTATGTCAGGAGTACACTGCCGGGTGGCCCGACATTCTATATCGGGTTCCTTAAAAGCACTTTAATATCATAGCAAATCAAAAAGCTGTACAGTAAAAAATCCCTATCGATCTATACCCAACAAAAAAGCCCCCGCGTCTGCGGGGGCTTAGAAATCCTAACACTTGTCCCAGGTTCTATTCGAGCACTGAAACAATCTTTTTGTCGCGGCCTTTGCGGTCGAACTGCACCACGCCCGTAATCTTCGCGAACAAAGTATTGTCGCGGCCAATCCCGACGTTGATACCGGGATGGAAACCGGTGCCACGTTGGCGGACTATTATCGTCCCGGCCGTCACGGCCTGACCGGCATAAGTCTTGACGCCCATCCTCTGGCCTTGGCTGTCACGGCCGTTACGGGATGAACCAACACCTTTTTTATGAGCCATAATCTACTCCAAACTCAAATTATTTTCACACAGTAAAATACGGCCCGGTCAGACCGGGCCGCATTAAAATATAAAAATCTATCGAAAAAGCAAGCCCTTAATTGGGCACTTTTTGCTGTTTTTCACCGGCCGCCGGAAGCTCGTTGAACGTGAATTTCAACTTGTCGTCCTCGACACCGATCAGAAGGTTGCAATCGCCGGCATACTGACCGCGCAGAAGCTCTTCGGCGAGAGGATCTTCGAGGTATTTCTGGATTGCTCTCTTGAGCGGCCGCGCTCCGAGCATCGACTCGAAGCCGTTGGAAGCCAAAAACGTACGGGCTTCATCGGTCAATGTGAAACTTATGCCACGCTCGGCGAGACGTTTGGCCACGCTGGCCACTTCGATATCGACTATCTGTTTGATATCGTCGATATTCAGAGCCCGGAAAATTATGGTATTGTCGATGCGGTTCAGAAGCTCCGGATTGAACAGCTTTTTCAGTTCCCCGGTGACTTTCTTCTTCATCGACTCGTGGTCGATATCATTTCTTTCCGAATCGAATCCGACCGATTTATCGTTCCTGATCTGTTTGGTCCCGACGTTGGACGTCATAATGACGACCGTATTGCGAAAATCGACCTTGCGTCCGAACGAATCGGTCAGCGACCCGTCGTCCATAAGCTGCAGCAGGATATTGTATACATCCGGATGCGCCTTTTCGATTTCATCGAGCAGAACCACCGAGTACGGACGACGTCTGACTTTCTCCGTCAGCTGGCCGCCTTCTTCGTAGCCGACATATCCCGGAGGCGCACCGATCAGCCGCGAAACCGCGAACTTCTCCATGTATTCGGACATATCGATACGCACCAGCGAATTGGCGTCCTCAAAGAGGAATTCTGCAAGGACACGCGCCAGTTCGGTTTTGCCGACACCGGTCGGCCCCAGAAACAGGAACGATCCGATAGGTCGCCTTGGGTCACCCAGTCCGGCGCGGGAACGGCGGATGGATTTGCACAGGATGCCGATAGCTTCGTCCTGACCTACAATCTGCTTCTTGAGCTCTTCTTCCATGCGCATCAGGCGCTTGGATTCTTTTTCTTCGAGACGGAACAGCGGAATTCCGGTCATCTTGGAGACGACCTGCGCGATGTCCTCTTCCTGAAGAGTCACGCGCTCTTTGTCGCGCTGCTCGGCCCACTCCTCTTTCATTTTTTCCAGCCGCTCTTTTTTAAACTTGAGTTCGTCGCGGAGCTGAGCGGCTGTTTCAAAAGCCTGATTCTTGACGGCCTTTTCTTTTTCTTCCTGAAGCTTGGTAATTTCGTTTTCAATCTCGCCGAACTCTTCCGGCTTGGCAAACGACGCCAGGTGCGCCCGGCTGCCCGCTTCGTCGATCACGTCGAGCGATTTATCCGGCTGGAACTTGCCGCTTATATAGCGGTCAGAGAGCTTGACGGAGGCTACGATAGCTTCGTCGGAAATAATAATCTTGTGATGCTCCTCGTACTTATTCTTGAGACCCTGCAAAATCTGCACGGTGTTCTCGGCTGTCGGGGCTTCGATCATGACCGTCTGGAAACGACGATCCAGCGCACCATCTTTTTCGATAAATTTGCGATATTCGTTGAGCGTCGTGGCACCGATACACTGCAGCTCACCGCGAGACAGCGCCGGTTTGAAAATATTACTGGCATCGAGCGAGCCCTCGGCTCCCCCGGCTCCGACGATAGTATGAAGCTCGTCGATAAAGATCACGACGTCTTTGGAATTGATGATCTCGGTCATAACCGCCTTGAGGCGTTCTTCGAACTGGCCGCGGTATTTGGTCCCGGCTACCAGCGAGGCCATGTCGAGTGTCACCAGCCGCTTGGATTCCAGCGTCTGAGGAACTTTGCCCTCGACAATGCGCTGGGCCAGGCCCTCGGCAATGGCGGTCTTGCCCACCCCCGGCTCTCCGATAAGAACCGGATTGTTCTTCTTGCGGCGCGATAGAATCTGGCTGACCCGCTCGATTTCATCGTCGCGCCCGATAATCGGATCGAGCATGCTGCGACGTGCCAGTTCGGTCAGGTCGCGACCGTAATGATCCAGCGCCGGTGTCTTGGATTTTTTGCGTTTTTTCTTGAACGACGACGGTTTGCCGTTCTGGATATTTTTCAGTTCTTCATAAACGTCTTTATAGTCGATTTCGTACATCGACAGAACCTGAGCGGCAACGCCTTCTTCGTCTTTCAACAAAGCCAGAAGTATGTGCTCGGTATCGATGTCTTTCGATTTCAAAGCCCGCGCTTCCTGCCCGGAAACTTCGAGAGTTTTCTTGGCTCGTGCCGTAAGCGGCAGCTGGCCCATGGTCATGGTTCCACCCGACGGCTGGACGACTTCTTCGATCGACGCTTTTAAATCCTGCGGCTCAATGCCGAGGTTAATGATGATATCGACGCCGCGTCCTTCGCCAAGGCGAATCATGCCAAGCAAGAGATGCTCGGTGCCGATATAGTCATGACGAAGCCGAGCCGCTTCATCTCGGGCATATTCAATGGCTTTGCGGGCAAGTTCTGTGAACATCTCATTCATAATATTTTACCATCCTGTATATTAAACACTTTTTTCCGTGTAATTGTGCACTTTAATTTAATTTTTCCCGCACCATCTTGGCGCGCAGGAAATCTCTCTGGTCGCCGTCCAGCTCTTCGTTGTTGAATTTCTGCAAATGCGCCGGCTGCGACAATAAAAGTATTTCGTTTATCTGACGTATGGTTACCTTATCAATAATTTTCATTGCAATCCCGAGCCGTACCGCAGATAAAAGATTCATGACCTCATCCGACGTCAACATTCGAGCGCTTTTCAAAATACCGTACGCCCGCCAGATTTTATCTTCGATCTGAGCCGAGGCTTCGCTGTTAAGTCTTTCGCGCGCGGCATTCTCGCCTTCGATTATGAAGCGAGTCAGCTGCTCGATCAGTTCCAGTATCTGTTTTTCCGACACACCCAGCGTCGTCTGGTTGGATATCTGAAACAAATTGCCGAGCACGTCGGTTCCTTCACCGTAAAATCCGCGCACCGCCACGCCCTGCTTGGAAATTTTATTTATGACTCCGTCGATGTCTTTGGTAATTACCAATCCCGGAAGGTGGATCAGGACCGATGCCCTCATGCCGGTCCCGACATTGGTCGGGCAGGCCGTAAGGAAACCGAAATCGGGATCATAGTCATATTCTATGAACCGGCCGACTTCATTGTCATACTTCATGGCAAGCTTATAAGCCTTTTCCGGTTCCAGTCCGGAAGCGAGGGCCTGTATGCGCAGGTGGTCTTCCTCGTTAACCATAACCGAAACCTGTTCATTCGGACTGATAAACAGCGACCGGGCCGAGACATCCTGCATGAAATTCGGCGACATCAAATGCCGCTCGACGAGAAAGTCACGATCCAGCGGCGTAAGTTCATCCGAACGATACAACTTCCCCTTATTCAGTATTTCCGATCGGGAATAAGCCGATTCGAAAAATCCGACGACTTTTTCGCGGGTGCTCGTGTCGGCGGCGGTCGGGTAAATCTGGTCCCGAACATTTCGGGCCAGCCTGACGCGAGTCGATAGTACGACCATGCTGTCGCGACCTTCGCCCGCAAGCCAGCCGCTAATAGATTTCGCCATATCTTCAAACATAGTAATCAAGATTCATCCTCTGGGGCCAATACATCCTCTCTCAGTTCATGCAGCTTATCCCGTAAATCGGCGGCCCGCTCGAAATCTTCAGCCTCGATAGCTTTTTTAAGTTCACTGTCCAACCGTTCTTCTTCCCGTACGGAGTGAGCCTCGGTTTCGTCGGCAGCCGGAAGTTTCCCTTTGTGCAGCGACGATCCGTGCAGCTTGCGCATTATTGTCTCCAGCCGTGGACGGAAAGCCGTATAGCACTGCCCACAACCGAATCTCCCTTGTCTCGAAAACGCCTCGAACGTCAATCCACATTTCGGGCAGGTTATCGACGGCAGATTCTCATTGGCCTTGTGCGGGAACTTCTGCTGAACCATGCCGGATAAAAGTTCTGCCAGCGGAAACGGCATGCTGTCCAAGGGACTGTGGAAACCTATTTTGGCCGCGCATTCCTTGCAAATTTGCAGCGTAATCTTTTCATTATCTATAATCTGCGTCAAGTTTATCGTGGCCGGATTTTTCTTACACTTCTGACACAGCATATTATCACCACCTACTGGGCCGCCGCCTCAAGGGCGACACCCCGGTCAATTTTTACGATTTTGTTACAACTCTTCGTCAATTCCAAATTATGTGTAGCGATTATAAACGATGTCCCGTGAGCGCGGTTCAGATCGGAAAGCAGGGCGTGAAGTCGTTCACCGGTTGCGATATCCAGATTCCCCGATGGCTCGTCGGCCATCACCAGTTCCGGATTGTTTATCAGCGCCCGGGCCACCGCCGTTCGCTGCAGTTCTCCTCCCGACAATTGTCGGGGCAGATGGTTTTGTCTATCCTGTAAACCGACATCCGTAAGCAGTTGTTCCGCGCGCTCGGCAGCCTCACCTTTACTTTTGCCCGCAACGAGCGCGGGCATCATGACATTTTCCTTGGCCGTGAAGTCATCGAGAAGGTAATGATGTTGAAAAACGAAACCGATATGTGCATTGCGAAACAGGGCGAGTTCTTTTTCATTCATGTCGTTGATGTTATTGCCTTTGAATTCAACGTCACCGGAAGTCGGTCGGTCCAGACCACCGAGGATGTGCAGCAAAGTCGATTTCCCAACACCCGATGCTCCCACTACAGCCACCATATCTCCCTGGTCGGCAATAAGATCGACCCCTCTAAGGACCTCCAGTGTGCCCTCGACCGTTTCAAAATTACGGACTACCCGATGGGCCACCAGAAAGTGTTTTTTATCAGCCGAATCCAATGCTAAACTCCCCTAACTTCCCTGTTTATCATTATATAACTATTTTCGCCAGTATCGTCAAATAATTTAGGGGCGGGGTGCAAATAGTGCTCTTTATTGCCGGATTACGTCGATAACCGATTGTGACGCCGCACGATATGCCGGATACAAGGCAGCCAGGAAACAGATAAATATGGTTATAAGCCCGGCCAGAACGAAATCGAAAGGCTGTATTTTTATGGGCAGATAACTGATGAAATACAGGTCGGGCGGAAGTGAAATGATATTGTACGTATTTTGCAGCCAGGCGGCGAAAATGGCTATCACCCAGCCGCCGATTATCCCAACCGAGCCGATAATCAGCCCATTGTAGACGAAAATCCTGCGCACCGACGGCGGCGTGACACCGATCGCCTTCAATATGCCAATCTCCGAACGTTTCTCCATCGCCAGCATAACCAGAGTCGAGATAATCGAGAAAGCCGCAACCAGCACTATCAATATGAACCCGATAAACAATATTTTCTTTTCGAGCGCGATCCAGCTGAACAGGTTTTTATGAAGTACATACCACGGCACTACGTCATAATCGTACCCCAGCAATTGCTGAAGTTCCGGCGCGACTTTTTCGGCCAGGTAAATATCGGTCAATTTCAGGTGAACGCCGGTGACGGTGTGTCCCGTCTTGAACAGGTCCTGTGCGACGGTCAGCGGGATGTAAGCCATCTCGGCGTCGAACTCGTACATACCGCTTTCGAAAATCCCGCTCACATAAAATTTCGCCACGCGCGGGCGGGTAGTTCCTCGAAGATCCTCTCCACTCAATGAGTACAGTACGACCGGGTCGTCGATCCCAACCCCGAGCCGGTCGGCCAGCGAGCTTCCCAGGATAATACCGGCGGCCTTTTCTCCCGAATCCGGGGGGTTTATATCGAAACTGTACTTACCGGCTACGATATTTTTTTCGATGCTGGCCGTCTTCGCCTCCTGCGCCAGGTCAATACCCCTGACTATTATCCCGTCGCCCAGCGACGCCGACTGAATGGCCGCTTTGTAATAAATAAACGGTGATGCCGCGACCACGTTGGGCAGCGTTTCAATCTCCTTGACGACGTCTTCGTAATTGCTGATATATTCTGTCATGCGCGGAAAAACCGTGATATGTGAAGTTGTACCAAGCAATCGTGTGCGCAGTTCATCCTCGAAACCGTTGTGCATCGACATGACAAAACAGACTACGGCCACACCGAGCGTGACTCCGAGGATTGTGATCCACGTCGAGACGGATGTAAAAAACCGACCGGATCTGAGGTACCGGCCGGCTATAAAGCGTTCATAGTACATATTTTTGTGTTTTATTCATCGCGTTCCGGCTTCATCTGCGGGAACAATATGACGTCCCGGATCGAATGGCTGCCGGTCAAGAGCATAACCAGCCGGTCCACGCCGAAGCCGAGTCCGCCGGTCGGCGGCATGCCATACATTAATGCCGTCAGAAAGTCCTCATCGAGAACGTGTGCCTCCTCATCACCGGCTTTGGCCGCCTCGGTCTGAGCCTCGAACCGTCTTCTCTGGTCATCGGGATCGTTCAACTCGGAGAAAGCATTCGCGCATTCGAATCCGGCGAGAAACAGCTCAAACCGTTCCACCAGACGCGGGTTGTCGCGATGCACCTTGGCCAGCGGGGATATTTCCTGCGGGAAATCGGTTATATAGGTCGGCTGGACTAACGTCGGCTCCACAAAATGCTCGAAACAGGCCTCGACCACTTTACCCCAGTTGATCGCGGTATCGACCGCCACTCCGGCCTCTTTAGCCGTCTTTTTGGCAGTTTCGAAATCCATGTCGATCAAATCAAATCCGGCCTTTTCTTTCACCGCGTCGACCATCGAAACCCGACGGAAATCCGGTTCGAAATCAACCTCCAGGTCTTCATACTTTATTTTATATGAACCGTGCAGGTCGAACACAACCTTGCGGAACAGCTCTTCGACCAACTTCATGATGTCGGTATAGTCGGCGTACGCCCAGTACAGTTCAACCATCGAAAATTCCGGGTTGTGCATGCGGTCCATGCCTTCATTGCGGAAATCTTTGCAAAACTCCCAGACCTTTTCGAATCCGCCAACAAGAAGGCGTTTCAAATACAGTTCGTCGGCTATCCGTAGGAACAAATCGGTATGCAGCGTATTGTGGTGCGTCATGAACGGACGGGCCGTGGCGCCGCCGTATATCGGCTGAAGTATCGGCGTTTCCACTTCGAGAAATCCGCGCGATGTGAAAAATTCACGGATCGACTGCACTATCCGCGACCGCTGAATGAAAGTCCCGCGAACTTCCGGATTAACAATTAGATCGGCATAGCGGCGACGATAGCGCATCTCCTTGTCCACCAGCCCGGCGTGCTTATCGGGCAGCGGGTGGAGCGATTTTGCCAGTAGTTCCAATTCCTGTACCATGACCGACTTTTCCCCGGTTTTGGTGGTAAACAGCGTCCCGGCCACGCCCAGAAAATCGCCGAGGTCGAGCTTGGAAAATACTTTGTATGAATCCACCCCGACGTTGTCCTGCTTGACATAGATTTGTATCCGGCCGGTCTGGTCGTGGATGTCGGCGAACGAGGCCTTGCCCATCTTGCGCTTGAGCATCATGCGTCCGGCCATGCGTACGACCGTACCATCGGCGGCGAACTTATCGAACGATGCAATCACTTCTTCGGCCGAATGGGTTTTATCGAAGCGGTACGGGTATGGATTTACGCCCGCCTGGCGGAGTTCTTCAAGCTTCTGCCGACGGTTAGCGATAACTTCTTCCAGAGTTTGCTGCTTTTCCTGGACCGGTTGATTCGGTTGTTCTTTATCGGTCATAACCTATTTTCTTTTTTTTAATATTCACTTTTTTGGCCAGCGCCTGCGCGACGACGTCGGGAACCAGTCCCGAAATATCACCACCGTTGCTGGCGACGTCTTTGACTATGGTTGATGATAGGTACACCCATGACAGCGACGGCATCATAAAGACGGTTTCGACTTCCTGCGCCAGTTTGCGATTCATGAGGGCCATCTGGAATTCATATTCAAAATCCGATACGGCCCGCAGCCCCCGGATAATGGCCTTTGTCCCGAGCTTAACCGCCAGATCCGCCAATAGTCCGTCGAACTGGATTACTTCCACTCGCTCCGTATCTTTCAAGGATTCTTTCACCAGACGAAAGCGCTCGGCTTTGGTGAACATCGGGTTTTTTCCGGCGTTGTCCGCGACCGCAACTATCAGCTTATCGAACAGGTGTACGGCCCGGTTAACCAGCGACAGGTGGCCATTGGTGATCGGATCGAACGTCCCCGGATACAGGGCTGTATTTTCGTTTTTATCTTTCTTGCCGGACATAAATCGTAACCTCGGTTTGGCCGTACTTTTTATGACGGACCGGATGCCAGGTTTCATTTTCTACATCCCGGCCCCGTCGGTGTTCAATAATAAGAAAACCGTTTTGCTCAAGCAAGTTATATTCGGCGACCTGTTCGGCCAATTCCAGCGGCGTTAAAAAATCGTAAGGCGGGTCGGCGAAGATTATATCGAACTTTTCGCCCGCCTCGGACAGCGCCCGGCAGGCCGATTTGTAGTCATTCTCGATTACGACCCCGTCCAGTCCCAGGCCTTTAAGGTTCTCTTCGATTACTTTTATCTGCCCCCGGCCTTTTTCAATGAAAGTCGCCGCTTTGGCCCCGTGCGACAGCGCCTCTATCCCCAACGCCCCCGATCCTGCAAAAAGATCGAGCACGCGGGTGTCTTCGATATCGTGCATTATCATATTGAAAATCGCCTGGCGGACTTTGTCAGGGGTGGGGCGGGTTTTGAGTCCCGGTACCGTTTTGATAATCCGGCCGCCGTATATGCCTCCGGTGATACGCACGGGCCTATCCGATCGTCAATCCCAGCGCGACCATCGCCTCTGATGCTTTAAGATGAAGGTCGTCTTTGAACGACGCCTTCGACGGCTGTGGTCTTCCGGTCGATACTTTGAGAAGTTTTTCCAGCTGCGACAAAATTGTATCGTCGAATCCCGGCCCGGATACGATCAGACGGGACAGCGGGTCGGACAAACCGCCGCGACATAGCTCGGCAAGGCGGTACTGTACAGTCGCGGCCAGGTCGAGCATATTTCTTTCGATATCTGAATTCTGTTCTTGCCCGTTATTCGATGAAAACCATAACGCTCCCGGCAGCACGGCCGTTTTGTCGTACACGAAGCAATAAGTGCCGCGATCTTTTTCGATATCGATCAAACATACAAGCCGTCCGCCTTCGGCCTTGCACAGGCTCAGATAGCCCTTCGCCAGTGCCAGCGAACGCAGCTTGAAACCGGCCGGGCGGTCCTGCTTGGTACCCAGGCGGGCAATTATTTCATCGACTTTGCTTTTATTGTACCCCACCGCCAGTCTGGCTTTTTTCGATTCGATTTCGTGAATGTCTATAAAATATTTTTCGGGATCGTCCAGAAGCGACGAGGCAAACTCGAATTTGGCGACGGCACTTTCATTAAGACCCAGATCGTACGGCTGCGCGATTCTCTTTATCAGGGCGTTGTTTTCACCGATTGAAAAATACAGGTCGCCCTCGCCCGATTTCAGCTTGTCTTCCAGATTCTCCTCGGGGACTTCTTCGATCATATCGATCACGTTCAACCCGGATTCCATCGAACGCGAGGCCAGAACCGTCCGGGAGCCGCAGATATCCAGCCCGAATCGCCGACGTTTGAGCTCTACCACTGATGAATCTCCAGGTACGGTTTAATCTTCTCGAACGTGGTGCGGCCGATACCCTCAACTTTCATGACGTCGTCGAGCCTGGCAAACGGCCCCGCGCTGTCGCGGAAAGCTATGATCCGTCCGGCCAGAACCGGCCCGATACCCGGCACCAGTTCGAGCGAATCCGGAGGTGAGAGATTTACGTCGACTTTGAATACCGGCGTGTACGACCGGTCTCCGTCGCCCAGTTCCACCACCAGCTTGAGCGGCTGTGGGCCAGCTTCGGAAAACGACCTGACCAGCCGATACACCGATACTCCGGCCAGAACCAGGCACAATACGATCAGGACTTTGATTTGCCCGGATGTGAATTCAAACCACTTATTCATTTTCAGAACTCAATGCTACAGATACGACAATTGAGCAATATAGCCGCCTTTAATTAAAAAGCAACTATTTACGGAGCAGTAATAGCGGCCAAATCCCGCTTGTAGACCCACGCTTCATTGGTGTGGTTGTGACGCGGGTTCAAGAAATGCAAAAGCCGGTCGACCGTCGACGGTGTCGAATGAAAAACCGGTTTCAGCGGCCCTAAGAAATTCTCCAGCGATTCGCGGTGCTGATCGGCGAAATTGTCGGAATAGACGATCACATAGTTGACACCGCGACCGATCGAATCAAGAGCCATCGAATCGGAGATCGCATCCCAGCTATCGAGGGTTTTAATCGGAGGCGGTTTCAGACCGGCATAAGATACCGGTAAAAGTCGAAGTCTTTCCGTGCGGTCGACCAGAACTGCGTTAACGTCTT
>CAZMWI010000062.1:0-16077 GCA_964569945.1 uncultured Ignavibacteriaceae bacterium
GTTTCACCGCGATGGAGCACGAAGGCGATTAAATCGTTCTCGTGCAGATGGAATTGTACTAAATGCTGCTTTTGTGAAACAGCCCTGATTTGATTTTTTATAAATTCTTTCGATGCCCCGGCGGTTTTGGAGCCGGATTCAAGAATCAGAAGATCGTCGCGAATTTGTCTTTGTAATTTGCCGAGCGCCTGCTTTTTTACAGGTCCCGACAGACCGCGCTGGCTTTCCGCGCCTGCGATCTGACGGGCCAGAGCCCCAACCTGGCTGGCCAATTCATCCAAACGGCCATATACCCGCTTCCTGCGTTTATCGTCAATCGAATTTCGTTCCAGTGGAGCCCAAACTCCGGCGGTGCGATACCTCTCCGACCAAACCGCCGCCGCGGCCGGATCGTGGTGGAGTTCGGCTGCTATAAGCTTCAAATGGGGGGAACTGTGACGACCGCCGTAGGCGTCGCGCAGTTCCGGCGGGGGAAGCTTAGCTTTTATCGAATCGAGACGGTCGGCGGCGTTTTGCCAAAAATGCTTGGCCTGATCAACCTGCCCGCGGCGGAAGGCCCGGTCGCCCAGAGAAATCTGCCAGCAGGTATATATGTATGGAACGTTATGAGCCGCCCTGTTTTCAGCCAGATTCTTCAACGCCCGGTCGGCGAGCTTACTATCAGCGGCCTCTCTCAGGTTGCATACCGCCTCCCAGAGTGGAAGTTGCGCCCGGGAGAAATACCTGCGGGCGTCTTTTAAATTGGCGGCTTTATCTTTATTTTGAAGACCATCAATGTCGGCGTTTAGCAAATGCACCACGCCTATAAATCCATTATTTCTTTCATTTTCGAAAATTTTTTGCGCCCGACTTGCGGACAGCTCGGCATCGTGAGTTTTTCCCAGCGCGGCCGCCGCCTGACCTCTAAATAAAGCCGCCTTGGCCTGTTCATAGGGCAGACCAAGACTGGTAAATTTTTTCTCGGCAGCAGTGGCAGTACAATGGGCATCTTTATATAATCCCAACCCGAGAGTAACTTCGGCCCGGTCCAGAATGCACAGGGCCTCACCGCGGGGATCTCCGCCATCTTTATAGATTTTTTCGCATTCGGCCAGTTCCAGAAAGGCCTGGTGAAAATTCCCGGTCAGCATCCGAAGCCAGGCGAGTCCGTAACGGGCGTCGCAGGCATCCAGAGTAAACCCGCCTTTCTTGTATATCCTTTCGGCGCTGTAGTATAGTTTTTCGGCGGTATCCAACTCGAAAAGCTGAACCAGCGTATTGGCCCGGTTATAATGGCACCTCGCCGCCGCCAACTCGTTTTTCTCTTTTTCGAAAAATTCACCCGCCGCCCGGTATAGCTTCTCCGCTTCAACATGGCGGTCCTGACGGTGCAGCAGATTGGCGTAATTGACCTCGGTGCGGGCCTTGTCGTCCCAGGCTTTGTGTTTGTCGAAAGTTTTCAGAGCCGAACGAGCGGCTTTGCGGGACAAATTAAAATTGCCCAGATACATATAGACGTCGATAAGAGCGCGGTCGATGGCGGCCCGGGCCATCGGATCGCCTTTGAGCAACTTGCGGGCTTCAAGATATGCCTCGAGCGCTTCGGCGTGGCGACCGCTCATGTGAGAAACACGGGCCAAACACCGAACCGAAGTAAGGCGCAGAGGGCCTTTCAGCTTCTGCGTTCGGGTGGAAAACCTGCGGGCCAAAGCCAGGGCTTTTTTCAGAGAGCGCCGTGATTCATCCAGAATGACACGATTACAGGATTTTGCCAGTTCGAATTCATCACAGTCCCCGATCAGACCCTTGGACAGGAAATCACGAACCGCTATTTCTTCTGAGTTCTTTTCCATACAAGTTCGGGCAGGTCAATGACAGCCCGCTCGGTGACGAGGGATATTTTTTTCGGCGGCCGTTTCGATGACCACTGATACATGCCGCCTGAGCCGGGTATGACCATCTTATTGCCGACCTTCAGCCCGGTCATTTCGGATTCGGTACCGGACGCCTGGGCCACGAACACCCAATCGGTATCCCGACGCTCGGCGTGGAGATCGAAAGTCAGTTCAGGCGTTTCGAATTGCAGGCGTCGGTGGGCGGTGGCCGTTTCGCCGCGCACCCCGACCGGACGCGGAACCGTCCACGAATCGAATATCAGGTCGGCCAGAATCCGGGCCGTACGTTTCAGCGCGCCTTCGGATTGGGCCAGGGCAGCTACCCGGTCGATCCAGGCTTGGGGGGCATCGGCCAATGGCAAGCGATTGGTGGCGTTAAGCGACCGCAACATAAGAACATAGTCCCGGCATTCGGCACATTCTGCCAGATGACCGGTCAGCTTGCCTTTGGCCGCCGATGCGGCTTTTATCAGTTCTTTTCTTGTCAAATGTCGCGTGGCTTTTCACTCCTTTTTCATATAACAGAGTCTTTTAATCTCTTTTTCGTTCTTCTTCGAAGCCGTTTTCCAGCAATATCCTTTTCAGCTTGTCCAGACAGCGGTGGCGAATCGGGCCGAGGCTGTTGGGAGCGATGCCGAGAGAATGCGCGATTTTTTCGTAGGTTTCGCTTTCCGGGGCGAAAAAGAGCGCCTCCAGAACTTTCCGGCAACGGCCGTCGAGCTGCTTCATACCCAACTCGATTTGAGCCTGGCGTTCCAGCTGTTCCAACTCTTCATCGGGCAAGACCGATGGCACAATCAGCTGAGCCGATGAATCCGAAGAGGCCGATCTTTCACGCCGGCGTTTGACCCGCAGGACTTCACGTTTGGCGGTGGTAACGAGCCAGGCGGACAGGCGGGAGGGGTCTTTTATCCGTTTACGGGAATTATAAAGCAGGACCCAGGTTTGCTGGAAACAGTCGGCGGCGTCGGCCACCGGCAGCCCGGAGCGGATACAAACGGCATAAACCAGCGGCTGATAGCGCTCGACCAGCTTGCGCCACGCGCCGGAATCTTCGGCCAGTATTTCCTGCCACAATTCGGTATCGGTCATGCCGTTACTGCTATAATGAGGTTGTCCTGTTTTGTTTGTCCCAACCATTAAATATAATACAAAATCTGAGGAGATTAAGAAGAAAATGAATCAAGACGGGTAAATCTGTCCACAATACATAAAAATAGGCAGAGTGACCACACCGCCGCCTGACAATTTATCCCGAATCAATATATTTCTAACATTTTCCGACTTCTTTTGCGTATTTAAGTAAATACGGGCCTATAAAATCCATAATCCCAAAACGGGATTTTTTGGTCTAAAATTATTAGAAGAGACGGATTATAACACTGATGGGATTTCCGAAGCATGAATGATCGGTTTATCGGCAATTATAAAATTTTAAGGCAAATCGGGTCGGGCGGCATGGCCAAAGTCTACCTGGCCGTGCATAAGGACATCCCCAATCTGCGAGTGATACTTAAGATTCTCACAGACAACCGTCAGGCCGAGCGCTTCCGCCACGAGGCGGACAAGCTGGCCCTTCTCGACAACAATCCCAAAATATGCCGCATTCGCGATTTTTTCACGCACGATGACGATTTTGTAATCGCCATGGATTTTATCGATGGCGAGACGCTCGAACAGAAGATCAAAGCCGCCGGCAAGTTGCCTGTCAACGAAGCCATAAGTATTATTCTCGACGTTCTTGACGTTCTGGAATTCGCGCACGATCTGGGCATCTTCCACCGCGATATCAAACCCGGCAATATCATGATCGACAAGGCCGACCGGGTCAAGGTGATCGACTTCGGGATTGCCAAGAGCGAAGGCGACCCGCGCCTGACTATGGTCGATGCCTATTGCGGTACTCCGGCCTATATGGCGCCGGAGCAGTTCGGCAAGTCCGACCAGACCGACTATAGCCGCGCCGATATTTACAGCGTCGGCATTACACTTTACGAAATGGTTTGCGGCGAACTGCCTTTCAAGGAAAGCGACATTTTTACCCTGCGCGATGCCAAGCTGTTTAAAACGCCGTCGTCACCGGCCTTTATCGTCCCCGATCTTTCCGAAGAACTCGACGCCATTATCATGAAGGCGATGGATAAGGAACAGGAAAACCGGTTTGCCTCGGCTCGAGACATGCGGCTGGCCATACAGACGGAACTGGACAAGGAACTGGTGCAGCCGGAAAATCTCGCCCCGACTCCGCCGCCGACGCCTAAAGTCCGCAGGAAAAAAAGAAGTAAACTCCCCGTGATGATAGCGGCGGTGCTGGCTCTGGCGGTAGCGGGGTACTTTGCATTTCCGACCGTGAATAAATTATTGAGTTCATCGAGCCGGACATCAGCTAAATCTAGCCAAAGGCAAACAGCCCGGGAAGAACCGATCCAGCCTCCGGCCCGACCGATATTGCAATTTCCGGGCAATAATGAAACGGTCAGCCCCGATGGCCGCCTGACCTTCAGCTGGTCGTCCGGTGATAATACTGTTTCGAAATTTCGTTTCGAATATGCTCTTGATTCGGCATTCAATAATATAGTCGAATCGGAAATCACGCCCGCCGTCACGTACAAGGCAAAAGAGAAATTCGGCCATCCCAAATACTACTGGCGGGTCTGGGCTTTGGGAAGCGACACGACTCAAAAAACGCCCTCGGAAATCGCCTCATTTACGGTGCAATCGGCGCCGTCTGAGAAGGCCCGGCCGGCCGCCGACGGAACCCTGCGCGTTTACACCGACCGCAAGGCCGATATTTATGTCAACGGCGCCCTTGCATCGGAAAATGCGCTTGACTACGCCGCGACTAATCCGCCGGGAAGCTATGCTCTGCGCATAGTCGACGACGAATCCGGAGCCGTCAGAGAAGATACGGTTGAAGTAAATTCCGATCAAACCACGAGACGGGAATACAGTTTCGCCGAGACGGCTGCCGGTACTTTGAGCATTACGACTCGCCCCGACGGTGCGGAAGTAATTATCGACGGCCAGCCGCAAGCCGGCAAAAATACTCCCTGTACTATAAATCTCGCGCCCGGACAACACACAGTCGTGGTCAAGGACATGCGTTACGGCGGGATGTCGCAGCAGAAGGCAGTCGATGTGTCGGGGACCGGAACAAGTGAAGTTTCATTTACTTTCGACAGTTTCAATAAGCTGAACCAGATTGCCGGCTTAAGCGACAGATTTAACGAAGCAAAAGCCGGGGTGCCGTCGGCTGCTCGCGATGACAAGCAGTACAAATCGGCAATGGCATTGGTCGACAAAGCCGAACAATCGAAGGCCAATGGAAACCTCGAAAGTGCTTTAAAAGACTATAATACAGCCATCAAGGATTTGCAGGCGCTGGCTGTAAAGGAAAAGAATCGCGAGCAGGGCATACAGACGGCTATAGACAGGCTGCGTATGGCACTTCAGGACCGAAGCGTCGACAGTCTCAAAAATGTCTATCCCGGTATTCCGAGCAAAGAACAAAAAGACTGGGCGACAATGTTTAGCAATGTCTCCGATTATACAGTCGAGATGAAAATCGACAAAATGACCCGACAGTCGGATGAAGCGCTGGCGGATCTTTCCATACGCATGGTTTTCAAGGACACCGGCGGCGAAAAATTCCCGAGTTTCAAATGGCGTGTTAAATTGGCAGAAAAATCCAACGATTGGGTCATAGTAGACAGAGAAACCATACAATAAATAAACAGGAGAAAATTTATGAGGAACGCCACCACTAAAGTAATGACTGTACTGCTGTTTCTGGCGGTTGTTTCGATCGGAACGGTCAGAGCTGAAACCCTTACTGAAAGCCTCAACGGTATTTTCAATGAGGTGCTCGATGTCAAGCTGGCCGGTCCCGGTGCTCATGGGGACCATTTCAAACCAAGCAACGTCGCCACCAGCGCCACGGTCATCAACGCCATCACCGCCCTGATTGGCACCAATGCGTCATCGTATCCGTTAAGCTCGACCTCAGCCGGTCTGACTTTTGACCTGAGTTCGGGTGTCCCGGTGGCGAGCCAGACCAGCAGCGGACCGATATTCGGTGAGCGCGCGAGCACCCTCGGCAGGGGTAAAGTCAATTTCGGGTTTAACTATTCTATGTTGAATCTGTCCACCATCCGTGGATTGAAGACCGACGATATTCGTTTTACATTCTTTCATCAGGACCTCGATGCCGCGGGCATGGGTGATAATATTAACGAGTACGACGTCATCTACCTCTATATGCACCTCGACATCAATGCATCTGTGATAGCAACTTACGCCACATACGGCATCACCGATCGGCTGGATGTGGGTATCGCCGTTCCGCTGGTCAATGTCAGCATCAAGTCGGACCCATTCGCACAGATGAACTCCTTCACGTACGCCATGACCGGAGCGGCCAACCATTTCTTCGCCGGCACCCCCACCGATCCCGTACTTACTCTGACGCCGACCCCGGTCGACGCCAGTTCGTTCGGCCTTGGTGACGTTATCCTGCGCACCAAGTACAATTTTTACAAGGGCAAGAAACACGATCTGGCCGGTTTGGCAGAGGTAAAACTGGCAACAGGCGACGAGGATAATTTCCGGGGGACGGGCAAGACCAGCCTCAAATTACTCTTCATCGCATCTGCCAAAGGCAGCGCTTTTTCGCCGCATATAAACACCGGGTTTAATTTTAGGGGGGGCGACCTGTATCGCAACGAATTTTTACTGACCACCGGTTACGATCAAAAACTAAGCGACAAAATCACGTTGGCCGTGGAATGGATAGGCCAGTTTCAGATGGGCAGCCAGCCGGAAGCCATAAAGTTCCCGGCCCCGGTTACGATCGGTCCGACGATAGCTTCGGGACAGATTGTTGCTCGAACCGAAAACGCGACCAATATTCCGTCCTTCACCAGCGACAATGTCACCAATGCGTCGTTTGGTATTAAGTACTCGACGTCGCCGAGAATGCTTCTGACCGGCAATGTGATGTTGCCGACCAATAAAGGCGGCCTGCGTTCCGACGTGATCGCGACGGTCGGGCTCGAATTTACGATGTAGATGCAGTACATTCAGACAAGTGGGGCTCTTATTACAAAGGCGGCCTTGTGGAGTGCCGCCTTTGTATTTGCAGGGGTAATTTATCGGCGATCTTACCTAATTCACTCGGTTCTTGATTTTTTCGTATTACTTACCTAACCTGTATAAAATCATAGATTGTGAAACGGAGCTATATTATGAATGCGATGGTCTTAAAAAGCATACGGCAGCCGCTCGAAGCGGTCGAAATGGAGAAACCAACCCCGCGACAGGGTCAGTTGCTGTTAAAAATACGCGCCTGCGGTATCTGCCGTACCGATTTGCACGTGGTCGACGGCGAACTGACCGAACCGAGACTCCCTCTGGTTCCGGGGCATCAGATTGTCGGTATCGTGGAAGACGCCTCACAAACCAAGGGCCAATATAAAAAAGGCGACCGGGTTGGTGTTCCATGGCTGGGATACAGTTGCGGAAAATGCGAATTCTGTCGCTCCGGACGGGAAAACCTGTGTGACCACGCCCGCTATACCGGGTATCAGATCGACGGCGGTTTCGCCGAATATTGCACCGCCGACGAAAGGTTTTGCTTTCCGATTCCCGAAGGCTATCCCGATCTTCAGGCCGCGCCGCTACTTTGCGCCGGACTGATCGGCTATCGCTCGTACCGCATGACCGGCGAGGCAAAAAAGCTCGGCTTCTACGGCTTCGGGGCCGCGGCGCATATTTTGATTCAGGTGGCTTGTCATGAAGGCCGGGAGGTTTACGCTTTCACCCGCGCGGGAGACACCGAAAGTCAGGAATTTTCC
This sequence comes from uncultured Ignavibacteriaceae bacterium, assembly GCA_964569945.1. Classification (GTDB taxonomy): domain Bacteria; phylum Zixibacteria; class MSB-5A5; order GN15; family PGXB01; genus CALAMC01. Next base: position 7,727 of record CAZMWI010000062.1, read on the forward strand.
AAAAATCTGGGGGCCGTCTGGGCCGGTTCATCGGAGCAGGCGCCGCCCGAACCACTGGATGCAGCGATAATTTTCGCGCCGGTCGGACCGTTGGTACCACAGGCATTGAAATCCATTAAAAAAGGCGGGACCGTCGTCTGCGCCGGCATTTATATGAGCGACATCCCGCAATTTCCATACTCGATTCTCTGGGAAGAGCGGTCGGTCAAGTCTGTGGCCAATCTGACCCGCCGCGACGGTGAAGAATTTCTGGCGCTGGCGCCGGAGGTTCCGGTCAAAACCGAGGTGCAGGTGTATCCGCTCGAAGAGGTTAACGTAGCGCTCGATGACCTGAGGCACGGACGTTTCAATGGCGCGGCCGTGATTAAGATAGATTAGATTGTTTTGCGAACATGGCTACGGGCAAAGCGGGGGAGGACCGGGGGGATCGTCGTACAAGTATTTTATTAAGTACAATATATCGAGCAGGTTGACATTCGAGTCACCGTTGGCATCGCCCGACAAAAGCGGAACCGGGGCCGGACCCGGCGGGTTATTGTACTTATAACCGATCAAATAGATTATATCCAGAAGATTATATGTCCAGTTTCCGTCGGCGTCGCCGCAGACGTAACCGTTGTCGAAAATCCTGACGGGCAAAATCGCCGCGGTCGTGTCAAGTAAATCGTAGGCCAGAATTTCGATTGTATCGTGCAATCCGGCCTGGGAAATATCGGGCGTCCATGAAAACGTTGCCTCGTAATGACCGTTGTTCGAGTTATAGCCGTCGTACGTAACCACCGCACCGTCGGGCAGGTAGCGACCCGAAATATTGATCGGATCGCCATCGGCATCGATTGCATATACGACGAATTCGAGCGGTTCTCCCGTGAGGCCGTTTTTGCTTTCGGTGCCGTACAAAACCGGCGGGGTATTGTCGCTGCTGATATAAGTGAATGCTCCGGGCAGGACATTCGAAGTCAGGCCTGAGGCAGTGTTGGTTACGGATACATCGAGCGCCCCGGCCGGTCCTGCCGGCGTTTGGCCGGTGATCGTAAACGGTGAAACAACTGCCACCGAGGTTAAATTATCAGAGCCTATCGTCACCGAAGCCCCGTAGGGATCAAAGCCCGAACCGGATATTGTAACCGACGTTCCTCCATTGTCAGGACCGGACGACGGTGCTATATTATCGATCACCGGCGCCGCCAGTACGGAGGCATTAGCTGTTACAATTGCAGAGTGCGGTCCAAGTTCTCCCAATGCATCCTCGGCGACGATCATATAATCATAAGAACTTGTACCGTCCGAATTGGCATCCATATAATAATTAGTACCGACTCCGGGATCTGAAAGTGCTCCCGAGGGATTGTCGATTCGATAGAACGATCCTCCCGATAAATTAAAGCGGCGGTATATATGAAACGTATGGCCGGGCAGGGCGTCCCACTCGATCAGTATTTTGTCGCTTGAAAGTGGCATCGCATAGGGATTGTTTACGGCCTGAGGCCAGCTTCCCGAGGCCAGTGCCACGTCTTCCCGTTGAAAAGAGTTGTCCGGAATGATCCCGTCAAGCACGAAACCCTCATTATTGGCCGTATTAAAAAAACGATACCGGTACGGTTGTCCGACCGCTTCACCAAGATAGTTTTGAAAGTCATCGAACCAGTTTCCACTGTCGTAACCCGCCCCGATCGATGATTCCGTGCGAATTTCTTCATCGGTGCCGTTGATGTATCCAAAAAAGACAATTTCACCGTTGGCCGGAACCGACATATCGGAATTTTGGACGGCGCCGAAAATCGAACCCTGGGCCTCAGCGGATGATCCGTTCATTTGGATTATCACCGCAAGAGCCAGTATTATAAACGAAATGTATTTTAATCCGGCATTCGACATGGGCTGTTCCTGCCATTAATTACGGCTATCATTTCTTAAAGCGTAACTGATTGGGCCTTAGTATATCTTCGGTCGGTAAGGCGAAGCTCTAAATTAATCCTGATTCAATTAACGGCTTAAGAAGCGATTTGACAAACGATTATTTGGAGGCGACCCGGTTTTTGGTCTTGTAATGGTGCGGGTTGATCGGGATTTGTTGATCGTAAAAGGCTGTCTCATATATCGATAAGGCCTTGTGTTTCATGTCATCCACGAGATCAGGATATTGATCTGCCAGGTTGGTGCGTTTGTCCGGCAGCTTGAAAAGGTATTCAATACCATTGTCGAGATGCATCGTAAAGAAATAGTCGTCTTCAATAAACCCGATATTGTACCAACTGGTCGCGAAGGCATAATTTTCTACGGGGCTGAGAGTGTCCAGCAGATCCTTGCCGAAGGAATAATTATCATAATCCAGATGCACCTGACCCATGATGGTCGGCAGAAAATCCAGCTGACAGCCGACCCGGTCGTCCCGAACTCCGGCTGGAAGATGTCCATCGGTATTATATATAAACAGCGGGGCCTGGATCATGGAAATATCCAGTTCGCTGGTTACTTCATATTTGAATCCCTGATCGGCCGTGACGAGGATAAGCGTGTTCTTGAAATCGGGGTCGGCCATAATCTTCCTTACCAGCCGGGTCATGGCCCAGTCGGAATATTTCATGGCATTGAGGTCGCGATGGCGCGGTTCCGAATCAGGGACGTGCTCGAACGGGGCGTCGGGGATCAGATATGGCGCGTGGTGCGAGGTCGAGAGCAGGGTCGCGAAGAATTTCTGGCCGCTGTGACTCAATTTTTTAAGTCGCTGATAGGCGTGGTCGAACATGACATGATCGGAGACTCCCAGCCAGCTGAGGACCAGCGAATCATCGTAGTCCTCGACCGATGAAATATCCATCATGCCATTGGCTCGCAGAAAACCCTGCATGTTGTCGTACTGCGGGTCCTGCGTGGTGAAAAAGAGCGTCCGGTACCCATAATTGCGCAGTATATCCGGGAGGGCGTTGTAAGACGTATGTCCCTCGACCTGCTTGAACATGACTTTCGCGAAAATATGAGGCGTTCCGGTCATGATATTGAACAGGCCGGGGCCGGTATGAGTGGCCGACGTGTAAAATCGGGTGAAGAGAATCCCGCTTTTGACCAGCGAGTCAAAGCCGGGGGAAAGATCGTACGGATATTCATTGAGCAGGCACCCGATCTTGGTCGACCCGAACGATTCCATCATTATGAGCAGGACATTCGGTGGATCGGGATTTTGATAGTCGAAATGTATTCGCCGCAGAATTCTCTGCGATTCACCCGTCCCGATGCTGTCCGGCGATACCGGAGCGTCGAGCATCTTGCGGACCAGCTCTTTGCCGCCGTCTTGATGCCATCTGTCGACCAGCTTCTTGACCTGAGCACGCTTGTGGGCGTCATAGAAAACGTCGCGCATGAACGTCACGGTTGGATTGAGCGACAATTGGTTGGCGAAATTGTATTCTGAAAAATAACCGATTCCCCAGCGCATCGGGGCGTCTTTGTAAACGCGCCCGATGCTGCCCAGCACGAAAATCACCAACACTACCGGTATCCAGGCCAAATTAACCGGGAGCGACGTCTTTCCGGTCTTTCGAATAATCCAGTTCAGATATTTTCGAACCAGGAGAATAAAGGCTATGGTCATGGTAAAGTACAATAGAAAATACGGCAGGACGGGATAGCTCGACCAGACCATGGCGAAGGTATCGCCCGGTGTATCGAACCACATCAAGGCCGATCCGTTCAGGCGCGTATTGAAAAACAGAAAAAACTCAATTTCCACCATGTGCAGCAAAAACATAAAAGCCGTCATACAGGAAATATAAACCAAGCCGATCCTGCGCACGATCTTCGAGCGGGAAATATCAATACCGGGTATGGCCGATAGAATAAACAGAGGCAGCATGATGAAACTGATAACCCGGAAGTCGAAACGCACACCCACCAGATACGATTCGAACAAAATCCCCGAAGGGACGTCCGATGCCAAACCGTGCGCCAGCGTCATCAGAATCCAGCGCCAGGCGGCCAGAAACATAAGTAATATAACCGCCACTCCGAGCGAATATAATGCTGGTGCGGAAAATAAATTTCGGCGAGCTTTCATAGACAGATTTTCAAATGCTGTGTTTATATCCTTGTTAGCCTAAACCCTGAATTAACGGATATGGAACATTTTTGGCAAGTTGTAATTTTATGATTGAGCCTGATAAAGATTGACACCAGCGAATCTGTGCTTATACTTAAGGCCGTTTTGGAAATGCAATAATTATGGAATGGTATATATATCCGCTAATTGTCGCGGCCGGTTTTCTGGCCGGATTTATTAATACGCTGGCCGGGAGCGGTTCGCTGATTACCCTGCCGATGCTTATATTCGCGGGCCTTCCGGCTACCGTCGCCAACGGCACCAACCGTGTGGCGGTGCTTTTGCAATGCTCTGTGGCGGTCGGGAAATTTAAAAAAGAACATATGCTTGATTTGCGGCGGGTGGCTTATTTGACCATTCCGGCCGTCCTGGGGGCAATAATCGGGGCTCAAATCGCGGCCGACCTCAACGAGCTTCTTATGCGCAAAGTTATCGGCGTCCTGATGGTTATTATGCTGGGCGTAGTGATCATCAAGCCCCGTCGGTGGCTGAAAGGCCGGGCCGATGCCCTGGATAACCGGCCGGGCTGGCTGCAGATGCTGACATTTTTCGGCATCGGGATATATGGCGGATTCATTCAGGCGGGAGTCGGGATTTTTCTTCTGGCCGGGCTGGTCCTGAGCGCTGGATATGAACTGGTGAGGGCGAATGCCTTTAAAAATTTCGTGGTTCTTTGTTTTACGGCTTTTGCGCTGGTCGTCTTTATTCTTAACGATCAGGTTAACTGGGTGATGGGCCTCGTCTTAGCCGTCGGTAATATGCTCGGTGCCTGGGTCGCGGCCCGCATGGCAATCCAAAAAGGAGCGCCGTTCGTGCGTTATATTTTAATCGCCGTCATAATCATATCGGCCCTGATGCTTCTCGGTATTGATAGCTACGTTCGTAAGTTGATCTGACCGACCTGAAGCGACATATTTTTGTTGCCACAAAGCATCAACCTGTTTAGTTTTTCGGTGGAATAGGATTAACTTTAAACAAAGGAAGATTAAATGCTAAGGACTATCAGCCTGTTCGCAGTGCTACTTGTCTTTTTGGTCGGGGCCATCTATGCTGAAGAAGAACAAAAGGACCTGTCCAAAGAGCTGCAGGCGGTTAAGGCTATCGACTGGAACGATCTGGCCAAACTGTTGCCGGAAAAAGTGGAAGGGATGGAGGTTAGCAAACTCGACGGCGGGACCATGTCCATGGCCGACCCGACCAACCCCCAAAACCAATTCAGCTATTCGTCGGCTTCCCGTTCGTATACGACCAAGGACGGTAAAGTTATCAATCTGCATATATTGGACACCGGCTTCAACCAGTTTCTGATGACGCCGTTCATGATGCAGATGGAATACGATTCCCCCGAGGGATCGGTCAAATCGACCGAGGTCCAGGGGTTCCCGTCGAAGCTGATCTATAACAAGGATGAGGGTAAAGTTACCGGAGTTCAGATCATTTCTCTGGTCTCCAAAAGAGTGCTGGTGACCGCCGAAGGCGATGATCCCGTCACCAACGACGATCTTTCCAGCCTTCTTAAGCTGGTCGATTACAAAAAACTGGCCGGTATGGCTGGCACGGCCAAAGAATAGCAGCAAAATCCTAAAAAGGCCGTCGATTTTGTTATCGGCGGCTTTTTTTTGACCGTTTCTAAAAGTGGACTGGTTTTATATAATTTATCAGGGATTTTGTTGACAAAATCCAATTCTGCCTTAAATTATAAAAGATTGAACGACAGAATAATAGACCGTCCCGACCCGGCCGCCTGGCCGGCATCGGTGGCGAGCCACCAATTTGACCGTAAATGTATACACCTCACTATTGGCAGCAGTAATTAAATAAATCGAGGAAAGGCTGAGATGAGAAAATTCAGGATAATGTCGGCGTGTGTATTGGCAATGACCGCTCTTCTTTTCCTAGGCACTTCACTTAGAGCCGAACGTGCCACTGTTCAGGAGATGGATAACGTCTGCAACAACTGGCTGAGCTACTACGTGAACTATAAAGGAACCTGGGATAAATCCGCGTCTCCGCAGGTGACAGCCGTGACCGATATTTCGCGCGAAGGTCAATTTCTGGGACGCTGTTACTCGATCGATCCGATCGGTTTTATAGTCGTGCCGTCGCTCAAGGAATTACCGCCGATCAAAGCCTATTCGATGAAATGCAATCTCGACCTCGATGCCCCCGAAGGAATCGGGGCGCTTTTGAAAGACGTGCTCGCCAACCGTCTGGAAAACTATGAGAGCTATTACGGCAGCCTCGATGCCGTCCAGTCCAATAAATCTGAGGCCATGTTCGATCCCAAAAATCACCATGCCTGGGACGAATTCGATATCAACCCCGCCGAATTCAAACTGGCGCTCGCCGAAAAAGCCGCCGCTGCAATTACCTCGGTCGGGCCGCTTCTTGAAACAGCCTGGCATCAGGGCGGGCCATATAACTATTACTGCCCGATGGGTGACGGTGGCCTGTGCGTCGTGGGCTGCGTGGCCACGGCCGCGGCTCAGATACAATGGTATCATCAATGGCCGCCGGCCGGATTCAACGGCCGCAAATATCTTTGGGAAGGTGACAATTCCTGCAACGGTGCCACACCGCCGATGATGCTGGCCGCGAATTTTTCGGACACGTACGAATACACCTGGTCGGTACATAACCTGGCCGAAATCAGCGAAGAAATGGGCATAGCCTTCAGCATGATGTATGGTCGCTGTGGGTCGGGTGCCTATACCAGCGGCAGTCGGGGAATTTACGCCAGCTATTATGGTTACCAGAACATCATACAGGAATACATCCGTTCCGACTTTTTGCCCTTCCAATGGTTCGATACATTGAGAGCTGATATCGATCAAGGGCTGCCCGTACTGTATACAATTTACAGCCATTGTATCGTTGCCGACGGCTGGCAGACGGCCGAGGATTTATCTTATTATCATTTCAATTATGGCTGGGGCGGGCAGCAGACCGCCTGGTACGCCATGGATAATCTGTACTGCCCCTGGGACGGCTGCACCTTCATGATCGAGCGCATGTACAACCATATTATACCCGATAAAGAGATCATGTTTTACGCCGATACCATCTCCGGCCACGTGCCGCTCGACATTCAGTTTACCGGGATGTCCGATCGCAATGTCTCATCGTGGCAGTGGGATTTCGGCGATGGATCGACGTCCACCGACCAAAGCCCCTCGCACACGTACACTAAGGCCGGGTGCTTCGATGTAACGCTGACAATTAATCACGATCAGGGCAGCCGGACGATGACAAGAACGTCGTTTATCTACGCCATCAAAGATTCGCTCATGGTCGGAACAAGCAAGGCCGAACCGGGGCAGACGGTGGAAGTCGATATTTCGGCCCGCAATTCCGAGCCGCTGTCGCAGATAATTATCCCGGTGGAATACGGTGGCGATGCCACGCTGGTTTACGATTCATTTTCGACCGCCGGATGCCGCACCGCCAGTTTCGAAAAGAAGACGCTCAAGCATTCGGACGTATATAACAGCCGCCTCACCATTTCTTTGCAGGCGCGGCTTGAGGCCGATTCCTGGACCGAGGACCTCGCTCCCGGCTCCGGTCCAATATTAAAAGTGTTTTTCACGGTGCCGTCGGGTGTCGATCAGGGGATGAGCTCGGACATTCTGGTTGACGGGTACAGCACGTACATGCCTACTTTCTACGGTAATATATACAGCACGATTTATTCCTACGGGGTATCCGCGACCGATGGAGCCGTCAAAACCGATCTTATATGCGGTGACGCCAACGATGACGATGATTGTAACCTGCTCGATATTCTGTACCTGATTGACGCGGTTTATAACGGAGGCAGCGAACCGACACCGTTCGAGGCGGGCGATGTCAACATGGACAGCTCGATAAACCTGCTTGATATCCTGGGTCTGATAGATTACATATACAACAAACCGAGTACACTCGACTGCCTGTTGCATTAGTACCGACATATTAATTAAAAGTAAATACCAACCCCGGTTGCACGATGAACCGGGGTTTTTCTTTTGACGTTTGCAATAGTAGAATGCCAAGTCCATTAATGCGTGTAATGTGTTTTGGCTGTTGCGGTTATAGTGAAATGGGTTCGAATTCTTTTTTTTGTAAATTTCGTCATATCGGATCGAATTATTCAAGTAGTCGGATAGGTCCTTAGAAAGTTCAGGAGGTCTGAGGACATCTGCCGCGCACATTACAACTGGATAATTTGGGATAATTAAATTTTTGGCTTTATCACACATAATTGTAGCCTCCAATA
>CAZMWI010000063.1:0-16031 GCA_964569945.1 uncultured Ignavibacteriaceae bacterium
TCAGGCAGGTCCTCAGACCTGCCTGTCTTTATACTGAAATCAACGGCAACACGCCGTTCGGGTCGAATTTCTGCTTGATCTTCAATGAATACTGCGCCGAAACATTATCCCCGGGATCATTATACAACCGCGCGAACCTGTCGTAATCAATCGGCTGCTGCGCGATATGATCATACAGGTACGCCTCCGACGTCGGCATCACCCGGAGCCAAACTTTTGTGATAAGCCCCAACTGACCCCACGACGGTGAGAAAATCTTGACGATATCGAACCCCGAAACCGACTTGAAACAGGCCGATCCGGGAAGGATCACCTCACCTTCCGGCGTCGCGATCTCGGCTTTGAGAAAATAGCGGCCGATCGGAAGGTCGTGCTTTTGATATTCGCACGACAGCCCCGCCGCCAGCGCTCCGCCCACCGAACCGACATACGGAAGATTAGAGTGCGGCAAAAACAGGTTGTGCTCTTTAAGATTAAAATTGATCTCGCGCAGCGGATATCCGGCTCCGACCACGATAAAATAATCCTGCGGGACAATCTGTAGAAGCTGATTCAGACGGTCAGTCCTTAGTATGACCAGATTATCGAACCGGGCGCCTTCCGGATCTATATTGTTGCCGAACCCGGTGATATAGAGCTTCTGCCGGGCTTCGTTGGCCAGTTTAATCGCCCCGGCCGCTTCCTCGGTCGATTCCGGGTGGAACGTCGGAAGGCCCTTTTGATAGGTTAGACCATCCTCGCCGAATCGGTCGACAAGCCGCTTTATGAATTCATCTGTTTTCACCACGGCGACATCTTATGCAAATCATGAAGATATGTCAAGACTTTCGGGCATTGCGTACACAGGTCGGGGTTCCGAATCCCGACTTGTCGGGATGAGAAACCCGACATCTTTAATTTCCTGTAGGGCAGGAGCCAAGCGCAGCAACGCGCTCCTGCCATCTTGAAAACGAATATTGGCAGAACCGCTACCTTTCAAAAGATCAGGGTCTTCGAAAGGGTTCTGCCCTACTTTCTTCGGGCGGTTGGGTACTTTGTCTACCCTTGTGTTGTGCCCGGTCGGTCCTCAGACCGACCGGGTCGGCGGCGGGTCTGAGGACCCGCCGATCACAACGTACTGGCTTCCGTGACCGGCAGACGCCCTCGCGCGCCCTGAACTTTGAAGGGTCTGCCGGTTGTATGGAGAAGCATTCTTGTAACCCACCCAACGGGTGGGAAATTTGATACATCCTAAAACGCCAGATATAAGCCCCTTGTTAATTTACCCCAAAACAAAAACCCCCCGATTCATCGGGGGGTTTCTGTATTAAAATGGGGAGGGTTTTCTTTTTAGTACATTCCACCCATGCCGCCGCCCATACCACCGGGAGGCATCGCCGGCATTTTTTCGTCTTCGGGCTTGTCGGTGATGACAGCCTGAGTCGTCAGAAGCAGACCGGCAATCGACGCGGCGTTTTCCAGAGCCGAACGCGTAACCTTGGTCGGGTCGATGACACCGGCCTTGATCATGTCTTCGTACACATCGGTCGCGGCGTTGTAACCGAACGCACCGCTTTCCTTCTTGACCTTGTCGACCACGATGGAGCCTTCGACCCCGGCGTTGTTGGCGATCTGACGGATAGGATCTTCCAGAGCGCGGCGTACGATGTTAATGCCCACCATTTCATCCGCGTCGGTATTCTTAATACCGTCGAGAGCCTTCATGGCACGAATCAAGGCGACACCGCCGCCCGGCACGATACCTTCTTCAACGGCCGCACGGGTCGCGGCGAGAGCGTCCTCGACACGGGCTTTCTTTTCTTTCATTTCTGATTCGGTCGCAGCACCGACATTGAGAACGGCCACACCACCGGCCAGCTTGGCCAGGCGTTCCTGCAGTTTCTCGCGATCATAATCGGACGTGGTGTCTTCGATCTGCTTGCGAATCTGGGAGATACGAGCCTTGATCTCTTCGGTGTTGCCGGAGCCTTCGACTATGGTCGTGTTGTCCTTGTCGATGACAACCTTCTTGGCGTTACCGAGATCGGAAACAACGGCGTTTTCCAGCTTGAAGCCGACTTCTTCGGATATAACTTTGCCGCCGGTAAGAACCGCGATATCTTCAAGCATGGCCTTACGGCGATCACCGAAACCGGGAGCCTTGACCGCACCGACTTTGATCGTGCCGCGCAGTTTGTTGACAACCAGCGTCGCCAGGGCTTCGCCCTCGACGTCCTCGGCGATAATAAACATCGGCTTGCCCATCTGGGCGACTTTTTCGAGAATCGGCAGAAGGTCCTTCATGACCGAAACTTTTTTGTCGTGAATCAGAATAACCGGCTCCTCGAGCACGGCTTCCATGCTGTCGGGATTGGTCACGAAGTACGGCGAAATATATCCTCTGTCGAACTGCATACCTTCGACCACTTCCAGAGTGGTTTCGGCGGTCTTGGATTCTTCGACAGTGATAACGCCGTCCTTGCCGACTTTTTCCATCGCCTCGGCAATATGCTCGCCGATCGACTTGTCGTTGTTGGCCGAGATAGTCCCGACCTGGCTGATTTCGGTTTTGCCCGAAACCGGCTTGGACTGCTTCTTGATATCCTCGACAATGTACTTAACCGCAGTATCGATACCGCGCTTCAGAGCCATCGGGTTGACCCCGGACGTGACGGCTTTTATACCCTCGGTATAAATAGCCTGGGCCAGAACCGTCGCCGTGGTGGTTCCGTCACCGGCGTCATCGGACGTCTTGGAGGCGACTTCCTTCACCATCTGGGCGCCCATATTTTCGAAATGGTCTTCCAGTTCGATCTCTTTGGCCACCGTCACACCGTCTTTGGTTACCGTCGGTGAACCGTACTTTTTGTCAAGAATGACATTGCGGCCTTTGGGGCCGAGCGTAACCTTGACCGCATTAGCCAGTTTATCGACACCCGCTTTAAGCATGCTGCGGGCTTCGGCATCATATTCAATCAATTTTGGCATATCAAATCACCTCTCTTATTTACTTGGACACGACAGCCAGAATATCCGACTCGCGCATAATCAGGAAATCATCATCGTCAACGTGAACTTCGGAACCCGAATACTTGCCGTAAAGGATGGTGTCACCCTTTTTGACCTCCATCGGAATTTTCTTACCTTCTTCGGTCATGCGACCCGGACCGACTTCCACAACTTCGCCTTCCTGCGGCTTTTCTTTGGCGGTATCGGGAATGATGATTCCGCCCTTCTTGACTTCAGCCATCTCGATCGGCTTAACCAATACGCGATCTGCTAACGGCTTAACCTGCATCTTCCATCCTCCTGTTAGGAGTTATACTGTGTCATTTACTCTCTTTTTATGTTAGCACTCTTTTATCAGGAGTGCTAACAGGTCGTGAATATAAGTATAAACCCAAACTTGTCAAGAGGTTTCAAGAAATTTTTGCGAAGAAGCGATTAATCTGTAAGAGATTACTATATAACGCCTTAGACCATATTAATTATTGGCTGTTCGCTATAATTCTCAGGCCTTCCAGCGTCAATTCCGGAAAAACCTGTTCGATGTATTTCGAATGCGGCGCAAACTCCGACGACAACCCCCCGGTCGCGATAATCTTCGGCTTTTGCCCCATCTCCTGCATGATCAAATCCAGTATGGCATCGACTTGCCCGATTGTCCCGTAGAACATACCCGACTTAATCGATTCAGCGGTGGTTTTTCCAATAATCCGATCCGGTTTTTCGATTCGCACTTCAAACAGGCGCGCCGCCTTTTCGGCCAACCCTGCTCCGGCCGTCTTGATCCCCGGAGCAATCACGCCGCCGACATATACTCCTTCGGCCGTCACGACGTTGAACGTCGTCGCCGTCCCGTAATCGACCAGTATCACCGGGCCGCCGAACTTCACGAACGCCGCGACGGCATCGGCGATACGGTCCGCACCCATTTCGCGCGGATCATCGTAACCCAGTTTGATCGGCAGCTTGACTTTCGACGATACCACCAGCGGATCGCACCCGACGTACTTGCTGCACATGCGTTCGAATATCGGGGTCAGGCCGGGCACCACCGACGCCATCACGACCCGGTCGATGTCATCCGATGCAATCCCCATCCGTTCCAGCAGGCCGGTTACGAGAAATCCGCTTTCGTCCACGGTGAAATTCAGCTTCGACGCCACACGAAAGCTGTTTTTAAGCTTCTCGCCGTCGAAGACGCCGACCACCGTGTCGGTATTGCCTATGTCGATCGCCAGTAACACGGCCGGAATATATCGGGATAGCTCCTGAATGTCAATGGATGCTGTTCGAAGTTTGAACAGTCGGGTAAGACGGCCGTCCCCGGTGCCGATAATGTACCATATAACTCGAATAATATCGTCTGGAGGTTAATATGAAAAAATTATTGCTCCTTTTACTGTGCCTATCGGCGATCACCATGTTCGCCTGTTCCGGCGGCGGTTCGCGCAACGTCGTCATCGTGCACGAGGAACCGACAGCCGTCCCGCAGGGTCACGGACCGGCTAATATCGAGGCCTCCAACCAGCACCTCAGCCAGGCCAAGGTGATGTATGTCAAAGGCAAGTACAAACAGACCCAGGACCACGCCGAAAAGGCAATCGCCTTCAACGAAAAAAACTGGGAGGCGTATTATTATCTCGGGCTGGCTATGCAAAAACGCCGCGATTATCAAATGTCTCTCGATGTCTTCTCCAAAGGCCTGAAATATTCTCCGGACAACCGCTATGTTCGATCCGAACTCCACTTCGCCCTTGGCTATAGCTGGGAACAGATGGGTAAGTTGGATAAGGCCGACGGCGAATACGGGTCCGCACTGGATTTCAACCCAGAAAATATCGACGCTCGTCAGGGCACAAGCCGTATCAAGATCGAAAAAACAATGAAGGGCTGGGGCAAAGACGTTAAGAAAAAGACCGACGGTTAAATTTCCCGAATTTCTATACCGGCTGGCAGCATTCAAATGTCAGCCGGTTTTTTTATGCCCGCTCTGGCTGAATCCCCAACTATTTATTATAATAAACCAATGAAAAACAAACCGACTATCACGTTCCGGCTGGGGGACGATTTCTACGATAAACTTTCCGATTTCACAGATAAATTCCTGTCTGACGGTTACGCCTTGTTCGAAAAAGAATTTGCCAACATCGACGCCTTCCTCGAAAAGGCCCGGGCCGACCAAAGCGGCCGAAAAGATAATACTTTCCGACTGAGTCCCAAAGAAAAATACCTCCTCGAAGCCGTGTACTATGAAATAATGGACCGCATCAATCGCGAGGCGTTCAACGAAGCCAATCACACCGTCATAATCCTGCCCGACTGCATGGCTCTTATGCAGGACAAGTGCAAAAAGGTCAGAACCAAATATGGCAAAACCTGCGACCAATGCGTTCCCAATTGTGAAATAAACAAGATTAATCAACTGGCTCAAAAGTACGATGTCGAATGCTATTTCTCCAAAAGAGCCCTGACCGAACAGATAGAGAAAATCAAGAAAGACAAAAAGTCGCTATCGGTAATCGGGATCGCGTGCCTGCTGACACTGGCGTCGGGCATGCGCTCGGCCAGGGACGCCGGTGTCCCGGCCCGGGGTGTCTTTCTCAATTTCACCGGCTGCGAACACTGGGCCGGCGACAATCCGATTGTCACCGAGACCACTATATCCAGACTGGAGGCCATACTGGAAGAGAAATATGGAACTAAAGATAGGAAAGCTTGATATCGACGACTACGACGACCTGGTCGCGCTCTGGCGCGTTTGCGGCCTGGCGCATAAACCCCACGGACGTGATTCGCGAGAGTCAATGGCCCGCGACTTCGCCCGCGACGAGACTATCATACTCGGCATGTTAGACGGCGACAATTTGATCGGTTCCATAATAGGCACGTCCGACGGACGCAAGGGCTGGATCAACCGCCTGGCGGTACACCCCGATTATCGCGGCCAGCGACTGGCGCGGCGTCTGATCGAGGAGTGCGAGACATTTCTGCATGGCCTTGGTATCACTGTCATTGCGGCACTGATCGAAGACGAGAACACGCCGTCAATGTCGGCGTTCGAGCATTCCGGCTACGAGCCCTGGCCCGCCATCATCTATTTCTCCAAACGAACATCCAAAGAAGATTAGCACTGTTGTGCGTTGTGATCGGCGGGTCCTCAGACCCGCCGCCGACACGGTCGGTCTGAGGACCGACCGGGCACAAAACAAAGGCTGATGCGGTGGCCCGACATTTTATGTCGGGATTCTTAAAAAACCGAAGTCATAATTTGAATCATCCAACTCCCCACATAAAAAAAGCGGGCGCGAGGCCCGCTTTATAAAATTTATATCATGCAACTCTATATAATCTTTTCTACAACCGCCTTGAACGTATTATAATCCCGCGCGCCGATCATGCGTGCCACTTCCTTGCCGTCGCGGTTGATGAAAATCGTCACCGGAACACCGGTGCCGACATTAAACGCCTCGATCGCGTCACTGTTGGCCATGAGCATCACCCAGTCCAGGTTGTTGTCGTGGGCGAACTGACGAACCCGCTCGGGAGTGTCCTGCACGGCCAGCCCGACCATCTGCAATCCCTGTCCCTTGTACTCTTCATATATCTTTTTCAAATCGGGCAGCTCTCTGCGGCACGGCGGGCACCAGCTTCCCCAGAAATTTAGAATAATGGGTCCTTTGCCCTTGTACTCATCGTAAGTGTGAATGTCGCCGTTGAGGTCTTTGACCGAAAACGTCGCTTCGGTGACCTCGCCGGACGACGCTTTGCCGGATGCCTTGGTCTGATCGGTTTTTGACGACGAGCATCCGATAAGCATCACCGTCAGGACCAAAGAGAAAAAAATCAAACCGAGTTTAAATTTCATAATCCTTTACCTCGCTACTCCTTTTCGTAATTCTTGCGGCCGCCCTTTTTAATAAAGTCATCGAAAGTCATATCGGAATAAATGTCGTTCTTGACAAAGTACAGAATATCCATGAACTGATCCTTGGGCTTGTATCCCGGAGCCGGGCCTATCCGCTCGCCGGTTGATTTCAAAAACCAATAGGTGGGGTAACCGGTGACGCGATATTCGGAACGCGTCAGATTTCTTTCGCTGATTTTATAACCGTCGATATCCAGTTCGTTCTTGGAATCCCCGTCCACCGCTATAGTAACGAAATTCTCATTTAGAAATTTTATGACGTCTTTGTTGGAGAAAACTTCGCGTTTCATCTTTTTACAGTAACCGCACCACGTCGTGGTAAAGTTTACCATGATATGCTTGCCGGACTCTCTGGCCATTTTTAGCCCTTCATCGTACTTAACCCAGGTCACCTGAGTCGTATCGATAGCAGGAGTGACGTCGGACTTTTTGTCTTTGTCTTTGGGGGCCTCGGCAAAAACCGATGCGGCGAGAAAAAGCGCCACGATGCCGATCAATAACAATGCTCTCTTCATAACCAAACCTTAAGTTTCAAGTTGCCTGCATAACATAATATTATAACATAATCTGACAAAAAAGGTTGCCTTTTTTTGGCTATTGGGGCGGCTCCAGAAACGCTCCGCTGTCGCCCAGAAGCTCTTTCAATTTAATCAATAGCTCGTGCTTCGGTTCGACCGCCAAGCTGCGGGATCGGATATAATATTCATCCCCGTTGCGCCTCGCGGCGATCATCACCGGTGTCTGTCCCGAATTTCCGGCCAGAACCTTCTGCACGGCCGTTAGTTTCTTTTCGGGCGTTTCCTCGTCTATCTTTATAACCAGTCGGCACTTGAACCGTTCGGCCAGCGAATCCAGCGGAAACAGATCGGAAACTATGATTTTAGGCGCTTCGTTTTCGCGCGTCGAAACCCGCCCCGAAAGCATCACAATATTGTCCTCGATTATGAACGTCTTACCCTGTTCATAGCTGTCCGAAAAAATAATCAACTCGGCCTTGCCCTTGAAATCCTCGAGCGTCACGAATGCCATCTGATTGCCGCGCTTATCGGTTTTCAGGCTGATCGCCGATATTATCCCTCCGATGCGCACTTCGCGGCCATCTTTGACCGTCGCCAGCTTTTCCGTGTCGACGGTACCGAACGAGATCAGCTCCTCCCGGTAGCGATCCAGCGGATGGCCGGACACATAAAACCCGAGCATATCTTTTTCCGTAGCCAGCTTGCGCGAGATCGACCAGTCGGCTATATCCTGCAGCGGCGGCTCGACCCTCTCGATCTGCCCGGTCTCTCCGGCAAAAAGATCGTTGCTGTTTTGCGACTGCGCCACCTTTCCACCGTATTCGAGCATCGACTCGACTATGGCCGTCTTCTGGGCTCGATTCCCCGGAATAGAATCGAACGCCCCGGCGGCGATCAGCGATTCCACCGTCCGACGGTTGAGATTTTTAAGATTCACCCGCGAGACAAAATCGGCGAAGGTTGCAAAACGCCCGCCTTCTTCGCGCGCATCAATTATGGCTTCGACCGCACCTTCACCGACGTTTTTCACGCCAAGCAGCCCGAATCTGATCTTACCATCCTTGACGCTGAACACCTTGAGCGATTCGTTGACGTCCGGCGGGAGCACCGTGATACCGAGCTTACGGCATTCCTCCATAAGAATATAAATGCGGTCCGAGGAATCAATTTCCGACGTCATGTTGGCCGCGAGAAACTCGTGGGGAAAGTACGTTTTCAGATAGGCACACTGGACGGCCACGAAGGCATAGCAGGTCGAATGGGCTTTGTTGAAACCGTAACGGGCGAACGTCTCGATCTGATCGAAAACGTTGTTGGCGATTTTCGCGTCTATTTTTTGTTCGCCGCACCCTATCAAAAACTCGCGCTTCTGCTCGGCCATGAGCTTGGCCTGCTTCTTACCCATTGCCTTGCGCAGGATATCGGCTTTGCCCATCGAATACCCGGCCAGCGAATTGGCGATCTGGAGCACCTGTTCCTGGAAGACGATGACACCGTATGTATCTTTCAGGATCTTTTCCAGCTTGGGGTGATCGTACGATACCTTTTCGCGCCCGTGCTTGCGCTCGATATAGGTGTCGATCATGCCGGAGTCGAGCGGCCCCGGTCGATACAGCGCGTTCATGACAATCAGGTCGGTGAACTTGTCGGATTTCATCCGGCGCAGGTAGTCGCGCATCCCCGACGATTCAAACTGAAAGATACCGACCGTATCTCCGCGCGCAAACAGCTTATAAACCCTGGGGTCGGTAAGATTGACATGATCGATATCGATTTTCTTGCCGTGGTTTTGCTCGACCATTTCAAGGCAGTCTTTTATGACTGTCAGCGTCCGTAGTCCCAGAAAATCCATTTTCAAAAGTCCGATATCCTCGATGCGCTTCATGTCGAACTGGGTCACGATTTCGTCTTTGGTCCCTTTGAAAAGGGGTACGAATTCGGTCAGGGCCGACGGTGCAATTACCACCCCGGCGGCGTGAGTCGAAGCGTGGCGCGCCAGACCTTCGAGCGTCTGCGACAGATCGATCAATTTCTTGACACGCACGTCGCTGTCATACAGTTCCTTTAAATCTTTATTCATGACCAGGGCCTGTTCGAGCGTCATATTGGCCGCGAACGGAATCATTTTAGCAATGCGGTCAACTTCGGCGTACGGCATACTCAGCACGCGGCCCACGTCGCGCACGACCGCCCGCGCCGCCATCGTCCCGAACGTTATAATCTGGCAGACATTTTCGTGGCCGTACTTCCGCACGACATAATCGATAATTTTATCGCGGCCCCGGTCGGCGAAGTCGATGTCTATATCCGGCATCGAGATACGTTCCGGATTCAGAAACCGTTCAAACAGCAGCGAATATTTCAGCGGGTCGATATTGGTGATTCTGGTACAATAGGACACCAGTGAACCGGCCGCCGAACCTCGGCCCGGCCCGACCGGGACCCCGATCGAGCGCGCGTAGTCGATAAAATCCTTGACGATCAGAAAATACCCGGCGTAGCCCATCTGCTTGATGACGTCCAGTTCGTAATCGAGCCGTTTGCGCATTTCGGCCGTAACCTTGTTGTAGCGCTCCTGCAGGCCACGTTCACACAAATTTCTAAGATAATCATCGGCGTCGGCATAATTATCGGGAATCGGGAAGTGAGGCAGATAAAGCTTGCCCATCTGTATTTCGAGATTGCACCGCTCGGCGATCTTGACCGTATTCTCCAACGCCTCGGGGTAGGCCTCGAAAAGACTGAACATCTCCTCGGATGATTTAAAATAAATCTGGTCGGTGTTGTAGCGCATCCGATCGGTGTCGGAAACCATCTTGCCGGTCTGAATGCACAACAGCGCGTCGTGCGCCTCATAATCCTGACGGTTTATATAATGGCAGTCGTTGGTGACCACCAGCGGTATGCCCGTCTCACGGTGTATCGTATTGAGCATGGGAATAAGAAGCTGTTCTTTGTCCATTCCGTGGTTTTGCAGCTCGATATAAAAATCACCCTCGCCGAAAATCTCGCTCAGCTCGCGGGCTGCGTCGAGTGCCTTGTCGGGATTGCCGCGTAACAAATGCCAGTTGACTTCCCCTTTAAGACAGGCCGACAGGGCGATCAGCCCCTTGGAATGCGTCCTGAGAAGTTCTTTGTCCACACGCGGGCGGTGATAAAATCCTTCGAGGAACCCGTACGACGACAGCTTAACCAGATTCTTGTACCCCTCCTGATTGCGGGCGAGTAATACCAGATGATAGCCTCCATCGGGGCTGGTATTCGACGGGCGTTTGTCGAACCGCGATCCAGCGGCGACATACGCCTCCATGCCGATTATCGGCTTAATTCCCGCGGCGGTTGCTTTTTTATAAAATTCAGCCGCCCCGAACATGTTGCCGTGGTCGGTGATAGCCAGCGCCGGCATATTGTACTCTTTGGCCCGCTTGATAACCGAATCAAGCTTGCAGGCACCGTCCAGCAGCGAGTACTGGCTGTGGGTATGTAGATGAACGAAACTGGCGTGTCCCATAATCTCACAAACCGTCTATTGTCGGTATTTGAAGCAATGCCATGAAAATACAATTCTCCTCCGCATTCAACATTAAAATGCGGCCAATTTACAATACGTTGTCGTCAAAGATATTACGATCACGTCTGAGATCTAAATAGTGCCGGAAATTCCGTCGTGAATAAATAATCCCCCCAGATACAATAAAAATATGCCGCAGGCCCCTATCAAAATTTTATATCCGGTGCCCGCGAAGAACTTGCGCCCCTTCCAGATCAGGACGCTGACCACCGTGTACCATACCAGGTCGGACAAAATATGCCCGAAATAAAAAACAACCGGCCCGACAAAACCGAATTCCAGCGACTTGATCAAAAACGCCGCGCCCGTCGTCGCCCACCAGACAAACCAGTAAGGATTCGAAAGCGATGTGATGATACCATCCAGCACCAGCCGCCCGCCTTTCTTACCAACCGGCGTCCGGCCCTCTTCTTTAAGTTTGTTTCGGATCAGACTGTAGAGCATACCGATCCCCATAAAAATCAGCATCGCCCCGCCGATAATGCCGATCCCGCCTTTGACCGTCTTGCTTTCCATTACGGCCGCCAACCCCAGCGAAAGCAGCACAACGACCGCCACCTCGGCGATAGCGTGCCCGCCGGTGAGGATCGAGCCCGTATGCAAACCTTTGTGGGGCGTCTCGGCGACGGTTACCGCCAGAAGCGGACCGGGCATCATCGCCCCGGAGAACCCGACTATGAACGATGTAAAAAATATGGCGATCAGGGAGTCCATTTATTTGTCGAGATCGAAATCGTCTTCCGAAATCTTCCAGTCATAAAGCCAGTGGTTGAAAAAGCCGTCCGTCCCGTCACCCAGATACGGCCGGGTGTAATTAATAAAGTCATCAGTTGATACGAGTTTTCCCCGGTATTCCCGCAAAAATCCGGAAAGTAACTGGTAAAATTTCGAATCGTTGCCGTCAGCATCGGTAAGGGCCCGATGCAGCCGATACATCATAAAAGCGGCTTTGTAATACACCAGAGTTTCATAATCGCCGGGTGACGGGTCCGCCAACAGTCGATAGCCCAGCCAGATTGCTCCGGCCCTGTATCCGATCGACCGCAGACCGTGGATCGTGCCTTTTTTCGTGACCTGTTTCTTCCACTCCTTCAGAACACGAGCAAAAGCTCTTTCGTCCTTTTTAACATTTTTAACGTACAACGCTCCAAAATATTCTGAAATCCCCTCAGAAATCCAGACGTCGTGATAAGTCATCGGATGCACCACGTGCCCGAACCACTGATGCGCTATTTCATGTGCCCGATATTTATCATCCACACCGGGAGTATTTTTGTCGAATGTGTATTCCGACAGATGCACCAGTCCGGCCGAACTTTGGCCGAAATCCATATTCATCGGATCGACTTCCAGACGATCGGTCGGTCCCGGTCCCAAAATGCTCTCAAAATAGCTATAAGAATCGCCGACGTCTTTCACGACATTGTTGATCCCGCCTTTACCGAAAAGAAGCGAATTATCTTTTTTCAGAGAATGGACCGTAATTGGAATCGGGGCGTTGGGCACTGCAGTCGAGTCGAAAACGCCATAATTGAACCCGGCGTAGGCCAGCGGCTGTTCCGAGAAAAATTCCAGATGGCGCTTATCTTCGATAATCGTATCTTTGACCATGTTCCCGACCGACAAGAACGTCGTCCCCGGATCTATCGCGTATTGCCAATGGTATGTTGACAATTGCCGGAAGCCGTTGTAGGGGTACCAGCGGGTGAGATAGTCCTGGACTATACCGTACTGGATGTACTGCCGGAACAGGTCGGCCTTGTAATAAACCGTGACACTGGCGATGTCGCCCTTGTGGTAGAATTTGTCCAATCGCACATATATTCCCGGCTGGTCATCGTCCTTGATAAACTCCAGCGAATCGGCGACCACTCCCGCGACCGAGTCGACCTCGAATTTAGCCGGAAAATTGAGGGGGACAACTCTGAGGTTCTCGGCCATTACGGTGAAAGTCATGGTGCAGGCGACTTCGGATTTATTAATGGCCGGGATATTTATGCTCATATCGTAGTCGAACAGGTCGATCAGACGGGCATCGACAGGCGTGCGTTCGACTTTCGGGTCGGTCACCGATGATACCAATTGCGGTGTCTTGAAATTCGAGGCGTACTTATAAAGCTGGATTTGTTCGTACGAATACGGGTCATAAAAATAAATCGTATTGCTGTATCGCTCGCGGCGGGCGTTAATCCAGAGAAAGTCGCTCTGTCCTTCGATTGATGCACGATACAAATTGGCCGGCAGATCATACTTAAAATCGGAACTCGGGACCTTTTTCAATCCGCCGTACATACTTTTGACCCGGCCGGTGACTTCTACTTTATCCCCGGTCTTATAGTATTTCTCAAGGAATTTTGAGCTTTCGGGGAAGGCTAAATAGATTTCATCGAATTTTTCGTCGACGGTATCGGTCCGATAGAAGCGCTCGATCTGTTGCGCCTCGATATCGTTTTTCGGATAGTACTTTATTACACCGTCACCCTGGTAATAGGCCGAAATGGGGCGATCATCGATATAGCCGACCAGGTACATCTTGCCGAGATCGAATACGATTTGGCCATAGGGCATAGTCAAGGTGTCATTTTCAATATTGACTTCGTATACTTCTTCGAAATTGACATCGTCGTACACCTGGACATCATCGTAAAACTGTCCGTGCGGCCTATCGTGCTTTCCAAAAATAAAAGCAATAGCGATAAAAAAATATATCACAACTCCCCCGAATCGTTAATATGCACCGTGCTATCTACTGCACCGTCAGGAATCCTTCCCTGACGGCACATCAAAACATCGACTTATTTATTCTTAAACGCCGGAGAACGTTTCTCTATGAAAGCATTTAGTCCTTCATATGTGTCTTCGGTTCCGTACAGCAGGCCGAACATGTTCTTTTCAAAATCACATCCGGCCGACAGGTTCATGTCCAGCCCACGATTGATGCACTCTTTAACCGCTTTGGCGGATATAGGAGCCTTCGAGGCAATTTTTTTAGCCATCTCCATGGCCTTGCCCATCAACTCTTCCGCAGGAAAGATTTCTTCCACCAGCCCGATTCGCTTGGCTTCCTCGGCCGTGATCATATCGCCGGTAAGAGTCATCTGCTTGGCCTTTCCGCGACCCACCAGCCGCGTCAGCCTCTGTGTACCGCCGTAACCGGGAATAATGCCCAGGTTTATCTCCGGCTGACCCAGTTTGGCTTTGTCGGACGCCAGGCGAATATCGCACGCCAGCGCCAGTTCGCAACCGCCGCCAAGAGCGAAACCGTTGATCGCGGCAATCACCGGACAGGGGAAATTCTCTATCGAGCGCATCAAATGATGACCCATCAAAGCCGTCCTGGTTGCCGAGACCACGTCGCACTCGGCCAGTTCCTTGATATCCGCCCCCGCCACGAACGCCTTACCCGCTCCGGTAATAATGACCACGCGAAGAGCCTCGTCCGTCCAGTGGTTACGGAAAAAGGTCTGAAGTTCCTGGATTACTTCGTGGTTAAGTGCGTTAAGCGCCTTTTCGCGATTGATCGTAATCGTCGCAATGCTATCATCATGCTTGACTTGAATGTGTTTGAAATCCATCGTCATATCTCCCAAAAAGTACCGGATGGAATATCTCGCGATCCGGTTATTTTATTTATTATAATCATAAAAGCCACGTCCGCTTTTTTTGCCGAGGTAACCGGCGTTGACCATGCGTCTCAAAAGCGGCGGCGCTCCGTAATGGTCGTCTTTAAACTCTTCGAACATGATATCCGCGATATACAAAATCGTATCCAGCCCGATAAAATCGGTCAGCGTCAACGGACCCATCGGATGCCCGCAGCCCAGTTTCATGGCGTCGTCGATGTCCTCGCGCGAAGCCAGCCCGTTTTGATATTGTCGGATGGCGTCGAGAAGGTACGGCACCAAGAGCACGTTGGCGATAAAGCCGGGAGAATCCTTGGCCGTGACCGGCGTCTTGCCCACCGACTTGGCGAACTCGAAAGCGGTTTGGTACGTCTCCTCCGACGTGTCCAGCGTGCGCACCACTTCGACCAGTTTCATCACCGGGACCGGATTGAAGAAGTGCAGCCCCAGAAACTTGTCCGGACGTTTGGTGCAGGTGGCGAGATCGCCGATCGGCAGGGATGAAGTGTTCGATGCAAAAATTGTCTCCGGTTTGCAGATTTTATCCAGTTCGGTGAAAACCTCACGCTTGGCCGCCATATCTTCGGTCACCGCTTCAATGATTATATCACAATCGGCCAAGTCCTTAAGATCGGTCGTGCCTTTGAGATTGCCCAGTGTTTTGTCCTTGAGCGCCTGATCTATTTTGCCTTTTTCGATGCCCTTATCCAGAAGTTTGGTGATGAATTTCAACCCCTTGTCGATGAACTCTTCGGATACTTCGCGGCTAACCACCGCGTATCCCGACATCGCCGCCACCTGGGCGATTCCTCCACCCATCTGTCCGAACCCAACCGTCCCGACTTTCTTAATCATTTCCGTCTCCGTTGTTTATATAAGCATATTTTTTGCAAATTCACGACCGGCGGAGTGGCCCCTTCAAATTTATTTAGAGGGGATTCGATAAATGTTCATTAATCCATATTCCACTCCGAACAAGTTTGGAGTGGCCACTCAACTCAGTCGGATGCCAATATACGAAATCACCGCCCAAGGTCAATGGCACCGTAGATATTATAACAGAAGTCTCGAACGTTGTGATCGGCGGGTCCTCAGACCCGACGCCTACCCGGTCGATCTGAGGATCGACCGGGCACAACGCACAATTAGCAAAAGTAGGTCGGGTTCCGAATCCCGCTTTGCGGGGAGAGAAACCCGACATTGGTTTTCGTGGTCCTGGTGGGTCGAAACCTCTAACAAAATCACTACCAACCTTGTATTTCCGACCATGTTATTCACCCCAATTTCAACCGGTTTTGGCATAGATAATTAGATATAACCGTACAGGTTACAAGAAATTGGCTTTGGTCGTACCATTTTTTATTTTTCGTCCCCATAACCACCCTCGATTCTAGCAAATAAATTTCACA
>CAZMWI010000064.1:0-6562 GCA_964569945.1 uncultured Ignavibacteriaceae bacterium
CGCGCGCGCCAGAATCGAGGCGGCTGCCACCGGAAGATTCGCTTCCGCCCGGACCTCCTGTATCAGCGCAATTTCTCTGCCACGGCTCATGAGTGCCTGCCCCACCCGGTCGTGCTTGCTGAACTTATCGGAGATCGCCAGGTCTATCTGGTTCTTTTCGGCGACATTTTCGATAACCCGGCTGTGCCCCCAGGCCAGCAGCTTGTTCAGGTTTCGTATCTTGGAATAAAGCTGATTGTACTTCTCAGGCCCGATCAAAACGACGGAATACGGCATATTATCTTTGATATACGCCGCCAGCTCTTTGATCCGGCCGTCACTGATTTTCTTGGAATCGCGGGCACCGACATCGGCCAATTTTTTGGCGGCCCGACCGTCGGCCAGCACCCCGGCAATAACCAGAGGTCCGAAAAAATCACCTTTGCCGGATTCGTCGATGCCAAGAACAGATTTTTCCTGATCGATACTAATTGGCTCGCTCAATGTACTCACCGGTACGCGTATCGACCTTGACCTTGTCGCCTTCTTTGACAAACAGGGGCACTTTAATTTCGAGGCCCGTCTCCACCTTGGCCGGTTTCATGATATTGGAAACGGAATCACCTTTCACCGACGGTTCGGCTTCGGTGACTTCAAGAATAACCGACGCCGGAAGCTCCAGCGATAAAGCCCGGCCTTCATACAACAGCACGTTGTATTCGTGGTTTTCCATAAGATACCAGCGCGAATCACCGAGCGTCTCGGCCGTCACCATTATCTGGTCGAACGTCTTGGAATCCATGAATACGAATTCACCGTTCTGCTCGTACAAAAACTGCATATCCCGGTTTTCGACGTCGGGAACATCGAACGATTCGGTCGTCAGAAACGACTTCTCGACTATATTACCGGTCAGAAGATTTTTCATTTTGGTTTTCACGTGCGGTCTTCCGCGACCCATCTTAACATGCTGAAACTCGACTATAAACCACGGGCTTCCTTCATACATAAGCCGCAGGCCGCGCCTGAAGTCACTGGTAGATATCATTTGCAGGAATCCTCCATTATTTCAGGCGGCAATATATTAAAATGCTTCGGTCGAGGCAACGGATTTGTCGGAATACAACGGTGACGAATACGATCGGGATGACGGCAGCGAGATTCTGAAAACCGTCCCACCGTTCGGATTTTTGTTGAACTCAAGATATCCCTCGTGCAGTAAGGCGATTTTTCTGGCAAGTGGAAGACCCAGTCCGGTGCCCGACGGATTGGTCGAATAAAACGGTGCGAATATCTTATCGCCGATATCGTCCGGTATACCCGGCCCGTCGTCGGCAATATCAATATGAAGAGCCTTATCGTCGGCGGTTAGACTTATATTAATAGTCCCCCGACCGCTGCAGGCTTGGGAGGCATTATCGACAATATTGCAGACGGCCTGCTTCAATAACAACCGATCACCATTTACGGAATTTCTCGCCGAATCGCTGTTAAAGTGATAGTTTATCTCATGATACTTATTCTTATGGGTTTCGATTACTTCCAATAGCATATGTTCAATATCGAAAGGAGTATCGTTCAATTCCAACGGACGCGCAAAATCAAGAAATCTCGAAACCAGCGTCTCGGCTTCGAGCGATTCCCTGAGAATCAAAGCCGCGTTCTTTCCCTCCGGCTGTTCCGGATCGACCTTTTTCGCGATCAGTTTCCCCAAACCCACAATGGCCGCCATCGAATTTCGCAGCTGATGAGCCAGCCCGCCCGACATCTCGCCCAGCAATGCCATCGCATTCTTGGCTTCGATTTCTTTCTGCAGACGGTCCAGTTCGGTCATATCGTTGATTAATACTGACGTCCCGATTTTATTGTCCTGCCCGTCTCTCAATCCGGTTACGGATATCGCAAGGACTCGTCTCTCCCCGTTCGGCCCGGAAAGTACTATTTCCTGATTCTTAAGAGGCTTTGAGTCACCCGTAAACACCTGTACATATTGACAAATATGTTCAAAATTGCCGAGGGCCTTTTTATACGGCTGTCCATGCAGAGAGTCCGAATCAAGGTTGAGGATACGGCCGACGGCCCGATTGGCGCTTGAAATATGACCGTCATTATCAAGCGTGATTATTCCGCTCGGGATCGACCCGAGGATATATTCATTGTGAGCCTCCAGACGATCCGCCCTGGATTTTATCATCTCATTTAGCCGTATAAGTTCCGCCTCGTTGCCTTTCAAGTCGGTGATTATCTTCTCATATGAGCGGATCAACTCACCGATTTCATCCCGGTTGTCAGCATTATAATGCCCGGTGCTTTCCGCCTGCATACGAAGACGCGTTATGGGCCGCGTCGCTTTCCTGATAAAAGTGTATGAGACGAATATGATGATAACAACGCCGAGGAATCCGAAAAATACCAGCACCCGCCCGGCCCGTTCGAGCGCCGCGAGGACTCTGTCCTCCGAATGTATATGCAATACATAGCTGGAACCGTCAATTTCCACGACGTGCAGATAGTGCAGTGTCAAATCGCCGCTTTTATGCAAAAAGACATCATTCTGTGACAGCAGCGGCTTCAGCTCCGATGCCGTCACATCCGGGCCAATAGTTGAAAAAACCGAATCGGGAACTTCGCCGTTTCTAAGGCTCAAAGCGCGCTCATAATTGAGATGTATCACGTTAAATCCGTCAAACGAATACTCCCGGCCGATCCGACCTTCATCCTCTTCCGAAAGATAAGGTGCCCCGGTGTCGATCATTCGCATGGATATGGCAAAAGCCGTTTCCGAGAGATTATCCCGGGCCGTCGCCAGGAGGGAATCCTTCAAGCGATACATAGCGTAGTGAGAGGCTATGTTCAATATCACCAGGACCAGGATAATAAGCGCCAGGCCCAGCGTAAGCTCCCAGCGATAGCCGGTTTTTCTTTTTATCGAACTCATATTCTAATTATCGACAGGAATTACGGACGGTTAAACAATAAGCAGAAATTGACTTTATACCCGCCAGAAATTGTTGATATACAGGTTAATCAACTTGTCTCCGTAAAGAATCGCCACATATCCGGCCATAGCCAGAAATGGCCCGAATGGTATCATCCGGCTCGCGCGGACTTTTTTCGAAAATGCCATGATTACAATCGACGCCACCAGCCCGATTGCGGCCGCCGCGAAAAATATGAAAATAACCTTTTGCCAGCCCAGAAACGCCCCGAGCATCGCCGCCATCTTTATATCGCCGCCTCCCATGCTGTCTTTCTTGAACAGCCAGTCGCCCAGCAAGGCGATTAAATACAACGTGCCGCCGCCGACCACCAGCCCGATGACCGACGAGACAATACCGATCCCCGATGGTGTCAATGAAACCGCCAACCCCACTACCATGCCGGGTATGGTCAAATAATCCGGTATCAGTTGGAATTCGACGTCGATAAAAATAATCGAAAGCAGAACCGCCGACACGAAGGCGTAGACGAAAAACTGCGGCGTCAATCCATAGACATAAAAAAAGAAAACAAATAAAAGTCCGTTTAAAAGCTCTACCGCCGGGTAGCGCGGAGATATGGCCGCCTTGCACCTGCGGCACCTTCCGCCCAGAAGCAGATAGCTTAACAGCGGAATATTATCATAAAACGGGATTGGCGTACGGCACGACGGACAAAACGACCGGGATAGACCGATCTTTATCTTACGAGGCAGGCGATAGATCACGACGTTTAAAAACGACCCGACCGCCAGCCCGAGCATTCCGACCCATACATATATCCAGACAATAGGCATATTGACATTATCGACAAAAACCGGATTTAATTAAATTCGCCCAGAGCCTGCATAATCAGCGCCAGCGCCGTCGGCGCGGCGTTCTCCGCCCGGAGAATTCTCTGGCCGAGAGTCAGAATCTGGCAGTCATTTCTTTGAGCGAGACGAACCTCATCGGGCGAAAAACCGGATTCCGGACCGACCATGACGAGGATCTGCCCTGTCCCCCGAGGAATCTTCAAATTAGCCAGATTCACCGTCCCCGCTTCCGGATCGAAAAGGATGCGCAGGCCGGGGTGTTCATAAACCTCAAACAGCCTCTCTGGACTGACCGGCGACCATATTTCCGGTATAATCGACCGCCCGGTTTGCTTCATCGACGCTATCGCCACCTTGCGCCAGCGCCCCACCTTGGCGGCGGCCTTACGGTCATCGTCGATTCTAACCTTAGATTTTTCGGTAAATAGCGGGATCAATTTCGTCACACCCAGTTCGGTGCAGCGTTGAATAATGTCATCGAGCTTGGTCCCCACCGACAACCCGCATGCCAGCGTTACTTTCACCGCCGGTTCACCGAAATTCCTGATTCGGGAAAAAATATGACACTCGACTTTCTTGGCACTATAGCGGGTTATCTCGCACCGGAAGGCATTGCCGAGACCGTCGACCACTATCAACGGCCCGCCTTTTTTCAACCGCATCACATTCTGAGCGTGATGGGCTTCGGGTCCTGACAGCATAACACTCTCATCCCCGATCAGCTCAGGCGTAGTATAAAAAACCGGCAATCTCATTTAAATATCACCAAAGACAGCCACTCACCGTCAAAATTTTTCTCGATGTTACTAAGCTCGTACGACTTCAACAATTCCATGAACTCATCCTCATCCTCTGCAAGAAGACCCGAAAGTATTATAATACCCTTTTTGCTCGCCGCCTTATAAATATCCGGCATTAAATCGATCAGCGTACTTTTTATTATATTGGCGGCGATAATATCATACAACCCGCTCAAACCGGATTTTTCAATCGAGCCGTATTCAATGATTATCTTATCTTCGAGACCGTTAAGCGTCGCATTTTCACGGGCGTTTTCGACCGCCGCCAGGTCGATATCAACCGCCATCACGGGTTTCGCCCCGAACTTCGCCGCTGCAATTGACAAAATCCCCGATCCGCAACCGAGATCGAAAAGCCCCTGCCCCGCTTTGATATATTTTTTTATGGCCTTAAGACACAGCGATGTCGACTCATGATGGCCCGTCCCGAACGCCATGCGCGGCTCAATAACGATATCGATATCGCAATCAGGATTCCTGTTCTCCCAGGTCGGGCGAATATAAATATTATCGATCGCAATCGGACGGATCGACCGCCGGAATTTTTCCTGCCAATCCTCGGTTACGACCAGCTTGATCGATATATGATTATCCTCGATCTTAAAATCCGGCGTAATCAACCTGGCGTATTTCAAAATGCTTTCTTTAACGGACGATATATCACCGTACGGCATATAAAACCCGACCCCGATCAATCCCGGGCGCGACGAGTCATCCAGAAACAGGCCCTGCGCGAAATTGTCGACTATGAAACTCCCCACGGCGTCGTGAACCGACTCGGGGATAAATATGCGTATCTCGTAATAACTATCAGCAAATCGAGAGGATTCGTCCATTTTAGAATCCCAGTGATTCCCTTAATTTCTGGAATAACGATCGGTTCGGTTCCGGCGGTTTGAACGACTCCGACTCATCCAGCGATTCCAGGATCTTACGATCGTCCGACGACAGTTTCGTCGGCGTCCAGACCGTAACCTGTACTAACTGATCGCCGCTTCCGTGCACGTTGAGACGCGGCAGCCCTTTGCCCCTCATACGAAACACCTTGCCCGTTTGCGTCCCCGGAGGAACTTTGAGTTCGAGGTCACCGTTAAGCGACGGTACACTAATATTACCGCCCAGTGCCGCCTTGGTAAACGATATTGGGATCTCACAAATGACATTATCGCCCTGACGTGTAAATATATCGTGCTCTTTCTCCCTGAAGATGACTACCAGGTTGCCCTTCTGGCCATTGTTGCGACCGGCGTTGCCCTGGTCCGACAGCGACATATAATTGCCCGATGACACCCCCTTGGGCACTTTGACCTTTACTTTGCCCGTCTTTTTAACTCGGCCCTCACCGCCACAAGCCGGGCACGGTGAGCTGATCATCTCACCTGTTCCTCGACAGCGCGGACAGGTCCTGACTTGCTGCATCGTCCCGAGGAACGTCCGGGTCACCGTTCGCACCTGACCGGCCCCCCGGCAATCCGGGCAGGTTTGCCGCGATGCGCCCGGCGCCAGCCCCGAGCCGCTGCAATCATCGCAGGTCTCATAACGGTTGACGCGGAGAGTTTTCTCGGTCCCGGTGTGAATTTCTTCAAGCGTCAGATCTATGGCCGCCTTTAAATCCTCACCACGGTTGTACCGCTCGCCCCGCGATCCGCCGGCACCGAAAAGGTCTTCGAAAATTCCGCCGCCGAACCCGCCGCCAAAATCTCGCATGAAAGCTCTCAAAGCGTCGCTGATATCGAAACCCCCGAATCCGAAACCGCCCTGACCGAATCCACCGCCCGACAATCCCTCATGACCGAACTGGTTATAGGCATGCCGTTTCTGCGGATCCTTGAGGACTTCGTACGCCTCGGTCGCTTCTTTGAAATTCTCTTCGGCCGACTTGTCACCCGGATTTCGATCGGGATGGAAATTAAGCGCCAGTTTGCGATAAGCCGATTTTATTTCATCCTCGGAGGCGCCGCGAGACACCCCGAGCACCGCAAAATAGTCT
>CAZMWI010000064.1:6572-15940 GCA_964569945.1 uncultured Ignavibacteriaceae bacterium
ATAGCAGCCCTAATATAATTACTATGTTCTATTTGTCTTTGTCGTCAACAACCTCGAAATCGGCGTCGACCGCTCCGTCATCTTTGGTCTGTTGCTCCTGTTGACCGGCCTCGGTCGCACCATCGGCCCCGGCTTCTTCCGATCCGCCGCCCGGAGCCTGCTGCTGCTGCGCCTGGGCCTGCTTGTATATCTCCTCGGCCAGTTTATGCGACGCCTGCATCAACTCTTCTTTGGCCTTGTTAATCGCTTCGGCGTCATCCGATGTCTGAACCGCCTTAAGAGCTTCGAGCTTTTCATTGACCGCTTTCTTTTCGTCATCGGAAAGCTTGTCACCGTGTTCTTTCAGTGTTTTTTCGGTGGTATACACCAGCTGATCCGCCTCATTGCGCGCCTTGATCAGGGCCTCTTTATTCTTGTCTTCCTCGGCGTGAGATTCGGCATCTTTGACCATCTTGTCGATCTCTTCTTCCGACAGACCCGACGACGATTGTATCTGAATCGACTGCTCCTTACCCGTGCCCAGGTCCTTAGCCGAAACATGCACGATACCGTTGGCGTCAATATCGAACGACACCTCAATCTGCGGAATTCCTCTCGGTGCGGGAGGAATGCCAACAAGATCAAAACGGCCCAGCGTGCGGTTATCGATAGCCATCCGGCGTTCACCCTGCAAAACGTGAATGCTCACCGCCGGCTGACTGTCCGACGCCGTCGAAAAGATCTGGCTTTTCCGCGTCGGGATGGTGGTATTACGCTCGATAAGAGTCGTCAGAACGCCGCCCAGCGTTTCAATGCCCAGCGACAGCGGCGTCACGTCCAATAGTACTACGTCTTTCATATCACCGGCCAGCACACCGCCCTGTATGGCAGCTCCAATCGCCACGACCTCATCCGGGTTGACACCGCGATTGGGCTCTTTTCCGAACAGCTCTTTGACTATATCGTGCACTTTGGGCATACGGGTCTGCCCGCCGACCAGAATAACCTCGTCGATTTCATTGGCCGAAAGCTTGGCATCCTGAAGTGCCTGGCGACAGGGTCCGATGGTCCGCTGCAGAAGGTCATCGGTCAACTGCTCCAGCTTGGCCCGGCTTAATGTCAGGTCCAAATGCCTCGGTCCCGACTGATCGGCCGTAATGAACGGCAGATTGATATTGGTCTGCATTGTCGTCGAAAGCTCGCACTTGGCCTTCTCCGCCGCTTCTTTGAGACGCTGTAAAGCCATCCGGTCCTGACGAAGATCGATGCTGTTGGTCTTCTTGAATTCCTCGGCCATCCAGTCGATAATTTTCTGGTCGAAATCGTCCCCGCCGAGATGCCCGTCGCCGTTGGTCGAGCGTACTTCAAATACCCCGTCGCCGAGCTCGAGAATGGATATATCGAACGTCCCGCCGCCCAAATCATAGACGGCGATCTTTTCATTTTTCTTCTTCTGCAGACCATACGCCAGCGAGGCCGCCGTCGGTTCATTGATAATGCGAAGCACTTCCAGCCCGGCAATCTTGCCGGCATCCTTGGTTGCCTGACGCTGGGAATCGTTGAAATAAGCCGGAACCGTAATGACCGCCTGCGTCACTTCCGCCCCGAGATAATCCTCGGCAGTTTTCTTGAGCGATTGCAGAATCATAGCCGAAATCTGCGGCGGGGCATACTTCTGCCCTCCGGCCACCACGACCACTTCGCCTTTTTCATCGGCTTCGACCTTGTACGGCACGATCTTCTCTTCTTCCTGCACTTCGTTGTGATGCCGACCCATAAACCGCTTGATCGAAAATACCGTGTTATCCGGGTTTGTCACGGCCTGGCGTTTGGCCGCCGCCCCGACCAGCCGCTCTCCGTCTTTGGTGAACGCCACCACCGACGGCGTCGTCCGGCCGCCCTCCTTGTTGGCTATTACCGTCGCGTCATTGCCTTCCAGTACGGCCACGCAAGAGTTTGTCGTCCCCAGGTCGATTCCTATGATTTTGCCCATTATTTATCTCCTTTAAACTTCTGCAATATTATCAATCGTCATTATCGCCGGGATCACTTTCTCCGCCCGGACCCTTGCTGACCGCCACTTTTGAATGTCTCAAAACCCGGTCGTTCAACTTATACCCTTTTGTCATTTCCTGAACAACGATCCCCTCGGGGTGTTCATCCGATTCAAGCTGCATTAGGGCGTCGTGAAGGTTCGGATCGAACGGCTTGCCCACCGCCTCGATCGGCTCCAGACCCTCCTTCGTCAGAACATCATAGAGATTTTTATAAACCAGCTGTGTACCCTCGCGAAGGCTGTCATGATTCGAGGAACTGGCCGACGCTTCCAGCGCCCGCTGGAAATTGTCGAGCACGTCCAGAAGCTGCGTGATTACATGAATCCGCCCGGCCTGCGATATATCTTCGAACTGGCGAGCCGTCCGCTTGCGGTAATTATCGAACTCCGCCGCCAGACGGAGATACTTGTCTTCGGCTTCCTTTAATTTCTCTTCCAGCCCGGCAACAGTCTCTTCGGAAATCTCTATATCCGACTTGGGGACTTTTTCCGATTCCGCTTCGACAGCCTCGTCGTTTTTGCCTTTGAATTCCACTTTTATTTCGTGCTTGTCCTCGCTGCCGTCATGTTTATGTTTGCTCATCGTTTATTCATCCTCTCCCTGGGACCCCGACAGCGCCGCCGTCAGCGACCGCGCCGTATATTCCACGATAGAGATCAGCTTGGAGTACGGCATACGGGTCGGCCCGATAATACCTATCGTCCCGTTGATTTTGCCCGCCTTATAGCTGGAGGTCACCATCGAGCAGTTCTTTATCTGGTTAATTGTATTTTCTTCGCCGATTGTAATTATAATCCCCTCGCCCATCGATTTTGTACTTATATACTCTTTAAGTTCCTTCTTATCTTCGAGAAGCTTCACGATATCGGTGATGCGCTCACGGCTGGCGAATTCCGGCTGCATGATAAGATTGTCCGTGCCGACTGTAATAAGTTTGTCATCGGCGTTGTCCGACCAGATCTCAGACGAGGCATCCACAAACAGCTTGATCAGTCGCGGAGACAACTTCGTATCGGCCAGCCGTTCACTGATCGTCTTTCTGATATGTCCCAGAGTATTTCCACATAATCTTTCGTTCAATATCGATTCAATTTCGCGGAATTCACTTTCCGGTATATCCGACTCCAATTCCATCAAAATCGAACGTGCAAAACCACCTTTAACCGCGACAATAACCAGTATTTTTCCTTCCGAGACCGGGATAAGATTTATTTTACGCAGAGTCCCTTCTTCGAAACGCGGCGAAATACTCAATCCCAATTGACTCGTAATTTCACTTAAGACCTTACTGGTTTGGGATAAAATAGAATCTATTCCTTTTCCTCCCTGGCGGACAATCGATTCGATCAATTTCTTTTCCTTCTGCGTCAGCGGCTCCCGCTTGAGCAGGGCATCGACAAAAAACCGGTAGCCGGTGTCGGTGGGAATACGGCCCGCCGATGTGTGCGGCTGCGAAATCAGCCCCATTTCTTCAAGGTCCTGCATCGTGTTGCGGATGGTTGCCGGAGACAGCCCCATACGAAATTTATTGGCGATAACCCGCGAGCCGACCGGGTCGGCCGTCTGGACATAATGAGTAATCAGGTTCTGAAGAACCCTTTTCTCCCGCGATGATAAATTTTCAAAAGCCATCTTACTTCCACTTAAACAATAACTTAGTCAAAAGGTTTAGCAATCACTGTTTAAGAGTGCCAAAAATTCTATCAAAAAATACCGGGCATGTCAAGATATTTATATGGGAATTAAAAGATATGCTGAGCTTATGCCGAAAATGGGCTATTTCTTGGTCTTGGTTTGACCGGGACTTTCGGTGGTTTTCTTTTCGGCCCGGTCATTTATACCGTTATTATTTTTGTCTATAAAACTGTCGAAATCTTTCGCCGCCGGATCGGTCTTGTTCTGTTTGATTTTGATTTCTGTGGATTGCTGCTGCTGTCCTGCCGTGTCGTTATTGCTTTTTACGGCATTATTGTCCGTCTTCACGGGCTGCTTGTTCTCAACCGTATCTTTCTGTATGTCGACGGCCAAAACCGGCACCTGTAAAAACAGAACTGCCAGACTTATTATGATAATTACCAGTCTCTTCATAATATTCTCCACGGAGGCTGTATTTATGTTACAGCCCCCGCAATAATCAGTCAACTAATTTCTTAGCGTCTCTGCCGCGTTTCTGAGCGATTTCCGCCGCCACTCCTTGACCGGGAACCGCTGTTGCTGCTTCCCGAAGACTGTCTCTCCTGTCCCGAACTCTTTACGGACGGTGACGATGACGGTTCACTTCTGGGCTGGCTCCTCTGGGTCGAACGAGACCGCTCACTGCTGCCGGTCGACCGCGAGGGACGTTCCGAGGAACGCCTCGACGATGATTCAATCGCCCGCGACCCCGACGACCCTCTTTTGGTTGATCGCGTTTCTGCTGGAGATCGACGGGTCGTGTTGCGCGTGCTTCCCTGTCTCGTATTGGTATCACCGCTCCTATTCGTCGAACGCGATCCGCGCTCGTAGGTGCCTCTCGATTCAGTGGACCGCCGCTGCGTCTGATCGGTTGTTCTGATCCGGCCCGTCGTAGTCGTCCGATCGTTGTTGCCCGTTCCGCTGCGGCTCTCCGTCTGCATGCGCGTCGTGCCGCCCCTCGGCGAACTTTGGCGCGTTGCTTGTAATTCGCGCTTCCGGACAACCTGCTTGCCGTAATCGGTATATCCGTTTTTCACCGGGTCACGATATCCCTTATTTTGAACGTCTTTATAGCGCGAATGCACGCTCGCCTTGGTTCTGATAACCGTGTCGTTCAGCACGACCGATTTGCGCCTGACCACCTGGATGCGGTCTTCCCAGCAATAGCCGTAATGATCATACACCGTCACCCAGTGCCAACCGTAGTATATTCTCGGGATAAAAAGCGGCGCCACACCCCAGTATACACCGTCGATATAAATCGTCGACCCGAACGGGTAGTCGACATATATCGAACCGGCATACGACCAGTACGGACGGTCATAATGATAAACCGGACGGAAATAGTAATCGTCCCACTGCTTGACCATGAACGACGTCAAATCATAAGCCCGGTGACAATCCGAATTACACCCCAGATACGTCGAATTGATGTAATCCATGAAATCATAGGCGTCATTGTCGCAGTACAGGTTATCATCCCAGTCGCCGAGGTTGATCGGTTCCCGCGATGCTACCGCCTGAAGGTATTCGACGCCTTCCGGCCCCTGCACCGTCAGTTCATAGTCGTCGTTCGTCGATGGCACGGTATAAATACGTCCGCCCTGAACCCGCATATCATCGTTGGGCCCGGCCGGGTAAAGAATATGCACGTCGCCGCGCGAATCGATGTTGTAAACGACTACAAAACAATCCTCATTGGTCTTGAACGAAAACTGTACATTATCCCCCTGGTAATAATCATCGTGATCGGTCCATACTTCGATGTTAAGATATCGGTCGATCTTGAGATATGAGCCGTAGTCGATAGTCGGGTCATATCCCATCCTGTCCGCCCTGGCGGCGGAGAACGTCCCCAGCGCCAGAATCAGGACGGCTGCGAATAAAATATGGCGTTTCATGACTGTACTCCCTTCTTATTTACAGACCCGCCGATGGCTGGTCGTTATTTTCTGACGTAAGCAGCCGCTTACCGTAATTTATATCCTGCGGAAAAGGCGGAGGAGCCAGCTGCGGATTGTCCGCATCTATCTGATAAGCCCACCAGAACTCCACCCAGCCGTTGTCATAATCGGCGTATTCCACGCGCAATTTTGCATAATGATGATTCGCCCAGATCACGAACGTATGCCCCTCGATAATCTCCTGCCAACCGACATAAGACCATCCCGTATCCGGTGCAAATGAGATTTCAGAGGAATCTATGGTATACCCCATATCCTGTATATAGACATCCGGTCTGGCCGCATTTAAAAAGTACGTCTCCAGCCCCGGATCGTAATCGACAAAAACGTCGGTATTGGCGTTGTTCCACGGCAAAATCAACTGCGTGCTCAGATCGAATCCCGACGTCGCCGCCGTCGTTGCCGTATCGGTAAGCACCAATCCCGATCCTTCCGGGCGCGGCGTATCGTACACCAGTTCGTACGAAAGCTCTGACTCTTCACCATTGAGACCGTACGCCGTCACCGCATACCAGTAGGTATGACCGTTGGTGACATTGTAATCGGTATAGTCTTCATAGACGCTGATATCGAAGTACGACAGAACGGTATCATACAGATAGTATTGATTGCCTCCGTCGGTGTTTCTCCAGATTCGGTAGAACTGAAGATTATCATATTCTACCGGAAGCCAGAACAGCTGAACCTGCCCGTCCCCGGTAACCGAAAATACATTTTGAGGACGCTGAGGAGTCCCGTAATCGGTCACAACTATCTTGTCGTCATTATTATCACATCCGACCAGAACGCCCAGAACCATGACGGAAGCGACTAAAATAATTATCTTTTTCATATATCTCTCCTTTTTGCATATTATATTAATCAAATGCCGTGCCAACCTCGTAAGAGATGTTATTACAACGACATAACGATTATTAAAGCCCTTGCGTAGGCACAAAAAATGGTCAAAGGGATGGGCTGGCGCACCGATTTAGGCGCTTTTTTCGATACCGTATTCTTTTATCTTGGACCGAAGGGTATTGCGATGAATCCCCAGAATTTCCGCCGTCTGACCCAGATTCCAGTCCATTTTTTCAAGCATTAGGCGAATATGGCGGCTTTCCAGGTCAGCCAACTTTACTACATTTTGGATCGGTCCCTCATCTGACGAAACAAGACCCGGCAACTCTTTGGAATCTATGACATCGCCTCTGGACAGCACGACCGCCCGCTCGATCACATTCTGAAGTTCACGCACATTGCCCGGCCATGAATAAGAATTCAACGCAGCTGCTGCCGGTGACGTAAACCCTGAAATCTTCTTGCCCAGACGCGACGAAAAATCCTTCAGGAATTTGTCGGCCAAAAGGAGAATATCGCCCGGCCGGTTCGAAAGCGGCGGCATGTCTATCGTAACGACATTTATCCGATAGTACAAATCCTCCCGGAACTTGCCTTCGTCGATCCACTGTTTGAGATCGCGGTTGGTGGCGGCAATCACACGGACATTGAGCGTCACACTATCCTCCGAACCCAACCGCTCCACTTTCTTGTCTTCGAGAACTCGCAACAGCTTGGCCTGCATGGTCGGCGGCATATCGCCGATTTCATCGAGGAAAAGCGTCCCGCCGTCGGCGATTTCGAACTTGCCCAGCCGGCGCTTGATCGCCCCCGTGAACGCTCCTTTTTCG
The DNA here is from genome assembly GCA_964569945.1 of uncultured Ignavibacteriaceae bacterium. Classification (GTDB taxonomy): domain Bacteria; phylum Zixibacteria; class MSB-5A5; order GN15; family PGXB01; genus CALAMC01. The sequence continues at coordinate 13,917 of CAZMWI010000064.1, forward strand.
TGGCCGAACAGCTCGGATTCCAGAAGATTCTCAGGTATCGCCGCACAATTTACCGGCACAAACCGCCCGTCTTTACGAGGCGATAAAGCGTGCAGCGCCCTTGCTGCCAACTCCTTGCCGGTCCCCGACGGCCCTGTAATAAGAACCGTCGTATCGCCCGGCGCGGCCAGGTTGATCAGTTCGATCGCACTCTTAATTGACGCCGACTGCCCGATTATCTCTCCGCTGCCGAACCGCTCAACCACCGTCTCATTGAGCAATTGATTGTCGAGAATCATCCGGTGCTGCTCGGCTGCCTTGTTCAGATTGATCAGCAATTCTTCGAGTTCGACCGGCTTGGTCTGATAGTGACACGCCCCGGCCTTCATGGCATCGACCGCCGTCTCGACCGACCCGAAAGCGGTCAGGACTATTATTTGAACGAACGGATTGAGCTCTTTGAGATGGCCAATCAATTCGATCCCGTTCATGCCCGGCATTTTCATATCGACCACGGCCAGTGGCGCGAGGAACGAGGCATAAAGCTTAAGAGCCTCTTCGCCGGAGCCGGCCTGGACAATCTCGAAATTCTTTTTAGCCAGATAACCCGCCAGCATCTCCCGCTGGGCGGCTTCGTCGTCGACTATGAGCAGTTTGACCGGATTCATGACCGTCAAAATAGCGGCCAGTCTCTTTTATAGCCAGAAAAAAATGCCCTCTCAGAAGAAAGGGCATTGAAATCTGAAATATTTTCAGTCTTATTCCGGGCCGAAAAATACCGTCAGTCCGGCACGGACATTTATATAATTGGCATTGTCAGGAAGTTTGAAATTATCATGCGCGTAATCGCTTTGCGAATCCTTCAGCAGATCGTAGTTATAACCCAACTCAACAAAAATACTGCCGAAATCCGAAGTATAATACAGCATGCCGATATTCAGTCCAAAATTCAATGCCGGATCGTAGGAAAGCTCTCTTAAAATGTTTTTATCGTCCCCGATCCACGTCGCGAACTTGGGCCAGACTACCCCGCCGGTAAGCTTGACATACGGTTCGAAATTCGATTCACCGACAAAACAATATTTGCCGTACAATCCCCCGTCATACAGCCGGTAACTCAAAGTGTAGTCTTTGATGTTGAACTGCGTATAAGTAAAATACGTCCCGGCACAAATCTTCTCTGTGAAATAATAAGCGCCGGCAAGTCCCATATTGTAACCGGTCTTGGCGCCGAGACTGTCGTTCCAGTCGGACAGAGTCCCCGACGGCACCGACAGGCCGCCGTAAACTTCGACTTCGAAGTTTCGCCATTTTTCTTCATCATCCTGGGAAAACGCGGAAAGCGCCAGAGCCAGCAATAGCAACAATGCCAAAAGCGCAGATTTTTTGTTCATTACCTCGCCCTCAATATATACACACAACTCTTTTTTCTATGCCACCGGCAACGGGCCGTTTACCCGGCCACCGATCCCGGATTAAGTTCTGAATTAATCACTTATAAGACGTTTTGTCAACCGGTTTGTGAAATTTAGTTTTCCCGACACCCCCAAAATCCCTCTTTGAACCTCAACGCATCCTCTTCCATTACAATTCCGATTAATCGTGTTGCTGCTTCGTACGTTGTGTTCGGCGGGTCCTCAGACCCGCCGCCCGCCCGGTCGACCTGAGGATCGACCCCTCGAAGCTCAGGCCAGGCCGTGCGCTCCTGACAGTCTTCGCTGATGGAACCGGCTTTGCAACTGTTTTGTTACATATTGCTAAACGTCCGACGACGACGGAAATTAATAAACCAGAATCTTGTACGGACCAATTTAATAATTGTCAGTCAGGCGGGACGTACAGAAAGGAGAACGCGATGACAAACAAACAGGCAGCACCTGAAACTAAAGGCGTTACGGTGAAACTGTTGGCTTCGGTTGATCTTGGCTCCGAAATTGAGGGCATGGCCGGGCGCCAATTCCGAATGCGTATGGTCACCATCGAACCGGGCGGCGTCTTCGGTCCGATTCACGACCATAAGGACAGGCCGGGCATGGTCTACATAC
>CAZMWI010000065.1:0-15641 GCA_964569945.1 uncultured Ignavibacteriaceae bacterium
ACTTCTTCAGCATAAATTCCAAAGCCCCCGATCCCGGGGGCTTTGGTTTGTACAGAATTATTCTACAGATTGCATCCAGCGAATTAAGAGCGCTCACTTTTTTTATTAGGGATTTTGACTGGGATTATGCTTCGAATTTTATGGAGGGGGGAGGATTCGAACCTCCGAAGGCTTCGCCGACAGATTTACAGTCTGTTCCCTTTGGCCGCTCGGGAACCCCTCCATCGTATTTTATTAGCTATGTTCCGGTTCTTCCCTTTCGCCGTTAAAAAAGCCGGCGAAGGGAGTCGAACCCCCGACAGGCTGATTACAAATCAGCTACTCTACCAACTGAGTTACGCCGGCGTATAGCTAATTGGCCCTTAAAATATTTAATAACGGCCATAAGTCAAGCTCTAATATCATGCACTGGCCAGGAAAATCGGCCAATTATATTTTCTTTTTCCATTTTGTCCCGGACGGAGAATCCTCGAGGATAATGCCCCGTTCGAGAAGCTCATCGCGGATATGGTCGGCCAGGGAGAAATCTTTGGCTTTTCTCGCGGCGTTGCGACGCTCGATGGCATCCATAACTTCCGCTTCAAGATCGCCTTCGTCTTTCATCAAAAAGCCCAGAACACCATCCATACGTTCAAGGGTTTTCAGCGCTTTTTCCTTTTCTTCGAGAGACAGATTTCCTTCCGCCTTGAGCCGGTTGATCTCCCGGATAAAATCAAAAACCTCGCCCAGTGCACCTGAGATATTTAAATCATCGTCGAGGTTGGTTTCGAAGCCTTTTATGCACTTATCGATCACTGCTTCGGCCTCACCCGGTGATTTTCCGCCTTCAAAATCTTTCAGGTTGGCATAAAAATCGTTGTACCGTGCCAGCGCATTGGCGGCGGCATCGAGGCCATCGAAAGTAAAATTCAGCTGCTGACGATAATGCGTGGCAATAAGAACGTACCTCACGGCCACCGGAGAATAACCTTTTTCCAGTATCTGGCGCAGGGTGAAAAAGTTATTAAACGATTTTGACATTTTGCGGCCCTCGACAATGAGATGCTCCGAATGCAGCCAGAAATGCACGAACGTCTGTCCATTGGCGCCTTCGGACTGGGCAATTTCGTTTTCATGGTGCGGAAATATGTTGTCCACCCCGCCGCAGTGAATGTCGAACGTCTTGCCGAGATATTTCATCGACATCGCCGAGCATTCCAGATGCCACCCCGGACGTCCTTTGCCCAAATCGGTTTCCCAGAAAACGTCGCCGTCTTTTTCATCCCACGCCTTCCAGAGCGCGAAATCGGATACCGATTCTTTATCGTACTCATCGGACGAAACTCTTGCCCCGGCCTTGAGACCGCCTAGGTCGATATGAGAAAGCTTGCCGTACTCCGGAAATTTAGCTATAGAGTAATAGTAGTTGCCGTTAACTTCGTAGGCAACGCCTTTCTCCTTAAGGGTCTTTATGATGCCGACCATATCGTCGATATGCTTCGTGGCGGCGGGATATACCTCAGCCCTCTCTATTTTGAGAGTATCCAGGTCCTCAAAAAACGCGTCGATGTAAGGCTTGGTGTATTCATTGAGTGTGATGCCCTTGGCGATGGAACCCTTGATGGTTTTATCGTCGATGTCGGTCACGTTCATAACCTGGGTGACTTTGTACCCTTTGTATTTCAAGTAGCGCCGCAGAAGATCCTCGAACATATAGGTTCTGAAATTGCCGATATGCGCGAAGTCATAAACGGTCGGACCGCAGGTATACATACGGACATGATTATTATCAATAGGTTGAAACTCTTCCTTTTTGCGAGTCATAGTATTGGTAAAACTGAGGGCCATAGAAATCCTGCCTTTTAAGCTACAAAACTCATCTTATAAAGATAAATATACAGTTTGTATTATTTATCGTCAATTTTCAAGTCCAGATAATCGAGTAATTCGACAAGGGCGCGGATGACCGTAACATTTTCGGGCATGTGATCGGGATAAGGCCTGCCCTCGCGAAATTTGATCATTGCCTGCATGCCGAAATCTGACGGCCCCACGTAATCCTCTATATAGCGATCACCTACAAAAAGCAGGTTTTCCGGCGCAAGTCCGATCAGTTCCGTCGCCCGTTTATAAATTTCCGGATGCGGCTTGCGCTTCCCGAACGAAGAAGAAAAGATGGTAAAATCGAACAGGTTGAAAATCGCATATTTTTTGAGCTCTTCGACGTGCGCATCTTCGGGGAATATCGTGTTCGACACCAGTCCGATTTTATGCCTGTTTGATTTTAGCGTCCGAAGGACGGTCGGGGCATCGGCGAACATGGTCACCTGCCTGGCCAGAGGGACATGATAAGCCGCAAAGAAATCCTCGGCCAGTGAGGCGCTGCCATTCAGGTCGAAGGCCGACAGCAGTTCGCCGATTGCGTCGGTGATTATCCACTCGTCGAGCGTCTCCCCCGAGTGCTTGCGATATTTCTGGCGAATGGCAATATATTTTTCGATAAAATCATCTTTGCCCGGCACGGCATGCCCCGAATTTTTCAAATAGTCGTAACCGGCGTCAAGGCAAAGCAGACTTAGATCGTCCCAGGGGATTGTTTCGTATTCGAGCAGGGTCGAACCGAGGTCGAAAATTACGCCCCGGACTTTTTCGGCATTAATATTATCTTTCAAACTAAAGCAGCCTTGCAGATTTCGTCAATTAATTCGTCAAAATTTATGCCCGCTTCTTTGGCCGCCATCGGGGCCAGAGAAAGCTCAGTCATGCCCGGTAGTGTATTAACCTCAAGAAAGACCGGCTGGTTTCCCTCGCCGAGAATAAAATCGACCCGGGCTAGGCCGGAACAGCCGATAGTATGGTAGGCCCGTTCGGCCATCGCCTGAATGACGGGCGTCAGGTCCTTGTCGATCGGGGCCGGGCAGATATAATTCGATTTTCCTTTGGTGTACTTGCACTGGTAGTCATAGAGCTCATTGGTCGGGACTATCTCAACCAGCGGGAGCGCCCGGCCGTTCAGGACGGCGGCGGTGATTTCCCGGCCCTTGACATATTTTTCAACCAGCACGTCGGGGCCGACTTCGCTGGCCAGACGCAGGGCGTCAGGCAACCCGTTCCAGTCTTTGATAAGAGTAAGGCCAACCGTTGAACCGGAGCTGTTGGGTTTAATTATAAGCGGGAGTTTGAATTCCTGCTTTATGGAATCAATATATTTTTCTAAGGAAGCACCTTCGCGTATTTTAAGAAGTTTCCAGTCGGCGGTCGGTATTTTTTTGGCTCTTACTATTTCTTTGGTAAACGCTTTGTTCATGCAGACCGCCGAGGCAAGCATACCGGAACCGGTGTATTTCCGGCCCGCCATATCGAGCAAGGCCTGTAGAGAGCCGTTTTCGCCTGCGCCGCCGTGGAGGGCAATAAGTACAAGATCGTAGCCGCGAAAATCAGACGACCCGATTGATTTCATTATGGCCGTCGTTGAAACTCCCTTCAAAGCCAGCTTGCTTTCGGATTTTTCGTCGGTGTGAAGCAGGTAGCGGCCATTTGCGTCGAGCATAGATGTGCCGTCGGCCGCATCGATGACGGCGTATTCATGGCCCGATCTGTGAAGGCTTTCAACTATGGATTTGGCCGAAGTGAGCGAAACCTGACGCTCCTCCGATGTACCACCGGCCAGTACCAGTATTTTATATTTTTTTGCCATTCTTCTTCATTCCATGAATCTTCTTAACAATAATGCCAACCATGATTATTATAATCACCGGCCACATTATTCTTTCATACAGGTGAAAATAATGTGCGATGGCGTCAAAATTAACAACAAACAAATGACTGCTGAATAATAATAATCCGTTGAAAAGCCAGAATGAAATTGAGACCAGCACGAAAGCCCTAAACGCCTTATAATTACCGATCCCGGCGGCGAGCATTATTACGGTTCGCGCGCCGACCACGAACCGATTGAAAGCCATAAGCAGCGTCCCGCGACGAATCAGCCATGTTTCCATATTGTCGATGTCGTTGGCAGAGAAATATTTATAGTTTTTATCTATAAAAAAATTGCGGCCGAATCTGCGGCCGAGATAATAGACCGTCATGGCCGACCCGATGCCACCGACATAAGCCGCGATAAATACCCAAGATACTTCCAACCGCCCTGCCGCAGCCAGAGCACCACCTGTGATGGTTACAAAATCGCCGGGAAAGGGTGGGAAGATATTTTCGATATACGATGAGACGCCGATGGCAATATAGATCCAGAACGGGCCATAGGCGAATAGCTTATCGAGAATCTCATTTATCAGGTGTAATGATTGTTCCATCGTCTTTGAATATCAGAACCGTCGCCATCACCGCAATACCCTCGCGCCTACCGATAAATCCCATGCTTTCATTGGATTTGGCTTTGATGGATATGGCGTCCTCGTCGATAAGAATAATCCGCGCAATTTTTTTCTTCATAACCGGAATGTGCGGGGCCATTTTCGGTTCTTCGGCGATTATAGTTGTATCTATATTTATAACCCTATATCCACGAGAGACTATCATTTTGAAAACTTCGGCCAATAGTATTGTCGATTTGGCGTCTTTATATTTATCGTCGGTATCGGGAAACTGAGTACCTATATCGGGCAGCCCGGCGGCTCCCAGCAGGGCATCGGCAAGGGCATGCAACAGGACGTCGGCATCACTGTGGCCGTCGAGGCCGTAATCGCAAGGTATTATGACGCCGCCCAGCACCAATGGACGGCCCTTCACGAACCGGTGTGAATCATATCCTGACCCGACCCGGAAATTTCTGTAATCATCGTTCATCGAGTAGTTTCCTCGCCAGAATTAAGTCCCTCTCTCCAGTTACTTTTAAGTTCATGTGTTTCGGTTCGACTATTTTAACTTTGAAACCGAGCTTCTCCACGAGCGAAGCATCATCGGTGGCGTCTTCTCCACCGCTCGTATTTTCAAAGGCAGACATAATAAGATCGTACTGAAAGGCCTGAGGTGTTTCGGCCAGGAATATCTTTGTACGATCCAATGTCGCCAGTATATATTCTCTTTCTACCCGTTTGACAGTATCAGTGGCGGAGCGAGCCAGTATGGCGGCGCGGTTGGTTATTGCTTCTTTCACGACGTGCTCGATATCTTCCGACGATATAATCGGCCGCGCACCGTCGTGAATCGCCACGAAGCGAGTCGATATGGGCAGCGATTTCAGGCCGTTTCTGACTGAATCGTTTCTGGTTTCACCGCCGACCACGATCTTTCGGACCTTTTTATAGCCGAATGGATTGACCACTTGTTCATTGGCGAAAAGCAAAAAGTCCTGCGAAACGACCAGGACAATATCCGTTATTATCGGTGCCTCTTCGAAAGCCTTTATGGCCCACGATAAAAGCGGACGGCCACCTATCGGGCGAAACTGTTTGGGCGTTTCTCCCCCGAACCGGACACCGCGCCCGGCCGCGACTATCAGCGCCACGTTCTCCATGCGGGTCAATATATTTGTTAAAAGGGCCGATCGAAAGACTTTTTACAAAATCAGCATGCAGTCGCCATAGCTGTAAAAACGGTAGTTTTCCCTGATCGCTTCGTAGTAGGCTTTGAGGATTAATTCACGGCTCGCGAAAGCTGAAACCAGAAATAGCAACGACGATTTCGGCAGGTGAAAATTGGTGATCATGTGATCGACCGTCCTGAATTTATAAGGCGGATATATGTACAGGTCGACAATGCCCGAAAAAGGCTGAATGGCCCCCTTTTCGTGCGGAGCGGATTCTAATGTACGCACCGATGTTGTCCCGACCGCGAATATTTTCCCCCCTGCCCGCTTGATTTTATTTATAGCATTGGCAGAAGTCCTGGATATTTCGGCGTACTCTCCGTCGACCGAATGATCCTCGATGCTTTTGGCTTTGACAGTCTTGAAAGTGCCATAACCCACATGCAGCGTGACCGGGATGATCTTAATCCCTTTTTCATCGATTCTTTTGATCATTGAATGGGTAAAATGCAAACCGGCGGTTGGTGCAGCAACGGCCTTGGCTTTGCTTTCCTGCGCATACACGGTTTGATAGCGGTTCTCATCGCGTTTCTCATCGGGACGGTGAATATACACCGGCAGAGGGATATGGCCGTGCTTTTTAATGACTTTGTCGGCTTCCTTGCGGCTTTTAAATTTTATAATGGTCCTGCCCGTGGGAAGCTTGGCGATGATTTCAAAGGAGCTGCCGTCGTCGAAAAAGATTTTCTCGCCTTCTTTTATCCGGCGCGTGGGATGAGTCAGAACTTCCCAGCAAATCTTATTTTCGAATTTGGTTTCCCCGAGGAGAAAGATTTCGACCTTTCCCCCGGTTTCACGGCGGGCCATCAGGCGCGATTTGAAAACCATCGTGTTATTTACCACCAACCCGTCGCCGGGCTCCATGTAATCCAGCACAGCGGGAAATTTGCAATGTTTAAAACTACCCGTCTCTCGGTCGACTACGAGCAGCTTTGAGCCATCCCGACGCGGTGCCGGATAGTACGCGATTCGCCCTTCGGGCAAATTATAATCAAAAAGGGATATGTCCATTTATTTGTGCTCTATAAATATCAAACCACTGGTGTCAGTTTCCAATTATAGAAATTCACCCCTGGCGATCAATTCGGATTTGCCGCCGACAGTAACGTCAATTCGGCCCCTGTCGGTGGGAGAGGCTTTAATATAAAGCTTCGACGGGCGGTCTATTTCAAAGCCCTGCTCTACTTTGGCATTGACAACTGGAGAACCGAAGGCTTCATATTTGGAAAGATAAGCCGCCAGACAACCATTTGCTGAACCGGTTGCCGGATCTTCTTCGATTCCGTAAAATATCGGGAAGCATCGGGCACTTATATCGTTGCCTTTTGAATACGCTTCAGTGCTGAAAACAAAGAGTGACTTGGCGTCGATCCTGTTAATAAGGCGCTCGTACAATTCTTTATTCACCCGGCACTTTTTTAGGGTATCGAGACTGTTTAACGGAATTATCAGATGCGGCATCCCGGTTGATACCTCTGCACACGGGTACCGTCGGCTGATGTCCTTTTCGCTTAAATTAAGAATCTTTGCCACTTCAGCCGGTTTGACGATTCGCCCGAATCCCGGCTGTACCTGCCTCATTGTCAAAATGCCAACCTTCCGGCCCTCGTACTGCACGTCCACGGGTATTTTCCCGACCTTGAGCTTCAGGTCAACCCCCGACGTTTTGGATTTCAATATTTCCTTTACGATGACAAAGGCTGTACCGATGGTTGGATGGCCAGCGAATGGTACTTCCCGCGCCGGAGTATAAATACGGACGCGAAACGAACCGTCTTTATTCCGTTTATCATATATAAAAGTCGTTTCGGAAAAATTCATTTCCCGGGCTATTTTCTGCATCTCCCGGTCGGTATAATCCTCGGCATCACGAAATACCGCCAACTGATTGCCGGAGTATTTCGCTTCTGCGAAAACATCTATAATATAAAACGCTTTCTTGGCCAATAAGCCTCCATCGTTAACATTGCACGGACGAATAATAAAAAATAAAGCCGGGCAAATCCAGCTATATTTGCCCGGCCCAAAAGATGCTTTGTTTTTTGTCTATCCGATGCCCGCCATTTTCATAAACGTCTCGGCCTTCATGTATTCTTCCAATAGTTCGCTTTTTAGCGATTCAATTCCGGCTTCATCGAGATTAAAGACTTCCAGGACACCGGTCGGCAACATAAAATGCGACGCTTCGGTCGCATCGGGCGGAAAACATATATGAGCCAGATGGTTAGCCAGGCAGACCAGATGGGCATAATTATGACTGTCGTTTTCTTCGTTGGGAATATGATGAAACGCGATGGCATCGGCCATGCGATCCGGCAGTTTCCAGCTTGTAATCAGATGGCCACCGAGGTGGGCGTGATTAAAGCCGAGGACCTTTTCTTCGGCCTCGTGCACCAATAGCTCCGGCATACTCCGCAATTCATCCATTATTTTGGCATGATCGTCGGGCAAAAAACAGCAGATGACAATGCGCCCGATATCATGGACCAGGCCCGATGTAAAAGACGGGTCGGGATTAAAAATGGTGCCGTTTTTATATTTCTGCGCGATCAGCCTGGCCGCGACGGCTGTCGCGAGGCTGTGACGCCAAAATTCTTCGTGGAACTCGCGGTTGGCATTGTCGGATTTGAACATATTAAGTACCGAGGCCGACAAAACCAGGTTTCGCACCGCTTCAAGCCCGATAATTGTCACGGCGTGCTTGACCGATTCCACCTCGCGCGACAGTCCATAAAATGCGGAATTAGTCAGCTTCAGTACTTTGACCGACATGGCCGCGTCTTCTCCGAGAATCTTCGCCACTTTAGCCGATGACGCATCGGGATCGTTGATCACTTTTTGAATCTGTTCAAAGACAATCGGCGGAGTCGGAAGGTTGCGTATGCCTCCGATTATCTGGTCTATTCGTTTTTCGATATTGGGGTCAAATGCCGTTAATGCCATGACTGTATGCCCTTACTTTATATTTCCCCGGGTCCAACCGGTATATTATTATTCTTTAAAATCATCGAACAAATCCAGCGCTGACGATTTTCCGATATTTTCTTCATCGACGCTGATTTCTGTATCCTCGAAAATTACATTATTCTCCATGAGAATATCGGCCAGCTGCTCCTTAAAAACCGATGTGTCATAAAATCCGTTTTCAATTCGTTTCCTTATCGCCTCAATCCGGGCGGCCTCTTTCCCATTTTCCTGAGGGGCTTGTTCCATTCCCATTCTGCCCTCCAAATCCAATTTGGTCTACCGTCTCAGCGGTGTCTTGGTTAATTTTTTCCGTCGACGAACTGCGGCGACGGGTCCCCTTCGTGCACGTACTGCATAATCTTGCTGGAATTCTTCAGCTGCTCCAGCTCAGTCAGGATACGTCCGTGGCGGCTTTTTAAATACTGCTCGTTTTCCTTGACAAGTGTGATATTCTTCTTAATAAGTGTGATTATACTGTTGACCAGTTTGCGTATTTCGGGAGCGGATGAAGCCAGCTGGAAGAACTTGGGATTCTTCTCCTTAAGAGCACTTATCTTTTCTTCGGATTTAATTATTCTCTGCTGGCATCTTTGCACTTCGGTATAGAGGTCGAGCAGTTTATCGTCCTTTTCGTATTTAACCATATCTTTTTGTTTATCAATCAGTATGTAGAGCGATTGATAAAAAGAATATTCCTCTTTCAGGATAAATGCCAGTTCGCGTTCCATTTTCGTTATTTGATTGGTTTCCATACTGTTGGCCTTTCATGCAGAAATGGACAGGCTTTTATTTTCGTCGGCCGTAACGACCTTTTTTGATTCTTTCTTTATCGTTTTCCCGCGCTGGGACAGTTCCACCCAGCCCTCTTTTACGTTAGCCAGAATGGTGATGATTTCATCGAGCTGCTTTACATCGCGGCTGGCTTGTACGAGATTGATTTCGTTGACAATGAATCCATACAGGCCGGACAGATTCTTGGCAATCTCACCGCCTTTTTCCATGTCCAGCGTGGTGTACAGATGAACTATGAATTTCTTGCTGTCCTCCAGCGCCTGATAACTTTTCGCTATATTGCCGGAGTTTATCAGTTCCCGGGCCTGCGTTAAATTTCTTATCGCGCCGTTGTAGACTTTGACAATCAGGTCAACCTGTGAATTGCCTTCGGTTCCGGTTTTGACATATTCGTTTATTTTGGTCTTCATATCAGTTGTTACTCGAGGATGATGACGTTATGGATTTCCAGTTATTGCTTATTTGAGATAGCTGTGAAGTCAGATACGACGACTGCGATTGGAACTGCGCGAGGGCATCTTCCATCGCCTGGAACTTTGTGTATAGCATCTCTCGACGGGCTGCGAGCCGTTCGTCATAATAAGCGATTTGGCCGTCGATATCGTCAACCTGTTTTTGCAGCGCGTCGGTGCGGCGGGCGATAGAACCGTCGATACTGTCGGTTATATTCGTTAGTGTCTTGCTTATATTGGATGACAATCCCCTGACGTATGAAACCGCGCCCTCATATCCGCCGCCGAGATCGGAAGCAGCCAGAGTCACTTTGATTTTGAGTCCGTCGGTCGTGGAATTTCCGCTATCGCCGGTTAAAAACTGACCGGCCCCCGTGGCCTTTTCGCCGTTGATCGTGCCTTCGACGTCGTGGCCGCTGTACGCTGTCCCGGTCGTTAATCCAAGCGCCTGAAAAGCCGTGTTGGCTGTGCTGGTGGAAAGGCTTATTCTCGATGCGGAACCGTAATTGCCGCTATTGAATTTCAAATAGCCGGTGTCGCCGTTGTCGACCCATTCCACTGTGACGTTCCGCGCACCTACTTTATCGTCGGCGTCGATACGTTTCTGGATTTCTTCGGCCAGCTCTTCACCGGATGAATAGGTTTTCTCGGTTAAAGCGATATCATTCGACTGAACTCCGTCGACAAGGAACTTTAATATGTTGTTGTTTCCCGTGAGTGTAAGCGGCGTTATCGAGGGATCGGCGATTTCTACGCCACGGAAATATCCCCTGTCGGCTACGCGTGTAATGTTCACGTTGTAATTGTCACCCGGGACGGTGTTTTTGGTCGCGGAGACGAATGAAAGTCCTGTCCGGCTGGAATCTCCGGAATCGACAAACAAATCCAGAAACTGGCTGAAGTCGTCTTCAATGGCGCTGGTCAATTTGTCCGCATCGGCAACTCTCAATTGCCCGTCACCGTTAGAACGAATTCCGATCGAGGCCAGGCTCTTGTATGCCGAATCCAAACCGGAGACAACCGACGTTGTCGACGAGCGTGTGGTCGACTGCATCGCCTGTAACGTGAATTCAGTGAACAGTACACCGGTGTCTTTGGTATCTTCATTGTATGTGAACTGATCGTCGACGAATTGCATCAGGCTGTTGTACTTATCGATAAAGTCGTTTATCATCGTCTTGATGCCGTCGACGTCGCGGTCCGTCTTTATAAGAACGTTCTCTCCGGCATCGCTGACTTTTTTGGCGGTCAAGGTCAGGCCGGGAAGGACATCCGTAAACGTATTCGTGTCGGAACTTATAATTATCGCCGAACCGGCCGATGGATCATCGGATCCGATGGCAATCTTGGCGTCGGTGGCCGATTGCAGAAGAGGCGCAAAGGTCGAAACCTGAAATGTATCACCCGCGGTGAGTTCTCCCGATGAAAAGGACAACTTGAGCCCATCGGCGCCGTCACCGATAAGCTCGACTTCCGAGTCGGCCTGAGTGACGAGTATCGATCCGGAATTGGTGCCGTCGGTCCAGTCTATCTGGATGACGTCGGAACCAACCGTCTGCGAGCCCGTCCCGGCAATGGTAAAAGTATAAACTTTGTTTTCGCTGCCGGAATATGACGCGGTCCCGCCCAGCGCAACCGATGACGTCGTGCCCGAAGCGAACGACAACTCTTCCGGGTTGTCGAACGATTTGCCGGTAAAATCAAGATTCTGACCGCCCGAAAGCGATACATCCAGATTGATGGAATTAGCCAGCCCGGTTTTGTCGGACGTTAAAAGTAACCTGTACGGATTTGATGATGTACCATCATTAATAATCGTAGCCGTGACGCCGACTTTGGCGTTGTTTATGGCATTTTTAATGTCCACGAGAGAATTATTGGTACCATCTATGGTAATAGTCGTCAGCCCCTCCTCCCCGGTGGATATCTTTATGGTGCCCGAGCCGAAGACATTATCGGTCGGATCGTCGAAACCCTGCGATGCGATTTGATGGTTCCGTGCAACTTGCAGGACGCGCAGTGCATACGCACCGGGTCCGACGGCGCCGTCGGCTGTCGCCGTCAGGACGGTATCATCGGAAACGTCTATTTTAGCTTGCTGAAAAGAATCGGCGCGTTTCAGTTTTTCAACGGCGGTTTGTACGGCAAGGTATTTGGCCGCTATGGCTTTGTAGGCCGCGATTTGCTGTGTCTTAAGAGTCTTATCGTCTTCCAGATACGTGATAGGTTGACGTTCTGCTTCAATAATGGAGTTTACGATCGAGGTAATATCAAGACCGGAAGCAAGACCCTCAATGGATTGAGTACCCGGCATATTTACTCCTATGCAAAATCATCACAACCTGCATCGTCTGATTCGATTATAAATCATCAGTCTAAATGCGTTAATTTTGATCAATTGCCCGTAGGCCCTTATCTTGTTTAGTTATCGTCATTTTCGCGGGATTTTTCAGTCGATGGGAATAGATTTATTACAATACCCGGCGTTTCAGATTGAAACGCAGTCCATAAAAAAACCCCGCAGAAATTTTCTGCGGGGTTTGCGTTGAATCTATCACAGACTATTTGAAGAGTGACAAAACAACTTGAGGAATCTGGTTGCCCTGAGCCAGCATAGCGGTGCCGGCCTGAAGCAGTATCTGATTCTTCACGAAGTTCGACATTTCCTCAGCCATATCCGTGTCACGAATGTTGGACTCGGAAGCCTGCAGGTTCTGAGAAGCGATACGCAGGTTTCTCAAATTGGATTCCAGAGTATTTTTCTGGAAACTACCGAGAGTTCCACGAACCACTGAAACCTGGTCGATGGCTTCGTCGATGATCGCCTGCGAATCCTGGGCACCCTGCGCCGATGTTACGTCGATATCAGCCAACGACGTGAACATGTTATCAGACAGGTAGCGGCCAAGAGTCGAAGCGGCCATGCTGGGCAGACTGATTTTGGCCGTCTGACCAACATTGGCACCGATCTGGAAAACCAGCGAGTTGTCATTATTGGTGATTGTTTCGGCACCACCGGTAGCATCGAGATCGAGAACGATCTTCAATCTTTCGTTACCGGAAGTGTCGCTGACGGTGGTTTCAACACCGGCGACAACCGTCTGGGCCGCACTGCCGTCCAAATAAACGGCATAACGAGCAGCCTGAACGTCGAGAATCATGTTGCCGATAGAAACACCACCACCGGTCGAGGTCAAACCGTTGATTGTAATACCGAGAGTTCCGCGACCCGTCGTACCGGCAGCCTTATTACCGATAGTCCAATCACGGTCCGCACCCCAGTCAACACGATTGAGCTGGGTGGCGTAATCGTCGAAGCTGATAACTGCATCACTACCGGTCCACGCGACCGAATCCTGATTAACACCGATACCGGCATTATTGGCCAGAGCCCGAATGCTGTAAGCGGAGCCCTGATCGGCAGTCGTGAAGACGATGGAACCGTCGGTTCCTTCGGAAGCGGTGACGTTCTGAGTTGAGCCGTCGGCCATGCCGAAGCCTGTACCCAGCGCATCGTCCAGCTTGTCATTGATTTCCGTAATCAGTGAAGCCATGGTGGCGTGTGTACCCGTGAGGGTCAGCGTCGCCTGCTGCTGAGCGGCGGTATCATAGTTGCCGTTGACGACGACGGCAAGAGCCAGATCCTGGCTGGCAACACCGCGGTCATTCTGGGCCGCAAAGGCAAACCAGGCCGCGGCACTACCCGTATAGGCGCTGGCACCGACGGCCACGGAGTAATCACTGCCGGCATTGTCGGTGACAAAGGCGAGTGTGCCACCCGCCAAAACGGTAGCGGTGATGACACCGGCACCGAAGGCCGAGTCGACCGAGCTGTTGAGAGCGGTCAGCAACTGAGCCTGAGTCATACCGTCGGTGACGGCCTGCGTGATGGTCGCCGTCTGGACGGTGCCACCGGCATACTGATACGACACAGCAACAGTAACCGTGCCCGCATCGGCAGCCGTGGCAGCACCATTCAACGTAGCCGTGGAGACTACCTGAGGAGCGTCAACGGCGGCACCGAAGGTAATGCCGTTATTCCAGTTGTCGACTATAGTGACGCCGTCGCCATTGTTCTTGATGGCGGCGGAAGACGCCGAAATGACGTCCAGTGTATGATCGCCGTCGGTCAGGTTGGCCGGCGTAACGGCGGTATCGACGGAAACACCGTAATTGGAGGTGTTCAAAGAAGCACTGGGATCGCTGATTTTCGTCGATGTCAAATAGTGCGTACCGTCGGAAAGATAGCTCTCACGAATGTTGGCACCTGATGCGCCAGGATTGGCGCCCGTGAATACGGCCGTATTAGCATTAATGCCATTAAGCAGTTTTTTGGTTCCAAACTGAGTATTGGCCGCGATACGGTCAATGGTCAGAATGGCGTTGTCTATTTCTGCCTGGTCAGCTTCGAGCTGGGCAGTGTCATTGAAACCTTCGTTGGCGGCGTGAATGGCTAGTTCTCTCATCGAAACCAACAGGCTGTTGATTTCGGTCAAGGCGCCTTCAGCCGTCTGGATCATATTGATCGATCCTTCGGAGTTATCAATGGCTTGGTTCAAACCAGCAATCTGGGCCCGGAATTGTTCCGAGATCACCAGACCCGCCGGGTTATCAGAAGCGCGGTTGATCCGATAGCCCGACGACAGTTTCTCCATAGACTTCTGGAGATTTTCTGTCGTAACCAACAAGTTACGATGCGCATTGATTGCGGCAATATTGTTATTAATGCGAAGTGACATCCGTTACTTCCTCCTTGAATTTAATCCGCTAAGGGCTAACAGTATCCTTGTCTTATCTATTGAATCGAGGGTGTCACTTCCGATGTTAATCAGTCTCCGATTATAAATACAAAAAGCCTATTATCTCGATAAGTCACCTCTCCTTTCTTCATTAAAAATAATGTTGATTCCATTGATATTATTGTTCTATGCTTCATTTCTACTTCTTTGTAATTGGAATCGGCATAAATGCCAAAAACTTTATTGGCATCTTCCTATATGCCGATTATGAATTTTCTGTGGTGGAACGACTTAAGCTGACTTTAGGGCAGCCTTAATTCGGGCTACGCTTTCTTCAGCCTTCGGATGCCCCGGTAGAATTTTAAGTATTTGGCTGTAGCCAATTTGCGCCGATTGAATGTGTCCTAAATTTTCGTAACATTGAGAAATGGCATAAAGGGCATCTATATCGGTGGGGTTGCTTTGCAGTATTTTCTCAAGATGTTGTATAGCTGGGGCGAAGTTGCCCAATTTGATGAGTATTTCAGCCACCGCCGTTTCAATGGCGAAGTCATCGGGCGTAGTTTGCAAATATTCCGTCAAAAGGGTCAAAGCTTCTTTATTTTTGCCTAATTTAATCTTTGTCAAACCGAGATTGCGATAGGTGACTGCCAGATTCGTCTGCATTTCAAGCGCTTTGGAGAATTCTCGTTCAGCGGTTTCAAAGTCGCCCAATTTGAAATAGCAGTTGGCCAGGTCATTGAGGACTTCGACATTTTTGTTATCAAGCTCCAGACAGCGCCGAAACGATTCTTTCGCCTCTTCGAAATCTTCCGCCTCATATTCCGCTCGCGCCTTAAAATGCCACGCTTCGAATGCCCTTGGATCGACGTTTATCCACTTACGGAAGGAGCCGATGGCTTTCCCGTATTCCCTTCGCCCGGCCAGAAAACACCCGGCCTTCTTGAAAACTTCTATGTTATCCTGAGTCAGCTCCAGAGACTTGAGGAAAGACTTTTCCGCCTCGACCACCTGATCTTGCTGCATCAGGGCTCCGCCTTTATACAGGTGGGCGATATCCGAATCCGGATTATTGACAAGTTCCTTCTCCAGATATGGCAGCGCCCGTTCCGGCTCCTGCCAGTCGAGATAGATTCCCGCGAGGCGAATATAAGTATCGCG
>CAZMWI010000066.1:0-15568 GCA_964569945.1 uncultured Ignavibacteriaceae bacterium
CGGCGGAATATTCCTTTTCGCTGACGCTGAACATCAGCCCCTCGCGGGTGACCGTGTCGACGGCAAAATCGCGGATCAGCTTGACATTCTCTTTCTCGAAATAATACTGCTCGCGGTGGACAATCGACGGGTTTTCCTTATAAAGCGCCTTCTTTTCGCTATACCATTGGACATAGCTGGCTTTATCCTCATTCGTGAACTTCCAGCCGTGCACAATAAAAATACCGCCGCCGACCAGCGCCCGGGCGGTTTTTTTGAAAATGGTCTGAACCTCCTGGGGATTACTATGCCCGATCTGCCCACAAATTAAAAAGGCGAGGTCGAAAACATTGTCATATTCCAGATTTAGAATGTCTTCTTTGATAAAATCGATATCCAGTGCGGCCTTTTGAGCCCGAACCTTAGCCAGTTCGAAAGGGTACTGGCCGATTTCAATCCCCGTCACCTGATGGCCCATTTGGGCCAGGGCCAGAGCATGACGGCCTCCTCCGCAAGCCAGATCAAGCACGCGCGAGTTTGGGTTGAGATACCCGGCGATAAAATCAACTTCCTTCTCGGTCGGGATTCCCCAGTAATTGACAACTTCGAAAAAGCGTTTCGAAAATTGGTTGTCGCTCCAGGGAAGCGACATTTCGAACGGAGTCGGTTTTTCGAGAAGAAGGTCCAGCCCGTCGGATTCTTTTTTATCCTTAACCTTCATTATATGTCTATCTATCGGAGGCAGTTGAAATTCAGTATAGATTATCGGGCCAGGACTATAGTCCGCGGTCGGCAGTTTGTTCAAAATTTGCACAATTTCCAAAAAGGCCGGGATTTTGGTCTAACTGCATGAAATATAATATGTTGTCTTATCAATCGGACCGAGATTGGGAAATTAGCTTGCCAAGCTTTTCGGCCTTTTCAAGAGCTTCGGAGTTATTCTTTACCGCGCCGGGCGAAAATCCCGAACCGGAATAGGTGATAAGGCCGGTATTTTCGATGCGAACCCATTTGAAAAACCCGGCTATAACGGTCCGGGCGCACTCGAATTTCTGGCGCTCGCTTCCGACCAGCACAATCGCCCCTCGGCGCTTCGGAATCGGTAGGAATTTGAATTCATGGGTTTCGAAATTGACCGGTCTGAGGCAGTTGCACCGGTCAATAAACAGCTTGGCCTGGGCCGAAACCGTGTCGAAATAAACCGGCGTTCCGAACAGGACTATATCACAGTTAACCAGTTGATTATAGACGGGGTAGATGGCATCGTGCAAAACGCACCAGTCCGGCTCCGGACTGAAACCGCAGGACTGGCATGGCGTTATAACAAAGTCGTTGAGTCGGACAATAATGTTTTCCACCGGTTCGGACGCCGCCGCTTCGATGCTCTCGGCGATTTTGCCGAGCAAAAGGTCGGTGGAGCCGTCGGTTATGGGGCTGGCATTAAGTGTCAGAATTTTCATTGTCGATTGCTTCCAACTGTTCCAGTTTTTCGTAGAGGTCGATCAGCACGTCTTCGACCCGGAGCTTTTCCTTTGACGCCGCCTCCAGCTTTTCCCAGTCCGACTTGGGGATGTTGTGGTCGAGATCGGCGATGAGGTTCTCGAGGATTTTTTCATGGTCGGCGATTTTGGAGCGCACCGATTGAAGTTCCTTTTTTATCCGGCCCTTTTGCTGCGATAATTTTTTAAATTCTTCATAGGCTCTTTTTTTATCCGGATCGGGGACCTTTTTTTTCGGGGCCTCCTCGCTTAGAGCCGTTTTTTCTTTATAATACGTATACCCGCCGGCGTAAACTTTGAGCCTTCCGTTTTCAATTGCCGCGATTTTATCAGCCACCCGGTCCAGAAAATACCGGTCGTGGCTGACCAGAAGGCAGCTTCCGCCGTATTCAATTAAAGCTTCTTCCAGCGCCTGGCGCGAGTCAATGTCGAGATGGTTCGTCGGTTCGTCGAAAATCAGGAAGTTGGCCGGTCGGTACAATATCTTGGCCAGTGCCAGCTTGGTTTTCTCGCCTCCGGAGAGGAATTGCACTTTCTTGAAAACATCCTCACCGCTGAATCCGAATCGGGCCAGGTAGGTTCGAATTCGGGCCGGTTCGGCGAGATTATCCAGCTCCCAGATTTCATCGAGGACGATATTATCTTCGTTGAGGTCCGAAAGTTCCTGGTCGAAATAAGCCGGTTCCACTTTATTGCCGATTGCCACACTGCCGCTGAGCAATTCAAGATCACCGAGTACGGTTCTGATTACGGTCGTTTTACCGCACCCATTGGGCCCGATCAGGCCGATGGTCTCACCGCGGTACAGGTTTAAATCGGCGTCCTCGATCAGGGCGCAATGGCCGTAACCGAAGGCGGCCTTTTCACAGGAAAGAACCAGGTTGTACGATCGTCCACTGGTGTCGATTGATATATTGTGCGAACTCCGGTCGGAGTCGGGCAGTTCGATCCGTTTCATACGGGCTAGATATTTCTGCCGCGACTGGGCCTGCTTGGTTTTTTGCCCGGCCATGTTGCGCCGGATGAAATCCTCGATGCGTTTAATTTCCTCCTGCTGATGTCGAAAGCGATGCTCCATCAAGCGCCGACGCTCCTGACGTTCCAGTAAGTACTTATCGAACCCGTTGAAATATTGATCTATCTTGCGCGAGTTTATCTCCCAGATTTTGGCGACGGTATTAGCCAGAAACGCGCGATCGTGCGATACAACGATGTATGCCTTTTCCAAACCGCTCAGGTATTCTTCGAGCCAGATGGTTGACTGCAGATCGAGATGGTTGGTTGGTTCATCGAGCAGAAGCAGGTTGCTTTGTCCGGCCAGAACGCGTGCGAGTGAAGCGCGATTTTTCTCCCCACCTGAAAATACCGACAGCTTATTGTGGAAGCGGTTTTCCGGGAAACCCAGGCCGATCAAAATAAGTTTGACCTCGGCTTCGAAATCATAACCGCCGTCAGTTTCAAAACGATGCTGCAGCTGTCCCAGTTTATCCAGTGTCTTTTCATCTTCGGGATTGCGTTCCAGTTCCTGACCCAGACGGTCGATCTCATCGCGCGCCGCCTGCAAATCCGGTCGCGCCCCGATGACGAATTCCATCAAGGTCTGCTGAAGCTCTTCATCGAGCTCCTGACGAAGATACGAAACCGAACAGCTTTTGGATTTCAGGACCTGCCCCGACTCGGGAAGAACGTGGCCGGTTATGATTTCAAACAGCGTCGTCTTGCCAATACCGTTGGGTCCGACCAGCCCAATGCGGTCGTCGGCGTTCAATGAAAATGACAAATCCTGAAACAGATAACGATTTTCGATTTTCAGCGTAATATTTTCACCGGATATGAGCGTCATGATTCGGCAATTTCGGCTTTTTTATCCCGCGATAACAACATTTCCACACCCAGCAGAATCACCACCGCCCAGAGTACTACTTTCCACAACTCGCGTCCGTAACGTGATTCGGTGATTATCGGTCCGGCCGGTTTATCGTACGGCAACACCTTAACGTCTTTCATCCCCAGAAGACTGCCCAGACGGTCGGGATTGACCGAGGCCAGATCGCTTTCATCGGGGGAGACGTTGACCGCGAACATATCGAGCACACGGCCGCCGGATTCAAGTTGATAGATGCCAGGCACATCGACCGGTCGGCAATCGAACATCACCTGTCCCGATTGCTCAACTCCGCCCAGGACATAGCTGCGGTTATCGGGCGTAACCAGTGTCGCCTGATTTTCGGCCAGCCGGAATCCGGACAGCGTCCGCTGCACCGACGATCCCACCGTGAAACTTCGGCCTTCCTGCGACGGATCTCCCGCGAGGTACTCCATAGTCCTGATGACCATCGGTACAAAAAACGAATGGCTGGCAAGGTCGGTATAGGCCGGTTCCAGTGGAGCGGTTAGTACGATATATCTACCGAGCCCCGAAGGTTCTTCGACCAGCGCCGGCTTACCGTTGGAAAACCAGGCCAGTTTACGGTTGTTGTCGCCGGAGACGATGTCAGGCAGTGCAAAATATTTCAGCGTCGGTTCCGCCGCCGAGGAGTCTTTGCCGAACGGTTGAAATATCGGGTGGGTGTAATCGAAGCGCTCCATTGTATAATACCCCGCCCGGCTGAATGATTGAGGCATGGGCCCAGTGAATTTTATGTCGACTTTCTGTCCGAGGCTTTGATTGAACAAATTTATATCGGTTCTGGCACCGGGGATATAGAAAACACCGCCCCCCCCGTCGACAAACCGGTTGATCCTCTGAAACAAAGGAGTATTCAGCGAATCAACCCCGGCCAGTACCACGGCATCGTAATCCAAAAGCCTGACAGCGGGGACTTCATCCAAGCCGACAGACTTCACCATCCAGTATCGGGCCAGCGATTCATCGGGTACCAAAGCCAGTTTGATCAGGTCGCCGGTTCCATCGCCGTCGATAATAAGGACATTGAACGTCTTGGGAATGTATATGCTGAAATAATACCTGTTGTCCGGTGCATAGCCGTCGTCGGAGAGTTCCGTTCGCCCGGTATGATAACCGGTCGACTGGAGCGTATGCGTAAACGGTATCGTGACCGTTGCACCGCCGCCGATTTTGAATTCCGATTGGTATACACGAATGCCGTCGACAAACAGCGACGCGAGAAGTTCGTCTTTGTCGAAATTGTCGTAATTCTTTATTTCGGCCTTGATATTGAAAGGCGCGCCCACTTCAATCAACTGACCGCCCATGTCTATTCCGAGCAGCCCGCAATTACCGTCGGTTTCAACCGGCAGATCGGCAATATAAAAGGTGAAATCCTTCGGTACCGAATCGACCGGCATTTCGATATTTATCTTCTGCCGGTCGGTGATGAGATATATTTCCTTGTTCAGGCTTTTGGCGCGGCTCAGGAATGCAATCGCTTCATTGATCGCTTCGGTCATGTTGTCTTTGTCATAACCGACGGTTGTTTTCTGCAAGACGTTTTCGGCCACGTCGCGGCTAAACAGACGCTGCCCGGCCGGATATTCCGGCGTGCGATCAAACGGTACCAAGATGACGTTGTCCGCCTCACCGAAGCTCTGCAAAATGTCTTCGGTTTTTTTGACGGCCAGATCGAACAGCTGTCCGTCTTTGACCTGGCGGCTCATCGATGCCGACCGGTCCAGGAGTATTGCCGCCGATACCCCGGCGTGGGAACCAATATATCCGCCTTTGGTGGCGGGACGGGCAAAAGCCAGGACCGCGACGAAAATGATCAGCATGCGAAGCAAAAGCAGCAGCAGCTGACGGATTTTCAGCCGCCGCACCTGGCGTTTCTGCATCTGTTTGAGATGCCGCAGCGACGAAAACTCGACTATCTTGACCCGCCGACGGGAAAACAGGTGGATCAGTAGCGGAATAATTGCCGCCGCCGCCGCGAATAATACAGCCGAGTTAAGAAAATTAAACATGGTCCGAAATCGTTTTTATTATTCAGTAAACGGTTTTTGCGTGTACAGGGTGCAAAGTTCGTGGACGTGCACCGAAATCGGCTCGTTCAAAGCCTGCTGATAGAACCCGAGCGCCCGCTGGCGGTCGTTCTGAAGGTCGGCGATTTTCCCGAGCGTCATAAGTATATCGCCGATATAAAACGTCCGGGTTTCCAGAAAGAGAGCCGTCTCAAGATAAGCTTTCGCTTCATTCAGATCCCCCAGCCCGAACAAGGCCATTCCGGCCCAGAAACGGGGAGTTGGGTCGTCATTACTTTGCTCAATCAACTGCTGTGCCCAATACAAGGCGTCGTTGAAATAGGAGTCGGCCGACGATGAATCGTGCCACGTGCCCGGCGCCTTTCTCATTTGTCCAAGGAACAAAAGGAAACTGACTTTGCCCGGCGTCGTTTTTTCAAGCCCGTAATTGTCTTCAGCCAGTTTTATGGCAGTGGCGGTATCGCCCTGTATGGCCATAATTTCGGCCTTCTGCAACTGGCTGGTCACATATTCCGGGTCGATTGCCAGAACCCGGTCGTACATCACGTCGGCGCTGTCGTATTCCCCGTTGATAAGATCGATATTGCCAATGATCTGAAAGTACGACGCGCGCGCCGAATCCAGCTTTATTAGTTTTTCGTAAGCGTCTTTGGCCCGGTAGTACTGCCCGGTCTGGAAACATAACCCGGCCATTTTGCGCCAGGTGTCGACCGAATCGGCCCTGTGTTCATCATACTGTGTCATTTGATCCAGATACTCGAACTGCTTGTCGACCTGCATCAATACCCCGGCACGCCCGGCATAAAAATCAAATTGCGCGCGCGTGAAAGATACCGTATCGATATAATTCACCCACCCGGCCTGAAGAGAGTCGAGCGGAAGCTTGAATATGTCCTGAAGGTTTTTCAATATAGTCAGATCGTCCGACTGCTGATACCAGTTTTTGACTTTGGTCGGACCGTACTGGTCAGCCAGGTACTTGACAAACGACCCGGCCGTAACTTCGGCGACATGCGGATTGGCGGCGTAATATCCCGAAGACGTCAGTATATCCTTAATTTCAGGGGCTTCCCCTTTGGCCATGATCTTTTTCATTTCGTAAGTATTGAAATCAAGATAACCGCCCAGCCCTTCCAGTATAAACGGGGGTGCATAGCCCCACAGGCGCAATAGCGCATACATATTGGCCAGGATTGATTCGCTCGATATGAAAGAGTGGTTGTATATGGCATAAATCGTGTTCCGCGCCGGGTCAATCATGTATCCGAAGCGTTTGTCCCAGTGTATGTTTTTCATAGGGCACGGATACAAAAAAAGGTTTATGCGATTGCTCAGCGACAGATTGAACAGCTTCTCGTATTGTGTGAATTCGGCTTCGAGGTACGATTTGAGCGAATTCCATCGGAAATCAGCAAGTGTATTGGGAATGAAATAATATTCAAAATTGGCACTGGGATCGGATTTGAAAGGAAAGTCCTTTTCCAGACCATACGAGCATCCCGCCGTATCGAGTTCTATTTTACTCCTGGGGCTTACCAAAAGCTGATAGACCGAGCCCTCTTTGCCGGGTATGTTTTCGATACGGGCGGGGAGATTGTATTCAATATGAAACCGCTCGGCGGTGTTATACGGCTTGGATCCGAGCGTAACCAGATGAAGATCGAACTCTGCGGCATTGGAATCGGCGTCGGTGACGTTTATATTCAGGCTCATGTTCGTGATGAATATATTCTGCGATGTCCCGATAATGATGTCGGCCGTGTCCCGGGTTACCTCGAAATACTTGTCCAGATAGGCCGGTTTCTGGCGGACAATCAGTTCCAGTTCGAGCCCGTCGGCCGTCTGCGCCGAGACAGGACAAAAACTCAAAAACAGCAAAATTAAGGCGGATATCGTTGTTAATAGCAATTTTCTCATGATCATGTTATTTCTTATACATATCAAACGTCATTGAGAACAATACGATTATCTTTATATATAGGCAGGATCGGAAGCGAATCCGGTATAGAGGCCAGCCGCACATCCTCGGCAAACCCGATTTCGGCCAGAAGACGCCCGTGCTCACCATTCGAAACAGCCTTGTTTAAATCGTTCCGGTTGTTTTCATACAGCATCAGCGCCAGCCCGGCAGCGTCGTTCAGACTGACTCCCCGGCCCTTTTCGTGGATCAGTTTGTAGATTAGCATGCCGCCACAGAGAGCGTCCTCGATCGAAAAATCTCCGTCGTTTCCGGCGCACAGGATGGACGTGTCGATATCAGTGTGCGCCACGAAATCGGTGACGGCTGAAATGTTCACGAAGGCTCCGGTCAGGCTGTATGTCGACGACACCGACGCTTTATAACTGCGGGTGCCGTTGGTCGTGGTCATGATGATCGTCTTGCCTTTAATTATGTCTTCTTTAAACTCAAAAGGGGAATTGCCCAGATCGAAATTTTCGATTTTGAGGCCGCCCCGCTCTCCGGCCAGTAGGGCATCATCGTGGCCTATTTTCTGCCGCATTTCGGCTGCTTCATCGGATTCTTCGACCGGTATCACCGCCCGCGCTCCTTCCTTGAGCGCCTTACAGATAGTGGTTGAAGCCCGAAGAATGTCTATATTGACGACAGTCCGGTTTTCAAATCTCCGCTCTTTGTGCTTCCCCGGTATGATATATAGATCGATATTCATTACCTGTGCGATCCTTGTTTATAAAACGGTGGTTTGACCACGACCGCTCCAAACAGCTTGTCGCGTATTTTCAGTTCGACCCGATTGCCCAAACCGGTCAGTTCCCGTTTGAGATAGCCCATCGCGATCGGTTTGCCCAGCGACGGGGAAACCGTGCCCGATGTCACCTGCCCGACCACTTCACCCTCGTGGATTAGCTCATAGCCGTGACGAGGGAAAGCCCGGCCTTCGATTTCGAGACAGATCAAACGTCGCGACGGTTTCTCTTCCTTTTGTTTGACAAGCACGTCGCGCCCTATAAAATCACCCTTGTCGGGTTTGACAATCCAGGCCAGCGACGCTTCGATAGGAGTCGTCGTTTGGTCAATATCGTTACCGTACAGGGTCATTTTCATTTCCAGCCGCAATGAATCGCGGGCCCCGAGGCCGATTAGTTTCATGCCGTGCTTTTTCCCTGCGGCGATGGTATCCGACCACAAATCCGCGCACTGTTCGTTGGGGATGTACATCTCGAATCCGTCCTCGCCGGTGTATCCCGTTCGCGATACCAGTACGTCGTGCTCGCCGATTTTGATTGTTGCGACATTGTAGTAAGGCATCGTTTCGCAATCGTACGATGACATTTCCGAAATAACCGCCTGCGCGTTCGGACCCTGTATCGCGAGAAGGCCGTAATCGTCCGATTTGTTGACCATCTCGACGCTTTCAGGCTTGTGTGACAGCAACCAGTCCCAGTCTTTCTGAAGATTGGCGGCGTTGACCACCAGCATGTACTTATCGGGCAGGCGATAGACCAGAAGATCGTCGACAATCCCGCCGTTTTCATAGCACATGCACGAGTACTGAATCTGACCGGGGTTAAGTGCCACGACGTCGTTGGTCGTCATTTTCTGCAGGAAGTCCAGCGCGCCGGGGCCGGAGACGAAAAACTCACCCATGTGCGACAGGTCGAAAAGCCCGACGTTTTTCCGTACGGCCAGATGTTCCTCGGTGATGCCGGTGTACTGGATTGGCATCAAGTACCCGGCGAAGGGAACCATTTTGGCCCCCATCTCCAGATGATATTCATAAAACGGGGTAAGTTTTACCTCCGATGCGGTTTCCATCGTTTATTTGCCCCCTGACTTCGTGAAGTTCAGCAGGCCGCCCGCGATGATGATCCTGCGATGCCGCTCGGCCAGGTGGTCGATTTTCATGGTGTACGTCTGGTTTTTGGTCTTGTTAACCAGAGTCAGGGTCGGACTGTCGGCCACCTCTTTCTTGGCGTTGGGCATTTCGAGAACGTCGGTCTGGTCAATTTTGTCGTAATCCGAGGGGTCGGCAAAGACGGCCGGGACGATTCCGAAATTGATCAGGTTGGCCAGGTGGATTCGCGCGAAGCCCTTGACCGCGACCATTTTGATTCCGAGATACATCGGGGCCAGAGCGGCGTGTTCGCGCGAAGAGCCCTGTCCGTAGTTATCGCCGCCGACTATAAACCCGCCACCTTTTTCTTTGGCGCGTTTCGCGAAATCGGGATCGACCTGATAGTACACGAACTCGGCGATTTTGGGTATGTTCGACCGCAACGGAAGCACTTTGGCTCCGGCAGGCATAATATGGTCGGTGGTAATGTTATCGCCGACCTTAAGCAGAACCTCGCCTTCGATTTTTTCGGCGAGAGGTTTGTTGATCGGAAGCGGCGCGATATTCGGTCCGCGCTTGACTTCGACTTTGGCCGGAGTTTTTGACGGGGCAATGATACCGGAATCGTCGATCTTGATCGTCTTGGGCATTGTTATCCGGGGGTACTTGCCCAGCTTGCGCGGGTCGGTGATGCTTCCGGTCAAAGCCGCGGCAACACAGGTCTCGACACTGGCCAGATAGACGTTGGCGTCTTTCGTGCCGGAACGGCCGGGGAAGTTGCGGTTGAACGAGCGCACCGATACACCGCCCGAATTGGGGGCCTGGCCCATGCCGATGCAGGGACCGCAGGCACTTTCGATGACGCGCGCACCCGAGGCGATGATATCGGTCAGGGCGCCGTTGCCCGCGATGGCCTCGAAGACCTGCTTCGATCCGGGGGTGACCGTCATCGAGACGCTCGGGGAGACTTTCTTGCCCTTCATCAGGCGGGCGGTCGCCATGAGATCATTGTACGATGAATTAGTGCAGCTGCCGACACAAACCTGGTCGACTTTCATATTTTTGAGTTTTTTGACCGCGATTACATTGTCCGGCGAGTGGGGTTGAGCGATAAGCGGCTCGAGCTTGTCGAGATTTATTTTCACGACGCGGACGTATTCGGCGTCGGGGTCGGCTTCCAGTTTACGCCAGACATTGGCCCGCTTCTGGAGTTTCAAAAAGTCGCGGGTTTTTTCGTCGGACGGAAACACCGACGTCGTCGCGCCCAGTTCGGCGCCCATGTTGGTGATTGTCGCGCGCTGCGGAACGGTCAGAGTTTTCACCCCGGGGCCGCCATATTCGATGACGTTTCCCACGCCGCCTTTGACGGACAGAATGCGCAGGACTTCGAGAATGATGTCTTTAGCCGTAACAAACGGCTTCAGTGAGCCGGTCAGATGGACGTTTATGACGTTCGGCATTTTCATATAGAACGGGCCGCCGCCCATCGCGCAGGCCACGTCGAGCCCGCCCGCACCGATCGCAATCATCCCGAGACCGCCGCCGGTCGGCGTGTGCGAATCGGAGCCGAGAAGAGTCTTGCCCGGTGCGCCGAAACGTTCGAGGTGCACCTGGTGGCAGATTCCATTGCCGGGTCGCGAGAAATATATACCGTATTTGGAAGCCACCGACTGCAGGTACTGGTGGTCGTCGGCATTTTCGAACGACGCCTGAAGCATGTTGTGATCTACGTATGAAACCGAAAGCTCGGTCTTGACCTTCTTGAGACCCAGCGCCTCGAACTGGAGGTACGCCATCGTTCCGGTGGCGTCCTGAGTCAGGGTCTGGTCGATTTTAATAGCCATATCTCCGCCGGGTTTCATGTTCCCGGTGACAAGATGCTCGGAAATGATTTTTTCGGCTAAATTCAGTCCCATTATATACTCCTATATGTCAAAAATCCCGTATCTTACAGAATCTATCAAAAAACCCCAAAACCGCCCAATTGTCAATGGATTATTTATACGCACGGAAGCGGGACAAATCCGAAATCCGTATCGCATTTTGATGGGATTTGAAAAAAAACTGGGCAAATGGCTAATATTTTCGTCTAATAAAGAACCGATCAAATACAGGGAGATTTCAATATGGGATTCGTGGACTTGGAAAATATGCCCGAGCTGACCATCGCCGAGGGCATAACCGGACGAGCCGTGACGGCCGACACACTGACTGTAATGCACGTCGTCCTCAAAACCGGGGCGATTATCCCCGAGCATTCGCACTATCACGAGCAGGTAGTCAACGTCATCGAGGGTGAAATGGAACTGGTGGTCGACGGTCAGGCGCACCGTCTGGTTCCGGGCAACGCGATGGTTCTGGCCCCCAACGTGGTGCATTCCGGCAAAGTGATTTCGGAGTGTAAGGTGGTCGACGTCTTTCATCCGGTGCGCAAAGATTTCGCCGGCTCGAGTTTTGGTGGGTACCCTCAGGAGTAAAATATCAAATCACAAAACGTCACCCCGGGCGTGATAAGCCTTGGCCGCTCAAAATGGAGGAACTATGAAATTTCGATCGATTTTTTCCACCGTCTTTATGGCATTTATTTTATTTTGTGCGATTTCAATAACGCCGTTTGAGTTTACCCGGGCTGATTCAATCAAATCGACTTTCCTCGGCGGATCTGCCTTCGATAACGCATCGATAGGAGCCATGAAAATAGACGAAGCGGGGGATATTTACATCGTTTGCCGAACGCAGTCCCCGGATTTTCCCCGAACCGGGACGGCTTTTGATACGAGTTATAACGGCAACGGCGATATTGCCGTGTCTTTGCTGAGTGCCGACCTATCTACTCTGATAGCTTCAACCTTTTTGGGCGGAAGCGGTTCAGAATACCAGATGAGGAATGTCTCTCTGGTGCTGGATGGTTCCGGAAACGTTATTATTGCCGGACAAACGACCTCAATTAATTTTCCGACCACACCGGGAGCCTATCAATCGACCCGGTCCGGCGATCAGGACGTCTTCATTGCCAAACTTTCAGGAGACCTGAGTACATTGATAGCCGCCACATATCTAGGCTCGCCCGGATACGATGAAGTCAATTCGATCGCAATTGACGGTGATGGGAACATTTTCATTGCCGGTTATACCCGGAATGCATCATTCCCGGTTGTGGCCGGGGCGTACGACGTTTCATATAATGGGACCGGATCAATGGCCTGGGGAGGTGACATCTTTATTTCGAAATTTACGCCGGATTTGACTATTCTGCTCGCTTCGACATTTCTGGGCGGTGTCGATTGGGAAGACGGGGGTTATTTGGATATCGATACCGATGGCAACATATATGTCGGCGGCACTACGAATTCCTCGAATTTCCCTGTATCCCCGGGAGCATTTATCGAGAATTTTCAGGGAGGCTCGTATGGCGGCGATGGATTTATCAGCAGACTGAGCAATGATTTATCTTCGCTGACGGCATCGACCTATCTGGGCGGGCAGGCCAATGACTGGATATATAATATCACTTTCGTGGCGGGTGGACAGATTTGTGCCGCCGGTCATACCGCTTCGCCCGATTTCCCGATGTCCGCAGGAGCTTTTAGTACAACTTATACCGGAGTAGGCGGTGCGGACGCGGGGGACGACATGTTCATAAGTTTTCTCGACGGATCGCTCGAAACCCTGATCGCCTCGACTTTTGTAGGTGGAAGCGGATTTGATAATGTCTCGCCCATTTTATCTGACGAGGCAGGCAGGATATATATAGGCGGCAACGTCAGCTCCCCCGATTTCCCGACTCGGGCAGGCAGCTTTGATATTACTATTAACGGCGGCAGCTTTCAGTACGGTGGCGACGGAACCGTTAGCTGCTTCACATCGGATTTGTCGTCATTGGTGTCATCGACTTTTCTCGGTGGTTACGGGCAGGAATCCGTGCAGTCAATGGCATTGAACTCGAACGGCGATCTTTACGTTTCAGGAACGACCAATTCGATCAATTTCCCGACCTCGCCCGGTGCCTTTGATACCGACTATAATGGTGGTTCCGGTTCCGAGTGGGACGGCGATGCCTTCATCACAATGTTTCCGGCCAGTCATTTTGAAGACGATGATGAAGATAGCGTTGTCGATTTTGGCGACAATTGCCCCGGGACGTACAACCCCGGACAGGAAGACCATGACGGTGACGGAGTCGGAAGTGCCTGTATTGTGTGCGGTGATGCTACGGGCGATGGTTTGGTGAATCTGCTGGATATTCTATACGTGATAGATTTCAGGTATACGAATCCACTTGGGCCGGCCCCGATGCATTGGGATGCCGCCGATGTCAATATGGACGAAAACATAGACCTGCTGGATATATTGTATTTGATCGATTACAAATATTCTACGCCCCCCGGCCCCGAGCCGATTTGCTTTTAGCTGAAATGGTCGTCGGGTGTCGATAAGATAATCGAAAGTAACGTTATATATTTGCGGCGGCAGGAGTCCTTTCCTGCCGCTTTTTGATAGCCCCATGGATGCTGTCGGGAAAGGATTCTCGAAGGTGCGTGATTTTAGCTCTAATTGATGCACTTCGTTATAAATCTCAGCCCATATTTAAGCCATTTTGCATGGCGAGCCGATTTGTTCGGCGAATTTGGGTAGGATTGATCCATGGCGATTGTCCACAAGCCCATATAGACATAAAAAGCCGCCCGGAACAAATCCATTTTTATTAATTGATTGTCAGATATGGAACGGAAATTCGAATATCCTTTTAGCAAAGCATCCCTGTAATTTCCATAATTCTTGTCTTCCCAGCAATGCTCCAGAGCAAGTGCCAAGTCATACAGATAATAACCAAAACCGGAACCATCAAAATCAATGATATGGGCATTGCCTTTCCAGAATAGTACATTAGCGTCTACGCCACAATCGCCGTGAATCAGTCCATAGACATCGCTGCCTTTGCCCCATGTATCCATGATTAGCTTTGTCTTTTGGGCAATCGTTGTATAGGGCCGAAATAATTTTTTCGGCAGAAGCGGCCATACTGCTTCATTGGCTAATTTGGCCCCGGCATTATCCTTGAATAGTCCATTATAATCGAAGTGGCGTTTGTTAAGACCTTTGGGCGGTTTCCATTTCGCCGCATGAACGTGTAACTGTGCCATTGCCTGACCCTGAGCGTGGAAGTGATGCGGGCGGATGTTTGCCGAAATACGACGCCCCTTAAGCCAGCGGAGAATTGTGCACGTGCGCGACCCTGGTATTTCGGGAATCATACAACTGGTTGTTAAATTACCGTCAAGATTCCGGACGGGCTGGGGTGCAGGCACATTTGTATCCTCACAAATCGCCTCCAGCCATCTCATTTCCAATTCAACGGCATCTGCCGCTTGTTCACCGGGGTCATGGATACGCAGAAGATACTGGCCATATTCGTATGGGTTGCCCAATGCGGAGTTTTTTGCACAGCTTGGAGAATAAACACGGAAAACTATATTGCCCGCCACCCTGACGAGTTTAAAATTCGGATCAGCTATTGGGTAAGCTTCAAGGGCCTTTGCGGCCAATTGCCGAAACTTTCGAACCTTACTCAAATATGATAATTCGTTAATTGATGTCATTATACCGCGACGGCAGGAGCCCTTTCCTGCCGCTCCTTAAAAAACCTACGTATTCTGTCGGGAATGGGTTCCCGATAGCGCGACAAGAATATATCAATCACTTATCCTAACCCCATCAACTATATATAGATCATAGGGATTCAAATTAGGATCATTTGCGACGCAGATAGTCCTTATCGAATCATATTTAGACTTAAGCGTTATATAATAGTAATTTTTAAAACGCAGGCCAACCATAGAATCAATGACAACAAAATCGCTGTCATTCACGTAAGCCCGTGCAGCGTTTGCGGCATCCTCTATCGTTCTAAAGTGAATTATTTCAGCAGAATTGATTTTGACTCCTTCGGTCGGAGCTCTCTTTTCGCTGCATCCCATAGCTATACCAAGTATCAAAACCACGGCCAAGCCAATGGCCACTGCTTTTTCTATTTTGTGTATAATATTCATTAGAACCCTCCTTTTAAATAAGATATTCAATCCCCTAATATTTTAGACGTATCCCCAAGAAATTCGTGAAATATTGAATCGATTTGAATGTTTCTTCTGCGTCGGCAGGAACTCCTTCCTGCCGATTTGGGCGGGCCACCCACACCGAATTGTCCCACGTCCCCGACAAATTCACTACCGATCTTATATTTTACCCCCTGATTTTTACGGCATATAGGGCCTGTTTTGGCACAGATAATCCAATGCCACGGTATGCCTTATAAAAAATTGGCTTTGTTCGTACCATTTTGTGACCGGCAGACGCCCT
>CAZMWI010000067.1:0-15520 GCA_964569945.1 uncultured Ignavibacteriaceae bacterium
CTCGTTTGATTTTTATTTTGTCGCTCATAGGGTCCTTCCCGTCAACATGCTGGCGGCCTCGGCATAGCGGGCCACCGATTTTTGTGCTATCTCTTCAGGCAGTTCCGGTCCCGGAGGTGTTTTATCCCAATCCAGAGTGGTAAGATAGTCGCGGATTATCTGCTTATCGAACGACGGCTGTCCTTTACCGGGGGTGTAAAGATCGGCGGGCCAGAACCGCGAAGAATCCGGAGACAGAACCTCGTCGATCAAAATGAACTTATCTCCGAGGAAACCGAACTCGAATTTCGTATCGGCAATAATTATACCTTTGGTCAGAGCAAAGTCGGCCGCCTTTTTATAAATGGCAATAGCTTTGTCGCGGCAGAGCTGGGCCGTCTCCGGACCGATTATTTCCACCATTTGATCGAAGGATATATTTTCATCGTGGCCTTTTTCGGCCTTGGTCGACGGCGTAAAAATCGGCTCCGGCAGCTTACTTGACTCTACCAAATCCGGGGAGAATTTGAATCCGTGGACAGTGTTGCTTCCACCTTTTCTGGCCGCGTCCAGTTCTTTCCACATCGAACCGGAAATATAGCCACGGACGATCGCTTCAATGTCTATTCGTTTCGCCTTATGCACCAGCATGGTGCGGCCGTCGAGAAGCTCCTGGTACTTATGCAGCGGTTCCGGCATCTGCATGATGTCGGCTGTAATCAGGTGCGAATCGACGACGTCTTTCAAAAAATCGAACCAAAACAGAGACATCTGCGTCAGGATGCGGCCCTTGCCGGGCAGGCCATTGGGCAGGATCACGTCAAAAGCGCTGATACGGTCGGTCGAGACGATCAGAAGCTTGTCATCGAGATCATAGACGTCGCGCACTTTACCCCGCGCGAACAGCGGATATTCTTTAATTTCGGTTTTCAGAAGGGTCTTCTCAGTATTAAGCATATTTACCTCTTATCAAATTGTCCAAAGCCAAAGGATATAATTCATGTTCTATTTTCAAAACCCGGGCCGCCAGAGAATCGGAAGTATCATCGGGCTGCACCGGGACC
This sequence comes from uncultured Ignavibacteriaceae bacterium, assembly GCA_964569945.1. Classification (GTDB taxonomy): domain Bacteria; phylum Zixibacteria; class MSB-5A5; order GN15; family PGXB01; genus CALAMC01. The sequence continues at coordinate 1,044 of CAZMWI010000067.1, forward strand.
TTTTTTTGTTCTAGAATTCTGCCGTTGTCGTAGATTTCATCCACCAGATGAACCGTCGCTCCCGATTCGAATTCGCCATTGGCGATAACCGCTTCATGGACGTTGTGGCCGTACATCCCTTTGCCCCCGTACTTGGGCAACAGCGCCGGGTGGATATTGGTGATTCTATTTTTGAATTTCTTTATGACCGGCGGCGGCAGAAGCTTCAAATAACCGGCCAGCGCGATATATTCAATCTTATATTGTTCCAGCATAGCCATCAAATCGGTGTGGGCTTCTTCTTTCGTCTCATAGTTCTTAATTTTATAAACAAATGTATCAATGCCGGCCTTTGTTGCCCGCTGCAAACCGTACGCTTCTTCATGATTGGAGATGACCAGGGCTATTTCGCCGGACAGTCTGCCGTCGTGCGAAGCATCGATCAGCGACTGAAGATTGGTGCCTCCTCCGGAAAGGAAAACTGCTATTTTGGCTTTTGAATTCATGTTTGTTTACAACCATCATAACCCGAGCGGTTGTTCATTATTTAATTTCTCCGGTTGCCCGGAAAGGTATATTTTAACAATGATCGCTCTTTAGTCAATATCGAATTCGAATTACTCCGGAAATTTCTGGAATAAAAAACGGCAAACGCCGCACAACATGTATTGCGCGGCGCTTCACAAAATAATATCCAGGGGCCGTCAGGCCAATGAATTATAGAAACGGCAGATATTTGTCTATTTCGTGCCGACTGACATGAATTCGATATTCATCCCATTCGACTTTTTTATTGGCAATTATCTTATTGAAGAGGTGCTCGCCCAGAGTTTCCTTGACCAATTCCGACTGCTCCATAACGGCAATGGCATTTTCGAGTGAATCAGGTAGTGAGCCGATATTGAGTTCGGCCCGCTTCTTTTCACTCATCTGGAAAATGTTTTCTTCGATCGGAGCCGGGAGCTCATAATTTTCTTCAATACCTTTAAGGCCGGCGGCCAGCATACAGGCAAAGGCCAGATAGGGGTTGCACGCCGGATCGGCGGAACGAAGTTCCACCCGGACCGATTTCTCGCGCCCGATATCGAATACCGGCACTCTTACCAGGCTGGAGCGATTGCGCCTTCCCCATGAGATATAGACGGGAGCTTCATACCCGGCCACAAGACGCTTGTACGAATTAGCCCATTGGTTGGTTATCAGGGTGAATTCACGTACATGGCGCAATAGTCCGGCGAGGAAGCTGCGGCCTATTTGTGAAAGCTGATAGGGGTCATCACGCTGGAAAAACAGATTGCTCTCGCCTTTGAACAATGACATATGGGTATGCATCCCTGAACCGTTCTCGCCGAAAATCGGCTTGGGCATGAACGAAGCATAAATATTGTTCTGGGCGGCAATGGCTTTGACAACAAACTTATATATCTGGGTGAAGTCGCTCATGACCAGCGCTTCCTGATATTTCAGGTCGATTTCCTGCTGGCTTGGTGCGACTTCATGGTGCGAACATTCGACCGGAATGCCCATAATTTCCAATGCGGTTGTTGTCTTCTTGCGAACGACGGTTCCGAGGTCGACCGACGTGTAGTCGAAATAGCCGCCGGTGTCGATAATTTCCGGATCCATATCGGTCTTGAAATAGAAGTATTCCAGTTCCGGACCGAGGTAATAGGTCCAGCCCTTGTCTTCAACGCGCTTCAATGTTTTTCTGAACACATAGCGAGGGTCGCCGTCGTACGGTGACCCATCGGGCATCTGTATATCGCAAAACATGATAGCCGTCTTTTCCCCGCCGATTTCCCAGGGAATAATTCGAAACGTGCGGAGGTCAGGTACCGCTACCAGGTCGGATTCCTCTATGCGAACAAAGCCCTCAATCGAAGAACCGTCAAAGCCCTGTCCCTGATTCAAAACCTGTTCGATTTCACTGCGCGTTATCGACATACCTTTCAGTCGTCCGAGTATGTCGGTGAAGTTCAGCCGGATGTAGCGGACATTTTGCTCGTCAATAATCCGAAGGACATCTTCTTTGGTTTTGGTCACTTTCTTAACCTCCTAATAAAGGCCATAAATATTATCGGATCGGGAATTGATAAATATACCATACGCACCAATTTTCGAAATATTAAAGGTGAGCATTGTCAAGCTTATCAATTTGTTCAAAAAAAGTCTATTAAAAACAAATTATGGAAGAAAAATGGGTTTTCCAGGTCAGATTTCGGCGCTTTTCTTGACCCAGGCTTTGACTGTGTTAATCCGCTGGCCGTCGATATCGACTATCTCGAAAATAATATCTTTCCACTTGATTTTGGTTCCCGCCGATGGAACCGACCCAACCAGATCATATATCAGGCCGCTTATGGTCTCGAACTCATTGTTATTATAATCGAGGTTGAATTCTTCAAGTAGCTTTTCGACCGAAACCGCAGCATCAACCTGTATGGAATTATCGGACAGTTTCATAATCGGCAGTGGTTCGGAATCGTATTCGTCCTGAATCTCGCCGACAATTTCCTCAAGAATATCTTCCAGTGTCACCAGACCGGCCGTACCTCCGTATTCATCGATGGCTATGGCTATATGGATTTTGTTGGCCTTGAAATCGGCCAGAAGATCGCTGATAATTTTACTTTCCGGCACAAAATACGGCTTGCGCATGAAATGGGTAACATCGAACGATCCGCTCTGGCTTCGGGGATCGTGGAAGATATCTTTTATGTATAAAACCCCTATGACCTTATCGGGCGTTTCATCGTAAACCGGGTAGCGCGAATAGCCGACTTCGCGAGCCTTGGAGCGAATGTCTTCATAGGTAGCCGTTTTGGGAATCCCGACTATATCCATGCGCGGCACCATCACCTCGCGCACTTCGGTGACGTCGAGCTGGAAAATCTGCCCGATCATCTCTTTTTCATCTTCTTCGACAATCGGCTCCCCCGCCCCGGCCTGATCGGCCAAGGATTCTATCGCGCGCTCGACGATGTCTTCTTTCTGCTCTTCTGTAATTTTCGCGTTGATATCAGTCACGAACAACCGGCTATAGTATTTAAGAAGCGGCCTGAAAATAAAAAATATAATTCCGAGAAACGGTAAAAACCTGACCGTCTTCTGGTCGATTTGCCGAATCGATCTTCTCCGCGGGAGATATTCAAAAAACAGGACGTGCAAAATCCAAACGATCAGCAGCGCCACGAACATGGCCGCCGCCGGATTGAGATGAAAATCATATATCACCAGTTGGCCGATAAGAATCGCAAAAAATGACAACAATACGAGAGCGAAAGACTTGACCAGCATCGCCAGCCGGAGAATCTGCCTGGGGCTTTCGAAAAGCCGGTTGAGGTTGTTTTTCGTAAATGGAGACAAACGCGACGAAAACTCATCGATCTCTTCCGGTTCCATATACAAAGCCGATGAGTACAGTCCGAACTTATACCCGGCATAATATATTCCTATAATGCAAATGATATAGATCGCCATTAACATCGGTTTAGTTTCTCCAGAAAGTATTCTTCCCGTTTTTGCATGATCTCCCTGTCTTTTCGTTTGGCATGGTCGTACCCGAGCAGATGAAGCATACCGTGGCAGCACAGACGAATTATTTCGGATTGAATTGTCCCGCCGAATGTCTTGAGATTTTTCCGGGCGATACCGGTTGAAATATATATCTCGCCAAGGACTGCATCGGGGCCGTCACCATCGTCGATATTGAAAGATAATACGTCGGTCGCGCCGGCGTGTCCCCGATATTTGCGATTCAACGACGCGATTTTTCGGTCGCGGGTGAAGATTATATTGACCGTACTGCCGGGGGGCTCTTCTTCCTCATCGATCAGTTGAATAAGCCGGGCAATTTTCTTTCGCGGGACGCGTGTATCGGATTCGGATATTATCTGCAGCCTCATACTTTCTCTTCTTTTTTCGGATAGGCCACTCTATGGTGGAAAACCCCTATCAATATCTGCACGAACGATTCGCGTATATTCGCCAGGTCCTTAAGGGTCAGAGGGCACTCTTCAAACTCACCGGACTGGAAGCGGTCGTTAATAATATTCTGCACGAGGTTTCGGATACGTGCCGGTTTCGGATCGGTCAAGGTCCGGCTGGCGGCTTCCACCGAATCGGCCAGCATAACTGTAGCCGTCTCCCGCGTCCGGGGTCTCGGACCGGGATACCGATAATCCTCATCGTCCGGGGGCTCATCACCCTGCTCTTTGGCCTTATTATAAAAATATGACATGACCATGGTCCCGTGATGTTCCTCGATAAAATTCAAAACCTCGTCCGGCAAATCTGCCTCTTCTCCCAAAAGTCGACCTTTCTTGACGTGCGAGGATAATATAATGGCCGACACACTTGGAGTCAAACTGTCGTGTTTTGACTTTATGCCAAGCTGATTTTCTACAAAATATTCGGGGATTTCCATTTTGCCGATGTCGTGATAGTACGCTCCCACCCGGGCCAAAAGCGGATTGGCGTCAATGGCCTTGGCGGCCGCTTCGGCCAGGTTACCGACCAGAATCGAATGGTGATAGGTACCCGGCGCTTCCATAGCCAGCCGTTTCAACAGAGGATTGTTTAGATCGGACAGCTCCAGGAGAGTAAGATCGGTCGTAAATCCGAACAAAGATTCGAAAAACGGCAGTATACCCATAGCCAGCAGAGGAGAAACAATGGCTACAAACAAGCCCTGGCCCATAAGACCGGTCATATTCCCCGCCGGCGAGATTTCAAACGTATCGAACAACAAGATCAGAAGGACATATGTCAAAGCCAGGTATATCGAGGTTCTGAAAAATTCGGTACGATGCCTGACGCGGCGGGTCGAATACGAGGCAACCATGCCGATGAACACCGTAACTATGGTCAGCGAGAAATTAAAACGGTGCAATATGCCCAGCATGACGGCCAGCATGATGGTCCCGAAGATACCGACCCTGGCGTTAAACAGCACGGTTAACAAAATTGGTAAAATCGCCAGCGGATATATATAGAAGGACAAATCCATATTCGTTTCGACTATTCTCGATATATATATCAGCAGCAGGCTGACCCCATAAGCCAGAAATATCGCAAGCAATTTGGGATTCGAGCCGAAAATGAGAGGATGGAAATTATACAGGTATACGTACAAAAATCCGAATATCGCAAGTATCAGTATGAATCTTGCCAGAGCCGGGACAAACGGCCTGTACCACCCCTCCTTGCGCAGGCGCGATTCCTCCTGTCGGAAAATCTCCTTTAAAGCCCGCTCCTGCTTTTCCTCCACGCGCGCTCCGGCCTGAACGATGACGTCACCGGCGTTGATGACTTCGCTCACTTTCGAGATTTCCGCCATGGCCTCTTCCCGGCGCGACTGCATCTCGACAATGTTCATGGACAGGTTGGGGACTATAAACCGCCGACCCAGGTCATAACACAAATCGACGTCTATGGAATCTGACAATGATCGCTGTCGCAAAGCCAGCCGGAAAGCTCGATTGGCGCGATATGAATCCAGCAGTTTATCACGCACCTGGTAAATTTCACGGTCATCCATTTTGATGACAACCGACCGGTTTTTTGTCGTCGGAAGAGTCTCCAGATCGGAAATTACTCCATAATAATAGATGGAATTCTCCAGTACTTCGCGAATGACTTTGTCGACCAGGTTTAAATTACTGTCGAATAAAAGTCGCCGGACAACCGATGAGTCAACCACCGGGAATGCCCGTGAAACACTATCCTGGACGGCGTTGATCAGGCTGTCGACCTGATGCGGATCGAAGTTGTGCCCCGAAAGCGTTTTATTAAACGTTGACGACCTTTTTTTCATCAGAGTCATAAACTGTTCGAAACGCGCCGTGGCCGAATCGACAACGTTCTGGCTGTATTCTACTATAATAGGGACGGCATCGGCGGCATCCTGACGCTCTTCCCGAAGTTCGGCGTCGGTTTTGTAAACCGTCACCTGAAAAGGAGCAATAATATCCTCGACCGCAATTTCACCCTTGCGAGGATAGTCCAGAGGATAAAAAACCTCGTCGGCCGGATAAATGAAAGACAAAAGCCCGGCCGCCAGTATAAGCATCACGGTCTTATAAAATTTATTCCGGGGTCCGGTTTCGATTACCTGCCGGGTTTCGGCCTTGATTTTTAAACGACGTTTTATCAGCCTTTTCAGGCGAAGGAGAATTTTATACATTGGCGGGGATTATTTATCCCCCGACTCCTTTCGCATATTCCTCTCATAACCTTCATAAGCGCGGATAATCTTTTGCACGAGAGGATGACGAACGACATCCCTGTCGCTCAAATAAACAAATTCAATACCCTCGATATCGACCAGAATACCTTGAATTATAATCAAACCTGATTTTTTATCTTTGGCAAGGTCTATCTGGGTAACGTCGCCGGTTATTACGGCCTTGGAATCCGCTCCGAGACGGGTCAAAAACATCTTCATCTGCCCGGGGGTCGTATTCTGAGCCTCATCGAGGATGACAAACGTCTTATCAAGCGTCCGCCCCCGCATAAAAGCAAGCGGGACGATCTCGATAATGCCCAGTTCGATATATTTTTGTATTTTCTCGGGAGGCAGCATGTTGTGCAGGGCGTCATAAACCGGCCGCAAATATGGATCGACTTTGGCCCGAATATCGCCCGGCAGAAAGCCCAGCGATTCTCCGGCTTCCACCGCCGGGCGAACCAGCACGATTCGATTGACACGCTTATCCTTAAGCGCCGCCACCGCTTCACCGACGGCCAGATAGGTTTTGCCCGTCCCGGCCGGACCGATAGAAAAGACGATGTCCTTGTTGAGGATAGCGTCGAGGTATTTCCTTTGACCGATCGTTTTGGGCTTTAAAAACGGCTTTTTCAAACCGGCCAGATGATTGCCGTTGCCCAATTCCTGCGCCGGCGCAACCCCGTCAACCATAATAGATTCTATGGAGTAATTTAAATATTGGTCGTTAATATATTCTCCCTGCCTCACCCGATCAAGCAGATCACGAAACAAACGGGTGACTTTTTTGACCTGCGATGCCTCGCCTTCAATAATAGCTATATCACCACGCACAACAATATTCAGAGGAAAGGCGCGTTCGATGGTTCGCAGGTTCTTGTCGTTTTGTCCAAAGATGAGACGGGGGTCAATATCACCCAGGTTAAATGTCTCAGTTACTTTATCGTTCAAAATGTCTCCGTACCACCTAAGATTTTGAACCCGTAATCGTCAAACCGAGTTCCACCAATTGTTCCGGATCAAGGTCCGATGGGGCTCCGTCCATAAGGGACTGTGCCGAGGCCGTTTTGGGAAAAGCGATGACATCGCGGAGGCTTTCCGCCCCGGTCAGTTGCATGACGATCCGGTCCATACCGAGCGCGATCCCGCCATGCGGCGGAGCGCCGTATTCCAGCGCCTTCAGCAAAAATCCAAACATCTTTTCGGCCCGTTCATCGGACATACCCAGGATATTTAATATCTTTTGTTGAATATCACGGCGGTGCACGCGGATACTTCCTGAACCCAACTCCATGCCGTTCAACACCAGATCGTACTGGTCGGCTCTGATCTTGCGCAGAGGATGATCCACGTCGCTTATGGGCAGGTCGGAGCTTTCTTCAAGCAGATGAATTTCTTCTTCAACCGGCAACGACACGATATTGTGCATAGCATCAAGACGATCCTCATCTTCATTATATTCGAAAAGCGGGAAATGTGTGATCCAGAGAAATTTCCATTGGTCCTTTTGAATCAATTTGTGCTTCTTGCCCAGATAAATACGCAACTGCCCGAGGATGCTTTCCGTCTTGAGTTTTTTATCTGAAATGATAAACACGGCATCGCCTTCATGAGCCTCGGCCTTCTCGCAAATCTTATCCTTGATTGATTCACCGATAAATTTCAGAACAGGTGACTTATCACCTTCAGGAGCTTTTAATATGTATGCCAGGCCGCCCGCTCCGAAGTTTTTGGCGACGTCGGTCAACTCATCCACCTGTTTGCGCGAATATGACGCCCCGCCTTTGAGACATAAGGCCTTGACCACCCCGCCCCTTTTGACCGTTTCCGAGAAAACCTTGAATTCGCAATCGGCGACGATATCGGTAATATCTATAAGCTCCATCCCAAACCGCACGTCGGGCTTGTCTATCCCCCAGCGATTCATCGCCGTATGATAATCGTATCGAGGAAACGGCGCTTCGACTTCCGCTCCCAGCACTTTCTTGAAAACATGGGGCATAAGTCCTTCACCGACTGCAAAGACGTCGTCTCTGGTCACAAACGACATTTCCAGGTCGATTTGCGTATGTTCCGGCTGACGATCGGCACGAAGATCTTCATCGCGCAGGCAGCGGGCCAGTTGGAAATACCGATCATACCCGGAAATCATCAAAATTTGCTTTAATAATTGCGGCGACTGAGGCAGGGCATAAAACTTGCCCTTCTGCACTCGGCTGGGGACGACATAATCCCGCGCGCCTTCGGGAGTCGAACGCATCAGCATCGGCGTTTCGATCTCGTAGAAATTCTGAGAAGACAAATATTCCCTAACGGCCATACAGGCCTCGTGACGCATACGGATTTTATTCTGAAGCGGTTTGCGGCGTAAATCCAGATAGCGATATTCCAGCTTAAGCACTTCCGAGGCATCGGGATCGTCCACGATTTCAAACGGGGGCGTCTTTGATTCCGAAAGAATATGAAAGTTATCGACCGCCACTTCGATCTCACCGGTCGTCATTTTCTTGTTTAAAGTCCCTTCGGGGCGCATTTGCACCGTCCCGGAAGCCGCCACAACAAACTCATGGCGGGCTTTTGATGCCAGCTCGAATACGCTTTTTTCGACTTTCTGCGGATTCAGCATGACCTGAGTTAAACCGTAGCGGTCGCGGATATCAATAAACAATAGGCCGCCCAGATTACGGTATTCCTGCACCCAGCCGTTCAGGACAACCTTTTGGCCGACATCGGAAGCGGTCAGCTGGCCGCATGTATGGGTCCGTTTAATTTTTTCAAATACAGGCAATCAACACCTTCTAACATTTTATCGTTTATACATTTAGTTCGGCATAATGAGCGCCGGACTAAACAGATTACGTTTTATTGGCGCCCGAAAGTAAATAAATAGCTGGTGAAAGTCAATAGGAACAATTTCCGGGTCAGTCGTATTTCAAATTATGGAAACGCAATTTTAGCGCTTGACAGTTTAAAAACTGACTTTTTAATTCGTTTAGTTTTAAAAGGTTGCATCCGATAGATAAGAAATAATGAGTATTTGGAGATATTTCAGAGAAGATTTGATCTCGCTTGACTTCAATGTCGAGCAGGAGCCGGAACCGGAAGATTCGGCCTCGGAAAAATGGAAAGAACGCAACAAAGAGCGAATTCTTTCCGGGCTGGTTGAAATTCTGGAAAAATCCGAGCTGACCGGCAACCGGTGCAAACTCCTGACCGACTTTATCAACCGCGAGCGTAAAGCCACGACCGCTATCGGGCTCGGGATAGCCGTGCCCCACGTGCGGTCTATGCAGGCCAAGGAATTTGTTATTGCCTTCGCCCGCAACCGCCACGGTTACGATTTCAACGCCCTCGATGGTGAGCCGGTCAAGCTGTTTTTCGCCATGGCCGCGCCGCCGTACGACGACAACCTGTACTTAAGGGTATTTAAAGAGCTGTCTATGGATCTGCAGCACGAATATTTCCGCCAGGAACTCCTTGATGTTGAAAATCCCTATGATGTTATCAAAGCTTTTCGCAATATGGAATAGTATCGCTTCTGCCCATCAAAAGATTGACAAAACCTGACTAAACTCGTATTTTTTTAATGTAGGGAAAATTCTGTATTTTCATGGGGAGTGAAGATATGCGCTATTCAATCTTATTCTTAGCCGTTTTATTTATCGCTATAACCGGATGCAGCGATAAATCTTCGAATCCGGAAGATTCGCAAAATCAGAATCCGACAACAGGAAATACGCCTGCCTATGTGCAGGAGATGCTTAAAAAATACGTGACTGAAAACGACGACGCCTTAACCAATGACTGGTTAACCAATTTTGATTCGAACGCCATTGACATTGCCTGCAACAGCGAAGTCTATGCCGTGACATTTCTGTGGGGCGACTTATTCGGCAATGCCTCAACGACCACCGTCACCGATTGGTCCGGGTCGCTGTCGCTGAACGCCGTTGGTTCCGTTACGCCAAGATTCACTATTGATTTCGAGCCGGGACAGGATTCCATATTAATTACCGACTCTCCGACCGTCACAATGTGGGCATCGAAAATAAGCAACGACCTGGACGGTATCAGCTTTATGGTAACCGTCCGGACCGATGTTGAATATTTCGCGGCACCGATGCTGGTCTTCCAAACCGGACAGATAAGGCTCCAGTTCTATATGAGCGATCTCATCAGCCTCGATACATCCTATCTTGCTGACAATAGCAACGGAGTCGCTGTACATTCTCGTCGAATCTGGCAAAACAGCTGCACGGGCGGAACCATTGTTGGTCAATGGATTAAAAACGACTTCGCCAGCCAAACCGGCCATATCACAGGCTATTGGATAAATTTTAACAATGATACGCTGGGAATGGTCTCGGGGACTTTCAGCGGTCCGGCCTCTTACGACTCCCCGTTGGGTCAGTTTTCCGGGACGGTTTCCGGTATGATACTCGACGTCGTACTGTTTGAGTTCCACGGATATTGGTACTATGACGATCCGCGCATGTGCCCGATGTGTGGAGAGGGTCATGGGATATTCTGGGGTAAATTCATCGATGACATGAACAACCGTCGCGGCATGATTGCCGGGCAGTTCGGGAACTACTCCCTGCCGCCCGATGACGCCGAAATGCCGTTATCCGGTTACTGGCAGTATTATTGCCCGTGGGCAACGTTATGGCCCAACGAACCTTAGAAAAGATTTCTTAAATCCGGCCCCGCTTTATAAGGCGGGGCTTTTTTATTTAAAAAGTGATTGCGCTCTTTTCACAGATCAGATTTCTTGGATCTTTCAATAAAATATAAGGATGTTCAAATGGCCGCGAAAAAGATCGCCGTATTCTCGATTAAAGAAAGCGAAAAGTTCTTAAAGAAAACCGACAAAATTATGGCTCAACTCGTGGGACGAATCAAGCTGTTTGCGATCCCGCGCAAACCCATGAATTTCGAGACGTTCGTTTCGATTATTGCCGGGCAGATGTTATCGGGAAAGGCTGCTCGAACCATATTTATGAGGGTTAAAGACCTTACCGGGACTGGTACCATCACTCCGGCCAAAATGCAAACAGTCGCCGATCAACAGCTTCGCGACGCCGGCTTGTCGTGGGCCAAGATCCGCTCGATACGGGACCTTATTGACCATGTCGAAACTGGTAAGCTGAAAATTCGGGGCCTGCCTTTTATGACCGACGAAGAAGTTTACAAAGCGATAACGTCAGTTAAAGGACTGGGACACTGGAGCGCGGAGATGTTCTTGATGTTCCGTCTCAAACGTCCGGACATATTCCCATCCTGCGACGTCGGCATCCAGAATGCCATCAGTACGCTTTATGGTATAGAACGTAAAAAGACCGATTTCGAAAAGTTCTCTCAGCGCTGGAAACCGCACCGTACGGTGGCCTGCATGTACCTGTGGAGCTACCTTAACGACCCTTTTCCCGCTAATAGGTAAGCAGCTTGTTGCGGCTGAATCGTCCCATATAAACCGACTCGGCCAGGATATGACCCTGCATTTCATCCTGCAGATGTTTCGCCCAGTAGGCCGCCTCGAAATTATCTCCGACGTTAAACACCGTATCCAGCGCGTACAGCCTGATATAGTAACGATGAGTCTCCCCCAGCGGCGGACAGGGTGGGTAGTATAACTGCGCCGCCTTAATCGGCGACTTCGCCATCTCTTCGGTGTTATCGAAATCAATCGGGAAATATGCGAAGTCGGGCGGAATATTAAAAAGCATCCAGTGATAAAACGTCCCGCGCGGGGCATCGGGGTCATCGAATATCAACGCCAGCGATTTGGCGTCGGCGGGCGTGCCTTCGATTACTAATGGCGGAGAAATTGCATCGCCCATGCAGGTATATTGTTCGGGTATCCCCTCTCCGTTCTTGAATTCCGGGCAGGAGATTTGAAAACCCGATTCATTTGATATAGCCGATTCTTCCAAATCGTGTGCAACCATTTTTGTATCGGGCACGGTATTTTTGTTTTCTGTTTTAGAACAGCCAAAGAATAATAAAACTGCCAACGGCAGCATCAGTAACATCCTCAACATCATCGATTCTCCCGAGAAATTAATTTTTAGGCGTTATCTCCGGCACGTCTGTGTTCTTCACGATCGGCGAGAATTTGCCGCTCACGAATAAACGGCTCGAACAGGTCTATCGGCATAGGGAAAATTATGGTCGACGATTTGGCCGCCGAAACCTCCGTCAGAGTTTGCATAAATCGCAATTGCAGGGCGTTAGGCTGTGATGCTATAACCCCGGCAGCCTGGGCAAGCTTGGCTGAAGCCTGAAATTCACCCTCGGCATGAATAATTTTGGCTCGCTTTTCACGTTCCGCTTCGGCCTGGCGGGCAATGGCGCGGGTCATTTCGGGCGGCAGATCGACATTTTTTACCTCGACCACACTGACCTTGATTCCCCACGGTTCTGTTTGGTGATCGATTATCTTTTGCAGTTCATGGTTGATTTTTTCACGATTGGACAGAAGTTCATCCAATTCAACTTGACCCAAAACGGAGCGGAGGGTCGTTTGGGCAATCTGCGACGTGGCCTCGAAGAAATTGGCTACGGCCACAATGGCCTTATTGGGGTCCATGACCCTGAAATATAATACCGCATTGACTTTTACGGAGACGTTATCCCTCGTTATGACGTCCTGAGGGGGCACGTCAAAAGTAATGGTTCGTAAATCAACCCGCTGCAGCTTATCGACTATGGGAATTAATAGAATAATGCCCGGGCCTTTAGCACCGATCAGGCGACCGAGTCGAAACACTACCCCGCGTTCGTATTCGCGCAGAATCCTGATGGCGTTGGTCAAGATAAACAAACCGATAAATATTATTACCGCTAATCCGGCCAGTGATGATGACATATTACCTCCTCTGTAAATTTTATGTTTTCCGTTATTTGCGCCGTACTTTTATTTTCAGATTATCTACTTCCGTAACCACGACTTCGGTTTCGTTTTCCAGCGGTTCATCGGCCGAGGCCTTCCACAACTCACCGGCGACAAACACGTAACCTGTGGGATCAATCCGCTCTTTGACAATGCCTGTTTCACCGATCAATCCCTCTTTTCCGGTCGTCGGTTTGGCTATACGAGCCTTATAAGCCAGCGTAAAGGCCAGCCCGACAAAAAGCCCGATACCAAGAGCCACCGATACCACGATAGCCGTCGATATTCTAAGATCAGGGTTGGTCGTATCGATAAGCATCATGCCCCCTAAAATGAGCGACACAACCCCGCCGATAGTTAACAGACCATGACTGACCACTTTAATCTCCAATAAAAATAATATTATCGCAAACACGATCAAAAACAGCCCGGCATAGTTTATAGGCAGCGTCCGGAAACTGTAAAAAGCCAAAATCAGACAAATGCCGCCAACCACACCCGGAAGAATCGCGCCGGGATTGTACAGTTCAAGCACTATGCCCAGTCCGCCTATCGAGAATAAAATAAAAGCCACGTTCGGTGATGTCAGAATTTCCAGCAATGATTGAATAAATGACAATTTGAGCACAACCGTCCGGGCGTTCTTCGAATGAATCACTTTCGTGCCCTGGGCCATATTGACTTCACGGCCGTCGATTTTTGCAAGAAGGTCATCGTAATTGTCGGCGACGAGATTGATGACATTGTGCTCCAAAGCCTCAGAGCTTGTGAGCGAGATCGACTCTCGCGCCATTTTTTCGGCATATTCGAAATTTCGCCCGTTGCGCTCAGACATCGCCTTAAGCGACGCCACCGCATCGTTCATGATCTTCTCGCTCAGGACAGAGTCGATCGGCTGCCCGGAACCGGAAACAACATGCGCCGCTCCCAGATGGGTGCCGGGGGCCATGGCCGCAATATGAGCCGAATAGACAATATACACTCCCGCCGAAGCCGCCCTCGCCCCGACCGGCGCGACATACACCACGACCGGGACGGTTGAATTCATAATGGCACGCGTCAACGGCCAGAGAGCGTCGTTGAAACCGCCGGGAGTATCCATCTGAATCACCAGTAAATCGGCATTTTTCGATTCGCAGGTCTTAATTGCTTCTATCACGCGGTCGGCGCTTACGGTTCCTATGGCCCCTTCTATATTGAGAAGGTAAACCAGGCTCGTGGTAGTGTCGCTAGCAGTGATATCACTCGCGGCGGGTAGAGAATCCGCAACTGCTTCGGTACTATCGTTGCCATCTGCGAAAATAGCTATAGAAGAAAAAAAGATCAGCGAGAACAAGATTATTCGAAATGTTTTCATCTTCACACCTCCCCTTATACAGG
>CAZMWI010000068.1:0-15411 GCA_964569945.1 uncultured Ignavibacteriaceae bacterium
AACGGTCACCGGAACCGGCAAATTCCTGAAAGAAAAGAATCCCAATATCCAGGTTATAGCCGTCGAGCCCGAAGCCTCACCGTTTCTGACAACGGGAGAAAAAGGTCCGCACCCCATTCAGGGAATCGGGGCCGGATTTAAGCCGAATGTGCTTGATATGAGCGTGGTCGATGAAGTTCTCACGGTAACCAACGATGAAGCCATTGAAACCACAAGGAAGATGGTCAGGACGGAAGGTATACTTATGGGCATATCGGCCGGTGCCAACGTCGCGATTTCTCTTAAACTTGCAGCTCGCGATGAATATCGTGGCAAGACAATCGTGACCATTATCTGCGATACGGGCGAGCGATATCTTTCGACCCCGACCTATATGGAAATCTGATATATTTTTATGCGGATATCGGTGTTCCTTTTCGAAACACCGTTTCAATATAGTGTTTCATTGAAACGTCAGAGATCGAATTAATTCCAGTCAGTACAGCTTGGCGTACATCGTCACATGGTGCGATTCAACGATTTATGAATTAATTTTATTCCAATGCCAATATTGGCATAGCTCTTGATACCACTCTATCATGGATTTTAGGTTCTTTGAAAATCAACCAGGGGCTTTTTGATTGTATCCATAAGGGGGTATAGGTAACCCAACCTCCAATATGAGTTACCTGTCCGTTTGGCGCCGTTATGATCCATCAGGGGGAGACAGAACGGCATCATAAAAAGAAACGGTCGACTTTCAGTCGGCCGTTTTTTGTTACATTTCCCACGGATTTTCCTTATTATCTTATTTATGACTGAGAAAAAATACAACTTTGGAATTTCAACCACGGTCGATTATACTGTGCCTCTCGAAGTTCAGCTGGAGACCATTTCGGTCAGCGGCTTCGAATTCATCTCGATGGGGGCCGATCTTTCTCACAATCGGTTTTATAACCAGGCCGCATGCCGGAAGTATATTAAACTGGCCGGACAATGTTCACTTGAAATAAAATCCGCACACGTGCCATTTTGGGAGGAATACGATCTTGCGTCAATAGACGCCACAGCGGCTAAATCGGCCATTAAGAACGTAATAGAGTTTCTTGAGCTGACGGCCGATTATGGCATCCCGGCGGCTATCGTTCATCCCCATTATTATTTTGACGATGATAAAGAAGCCTGCCTGAAAAGATCGATGGCGTCAATTGAATCGGTTCTTAAGATGAAGCCGTCAAACTTGCGGATTGATATAGAAAACCTCCCGGACGCCAGGGGGTCGTGGATTTGCGCCCGGCTTCTCGACAGATTCGGCGCCGACGAAATCGGGTTTTGTTTTGACAGCTCTCACGAGAATATGAGCGGTCCGCCCTTTCATGTTCTGGAAAAATACTGGTCCCGGGTCACGCAGACTCACCTGTCAGACAATCGGGGGACTGACGACGACCATTTTATTCCCGGTGATGGCAATATTGACTGGCCCCAGCTGAGGTCGTATCTCGATAAGAATCCAACCCTGACTGACATAATTTTCGAGGTCGGGACGGGCGAAAAACTCGAGGTGCCTTTCGATGAATTCGTCAAGAAGGCGGCCAAAGCCGCCAAACTCTATTTCTCCTGAGCCATCAGCGAGATTAAAAAGGGAACAATAAAGCCGATTAATCATATTAACAATAGATGACATTTATTATATCATGGAGTCCTGATAATGAGAAAAAGACACCCGTATGACGAACTTCCCCCAATTATTTTATTGGCATCAATGGTTCTTGTGGCCTTTGCAATATTAGCCCCGCAAAATTGTACCGCACAGGCATCACCTTCGGATCAATTTATAACAGCCGGAAATAACTCTTTGGTTCAGGGCGACTATGACAAGGCGATCGAGCAATATACCATGGGCATTAAGGCCGACAGCAGCAATGTGTGGACCTATGTCCAGAGGGGAATCGCCTATGCCGGCAAAAGTCAGTTTAAAACGGCTATCAAGGACTTCAGCCGGGCCATAAAAATCAAACCGGACTTCGCCGACGCATACTACAGCCGTGGCCTGGCATACGATTATATGGGAGATACCGCATCGGCAATCAAAGACTATACCAATGCCATAAAAGTGAACGGCAGGTACTACCAGGCCTATTGCAACAGGGGATTGCTCTATTATAAGGACAATAAGATTGACCGGGCCATAAACGACTTCGTGGACTGCGTTAATATCAAACCCGACCATTATAAATCTTTTTATAATCTGGCCTTATGTTATCGCAAACAAGATAATAATGAGTTGGCGCTCGAAAGCTACGATAAAGCCATTAAGGCCAAGCCCGATTTCGTCGATGCTTATTTCAATCGAGCGCTTGTTTATTATGACATGGATCGTTTCGATGAGTCGATCGCCGATTATAAGAAGGTCCTGGACCTTAATCCCAATTTTTACGACGCCCATTACAGTCTCGGGGCCGTGTACGAATGGCTGCATCGGTACGACGACGCCATCGCCGAGTACAAGAAATATAAAGAAATGGCACAACCCGGGGACAGCATTCGCGTAGCCTTCATGGATGATCGGATAGCGAACGTAATCCAGAAAAGAGACAGGCCCAAAGACGCCAATCAAGCTTTCGAAAGCAAAGATTCGCTGAAAGCATATATAGAAAAGTACTTTTCCAAATAGTCTCTTATTCTTCCGGCGGGATATAAGTAGGGGAGTCGACCGGAGTCATGCCCTTGATATTTTCCCGATAGTACTTATAGGACATTGGAGCGCTTTCGTCAAAAATTTCGGTATTTGTCACTTCGCCAATGAATAACGTATGCGATCCGACGTCTATTTCCTGAATGACCTTGACTTCCAATGCCGCCACGACGTGCTCTGTCAGAATGGGGCAGCCATTTTGTCCTGTTTTGTGTGGAGCACCTTCGAACTTGTCTATTACCCGACCCGAACGAAATCCATAGGGGCCGAAGAAATCCATGGGGGCCGTCTCCGCCAGCGTGTTAACCGTATAGACTTTGCTTTTTGAAATATATTGATGAGTCAAATTAACTTTGCTGATGGCCGCTGCGATTTGCGGGGGTTTGGACGTAACCTGAAAAACCGTATTGGCCACCTGCCCGTTGATCTTGCCGTCCATGTGAGACGTGACAATATACATCCCGTAATTGAGGCTTTTAAGAGCCTCGCGATTGATTTTATTTTTTTCGTCGTTCATATGAAGATCCAATTTTAAATTATTCCTGAGACTAAATTGCAAACCTGTCGCAGGAAATTTTCGTCACTTTTATCGAATGCCGTCGGGGTGTGCGAGTCGATATCCAACTCGCCTCGCAGGAGACCGTTGCGATATATCGGCAGGACAATTTCCGATTTTACATGTAGGCTGCACGACAGATAGTTCGATTCTTTCGAGACGTCATCGACAATGAATGTTTTACCCGACGCGGCCGCCTGTCCGCAGATACCCTGCCCGAATTTGATGCGGGTATGCTCCGTCGAGGCCCCAACGTACGGGCCAAGGACCAGTTCCTCCTCACGATCGGGATCGACCATATAAAATCCTACCCATTCGTAGTGTGGCACTGAGTCCTTAAGCAAACTGCAGGAATCTTTCAAAGCAGTTGAGGGGTCACTGGCGCCATCTATAAGCTCTTTTATTTTCGCCAATAGCTCCCGAGTCATAGCTGTATTTATAGCCATTATTTATCTCCGGCAAGTTCGTCCCATACCCGCCAGGCACGGCGAATGTGGGGGATAGTTATTGAACCACCGACGGTATACGCGATAGCCAGCGCTTCTTCGAGTTCAGCTTCGGTGACGCCTTCTTCGTGGCAGCGAATAATATGATACATAATACAATCGTCACAGCGCAGCACGGTTGATGTGGCCAGACCGAGAAGCTCTTTAACCTTGGAATTCAGTGCCCCGGCCTTATAGACCTGGCAGTCGACGTTTAAAAGCCTTTTGGTATTGGTTCCGGAATGCCGGAGCATGTTCTCCGCCAGTTCCTGACGCTCTCTTCGAAATTTATCTGCTGCATTTTCCGGCATAATAGACTCCATAGGGTGGCTTTTGTCTGAAGATAATGAGAATTATTATATAAAGCAACGGCCTTTGGATGAGTTTCCAAAGGCCGTTTGATCAGGACTTTAAATCAAATTCATGGTGAATTTAAGTCGATCTAATTAACCGGCGGAACGTTCACCGAGAATCTTGTTAATCATGAACAGGCCGTTCGCATTGTCGCCCACCATCTTGAGCTGTTCGATAATTCCTTCAACCGTGGCTTCTTCTTCGACTTGCTCGTCGATAAACCAGTACAGCATGGTATGGCTGGCGGTATCACTCTCTTTGTCGGCCAGCTTGATCAGTTTTTCGATACTGTCAGTGATGTGCTTCTCGTGTTTGAGCGATTCCTCGAAAGCGGCCATTACAGAATTCCATTTGCCTTTCGGCTTGGCAATAGCTTCGAGAGTTACATGGCCGCCGCGTTCAAGAATATGACCGTAAAACTTCTTGGCGTGACTCATTTCCTCTTGAGCCTGGACGGAAAACCAATTGGCAATGCCTCTTAAATTGATGCCTTCAAAGTGAGCTGCCATCGCCTGATACAGGTAGGCCGAGAACAACTCCTCATTAATTTGTTTATTGAAAGCATCCTGCATTTTTTTGCTAATCATTGTCGTTCTCCTTATTTAGAAACCTTCTTATTCTTGTTTGTTTCTAAAAGAACAATGCATTTGGACAAAAGTTTCAAAATATGGTCAATGCTATGGAAGAAAATTAGTTTTCCTTTAAAATTTGCTCGTCATACTCGACTTCGAACCGAAGTTTATGTTTGGCTTCTTCCTGGGCCAGTGATAAAAACAGGCTCTTGACGTTAGCGTCATCGGTGGCTCCGGCCAGGTCGTTGTAAAGGCGGAAAGATTCTTTCTCACGCTTCATGGCGACCACCAGGGCCTGCTGATAGTTCAGATCTCCGGCTTCCTCGGTGTCAACCGGCACAAGAAAGTCACCGATTTTGAGGTCCATAATTTTCTTCTCGGCCGGGGCGAGTTTTTTGCCGTTTTTGACGCCTTCCAGCTTGGCCCGGTGACCGAGCTCTTCCCGCGAAAACTGCTCGAAAACCGATGTCATGTATTTCTGGGTCGCTTTGCTGGCCAGGTCGGCATAGAAATCGGCTGCTTCCTGTTCTTTGTCAATCGCAAAATCAAGGATCTCGTCAGCGGAATTGAATTTCATTTTATCCTCCGAATTATTTCTGTTTCTTATTGTATTTCAAATCAATCCGCCAAGATAATTCAAAAGAGCAGTCTTGGCAATAACCGTCGGACTTTTTTTGGTTTATCATAAAAAAAACCGGCCATGCCTTACAGGCATGACCGGTTATGGGAGGGATCGAGACACATTAGGCTTTAAGCTTTTTAACCGCGCTGATCACGGCATCATAATCCGGCTCTTCCGTGATTTCCTTGACATGCTGGACATACTGGACATCGCCGTCTTTGTCGACCACGAATATAGTCCTGGCCAACAGGTGCAAATCCTTAATCAGGACGCCGTATTTCTTACCGAACGCGGCATCGCGGTAATCCGACAGGGTTTTGACTTTATCCACACCGGCAGCTCCGCACCAGCGCTTTTGGGCGAACGGCAAATCCATGCTAACCGTGACAATAGCGACGTCGTCACCCAAACCGGCGGCTTCTTTGTTAAAGCGGCGGGTTTCGGTATCGCAGACGGCCGTATCCAGCGATGGTACCGCGGAAACTACCGTGACTTTGCCTTTATAATTGGACAGTTTGAAGGGTTTTAAGTCGTTGTCCATAAGTTCGACATCGGGCGCATCCATGCCCGCTTTGATTTCATCCCCGAGCAATGTCACCGGGTTACCCATCATGGTCGCGATATTATTGCGTTCAGTCATTTTTTCCTCACTCATTTAATTTCAATCGATTCAATATCCAAGACAGCGGGGAGGCCAAAATGTTCCCGAAAATATCTTTTATTCGTCGCATTTATATCGTATTTTGGATAACAGTGAAAAGGCAAAATCCGAATTTAGAGATATGAGCGACCCAGAAGCCCCCGGCGGCCAATATCCGAAGATTTCCGTAGTGGTTCCGGTCAGGAACGAAGAAGCCTTTATTGCCTCCACATTGAAATTTATCCTCGAACAGGATTATCCACGGGAAAAGCTGGAAGTGCTTGTGGTTGACGGCCAGTCCGATGACCGTACGGCTGAAATAGTCGCCGAAATCGCGGCGTCCGACAACCGTGTCAGGCTGCTTGAAAACCCGGAACGGTTGTCATCCGCGGCGAGGTCCATTGGAGCCCGGGAAGCCGGGGGAGACATAGTGACTTTCATCGACGGGCATGTCTATATCGACAACGATCAATTGTTGAAAAATACCGCCCGCCTTATGCAAAAATATAACGTTTCGATCCTCAGCCGTCCCCAGTTTCTGGAAACGCCGGATAATACAAATTTCCAGCGAGCGGTCGCCCTGGCGCGAAGGTCAGTGATCGGGCACGGCCTCGATTCGACAATTTACTCGGATAAAAGCGAACTGGTTGATCCGACCAGTTCAGGTGCCTCTTACAAGAAAGAAGTTTTTGAAAAAATCGGTTTTTTTGACAGTCATTTCGACGCCTGCGAGGATGTCGATTTTAATTTCCGTTCTCATCTGGCCGGGTATGAAGCGTTCACATCGAAAGAACTGGCGGTGTATTATTATCCGCGCAAGACTCTGGCCGGAGTGTTCAGACAAATGCTGCGCTACGGAATCGGGCGGCTTCGGCTGGCTCGCAAGCATCCCGGAACCGTCTCGATGGCTGGGCTTTTGCCGGCGCTGTTTGTGCTGGGATTTTTTACCCTGCTAATATTGTCGTTGTTTAACCTATACGCCCGCAGTGTGTTCTCGTTCGTATTTAGAGTATACCTTACAGTCATAATTGTCTGGTCGGTTTACCTGTCTATAAAACACGGATTGAAATACCTCTTTCGATTATTTGTAATATTCCCGACAATTCATTTCGGTCTGGGCTGGGGATATATCAAAGAAGCCTTTCGAACGGCGGCCGGACGCGGGGTCGACTTCTCAAACAAGGCCTCCTGAAAGCCTTTCATTAACGAAAAATTAACTTGGCAAAAGGTCGATATCGCTTTATCATATTGGTAATACCGCATTTACTTCTGAGAGATGGGGACTCGACCCGGATTATTTGGCCTCTTTGATTTGGATAAATACGTGCACCCGTAATTTAAAGGTGCCCAAAGCGCGGCCAATGCTGTTAAAGTGATACGTGAATGAACTACGATAAGATAATAAACAGGAGAGAATTGCTGAGGCTGGTATCTCGCTATGCCCCCGTAATTTTGGGCGGAGGGTATCTTCTCGATAAGACTCTGCTTTCTCCTTCGGAGGCTTTGGCGGGGAAACTGGCTGCGGTATATGTCGCCAAAAACGGAACCCCCGAGCAGAACGTTGCTAAAGTAATCAATATGCGTTTCGGGGGGATTGAAAATTTTATCGGGCACGACGATGTTGTTGTTATTAATCCCAACGGCCAGTGGGGTAATCAGGGAGCCAGCAACTGCGCCTGCTGTATGGCCTTGGTCGACCTGATCCTGACCCGGCCGGGCGGCTTCGACGGCGAGATAATATTTACTGAAAATACTCAGTTTCGTACGACCGGATATTGGACGGCTACGGGCGTTGAGCTCGACCGTAACGGCCCGTATAATTTCAACGATATGATTGCGTACTATCAAGACAACGGTCATTCTAACGTCAATGGCGTCCGTTTGTGGCGCAATCAGGACGAACCGGACCAGTGGCCGATTATAGCCGAGCCGTCACAGGGGCAGGGCTGGGTGAGGCCAATTTGGTACTCGCCCACGACCAATATCGCATATCAACTGGCTTATCCTGTCATCCGGTCGCCATATTCGAATCGGTTGATCGACTTAAAACGCGGAGTCTATGATAGCGGCTATACCGGTCAGCCCCCGCTGAAATTTATCAAGGTACCGACACTTAATAATCATGGAACGGGGGGGGAGCAAGATTATGCCGGGATCACTTCGGCGGTAAAAAGCCACCTCGGAATAAGTGACATTGGCTATTACGGCAGCTATCTGAACATGCACTCTTACCCACAGGCCGACGCCAATGGCGCGTTTGGAGTCGGTGAAGCGGTCGGAGGATGGCTTTCATGCTGTCGCAAGCCCGATATATATCTCACGACCGCCGAATGGGTTGGCTGGGAATCTCGGCAGGGGCAGGCAACTCAGGCGCGAACCGTGGGGCTGGCCGACGATCCGGTTACTCTTGATTTTTATATGTCGAAATACGTCCTGTGGCCTTGTTTGCCCGAACAGGAATATTTCAATCCCGACTTTGATATTTCCCGAAATCCGACACGCCAAACGCTCGACGGCTGCCACGAGATGGGCTTCGGAACTTTGAATGAGGCCGAGATAGTGCCGTACGTTTACGATTTTAACGAGCCACCGCGCCTGTTCCCGTTTGATATATTGCGCAAGCTAATCAGGTACAAAAAAGGCGTGATCGAGCCTGAAGACGTTTTCCGGTAGATTAAATTCCTTATATATAAAATTGTCGTTTGCATATTTCGCGATTTACGGTCATATTGTCTAATTTATTGCAACTGACGGGAAACTGCTTATGGCTAAACTGGCAAAAGCCAAAAACAAGATTAGAACATACGGTCCGGAGTATTTAATAGGGGCGATCTCTGCCCGAATGCCGGAATGGCTGTTCAGCTATTATCATACGGTCCTGATTTCCGCTCGATTGCCCAAACTGATAACGCGCACATATCGAGATTATATTTTGCGACCTGCAACTGCCGACGACGCCGCCAATTTGCTTACCGTTGACATAGACGAAGAAAAAGCCCGCGAACGGTTGGCGCGGGGTGATACCTGTTTTATCGTTGAGAAAGCGGGGCAGATCGTTGCCATAAGCTGGGGAGCCAAAGGCAGAATGTGGGTGCGCTATGGCGGGCAAATCATAGATACCAGTGACGATGGCTTCTTTCTGTATGGTATTTATATCATTCCTTCGGAACGTATGAAGGGGTTTATCGGGCCGCTGTTTAAAATGCAGTTCGATCATTTCGGCGGTGACAATCGCAGCCTGGCATTGGGGGCGGTAGATATTTTCAATAAGCCGTCAATAATGCTCCACCGCCGTATGGGCTTTGAAATAGTGGGGGAGACGTATTGCATTACCTTTTTCGGACTGTCCTGTTGTTTTTATAGAAGCTGGCCGGTGCCTTTTCGCCGCCTGCACTTTTTCTTCAAACGCCCGCCCGATAATCTGCCATGGGTTTAGAAGAACGTCCCGAATGGTTCATTGTTATTGACTAAAACTGAAAGTAAGGCTACCTTTAAAATTTGCCGCGATTTTAAGATTGAAAGGCGATATTGAAACAAGAATGGGATAAAATAGTGGCGGTCACGGGCGGGGCCGGTTTTATCGGTTCGAATCTGCTTCTATATCTTGTGCCCAAATATCCGCAATACCTGTTTGTCAATATTGATTGTCTGACCTACGCGGCAAATCTATCGAACCTGACTGAAATTGAAGACGCCGACAATTACCGTTTCGAGAAAATATCAATTGCCGATTTTGAAAAGTTGTCGGATTGCTTTGATAAATATAATTTCGATGCAGTCATGCATCTTGCCGCCGAATCGCACGTGGACCGCTCCATATTTGGCCCTTCGGATTTTGTGGCGACGAATGTTAACGGAACGTTCAATCTTCTTGAATTAGTCCGAAACAGGCAGGAATCGGGGAGGTCGGTTAGATTTGTCCACGTTTCGACCGATGAGGTTTATGGCTCAATCGGCGATAATGACCCTTTTTTTTCAGAAATGTCGCCATACCGCCCCAATTCTCCGTATTCGGCCACCAAGGCTGGGGGAGACCATCTGGTTGGCGCATACATAAAGACTTATGGTATTGATGCAATAATTACTCACAGCAGCAATAATTTCGGACCCCGACAGTTTCCGGAGAAGCTCATCCCGCTGGTAATAAACAATATTCTCAACCGTCAGGAAATACCGGTGTACGGCAACGGGCAGAATATACGCAGTTGGCTGTACGTCGAGGATCATTGCCGCGCCCTGGATGTGGTTATGCACGAGGGTGAAAAAGGCGCGACATACCTGATCGACGCCGGCTACGAAACCCGCAACCTCGATCTGGTCAGAGCGCTGTGCCGGAAAGTCGACGAGAAGGTCGGCATCTCGGGCAGCGAAAGGCTGATTACTTTTGTGGAGGATCGGGCCGGGCACGATTATCGCTATGCGTTGGATTCGTCGCGTATCCGCACGGAACTCTGCTGGGAGCCGCAATATGAATACGAAGATGCGCTGGATGAGACAATCCAATGGTACCTGGAACATCAGGACTGGCTCAACGCTTGCATAAGCGGAGAATACATGAAATATTACGAGATGAATTATAAAAGAAAGCTGCCACAGTCATGACCGGTGACAGGGTAAAAAAGGGAATTATCCTGGCCGGTGGGACGGGCAGCAGGTTATACCCGATTACGGCGGCGGTGTGCAAGCAGCTTCTGCCGGTGCACGACAAACCGATGATCTA
The DNA here is from genome assembly GCA_964569945.1 of uncultured Ignavibacteriaceae bacterium. GTDB lineage: Bacteria > Zixibacteria > MSB-5A5 > GN15 > PGXB01 > CALAMC01. The sequence continues at coordinate 10,624 of CAZMWI010000068.1, forward strand.
TTATCCCTTGTCGACACTTATGCTGTTTGGCATAAAAGATATTCTGCTGATTACGACGCCTTCGACACGACCGCAGTTCGAGCGATTGTTCGGCGACGGATCAAGCTTGGGGCTGAATATTTCATACGGCATACAGCCGGAACCGCGTGGGATAGCCGAAGCTATTCTTATCGGCGAACAGTTTATCGGCAACGACCCGGTAGCCTTGATTCTCGGCGACAATATATTTTATGGCGATTATAAGCATTTCGAGGGAATGCGGCAGTTCGACGACGGTGCACTGGTATTCGGGTATTATGTCATGGACCCGCAAAGGTACGGCGTAATCGAGTACGCCAGTGACGGGCGAGTGGTTTCGATAGAAGAAAAGCCGGAAAAACCCAAATCGAACTATGTCGTCACCGGGCTGTATATGTACGATACAGGTGTAACCGAGATCGCGAAGAATTTGAAGCCGTCGCGGAGGGGAGAGTTGGAAATAACCGATGTTAACCGCGCCTATCTCGATAATGACAAATTGCGGGTGGTCAAGCTCGGACGCGGCTTTGCCTGGCTCGATACCGGAACTCCCGAAAGCATGCTGGCGGCGAGCAACTTTATCGCGACTATAGAAAAACGGCAGGGGCTCAAGGTGGCCTGCCTGGAAGAGATCGCCTACCGTATGAAATTCATCAACCGCGACCAGTTCAACAACCTGGTGCAGAATCTGGCCGACAACAGCTATAAGGACTACCTATTGCGGGTGGTCCGGGAGATCAACGGTGGCTGATAAGATGCTGATAATAGGCGCGACGGGGCTCCTCGGGGCTGATTTGTCGAAATATTTTGGTGGAAGATACACCCGGGTAGCAATCGGAAGCGCTGACCTGGATATAAGGCATAAAACTGCTACGAACGAATTTGTGCGCGAACTCAAGCCGAAAATAGTCCTTAATGCCGCCGCCTGGACCGATGTCGATGCCTGTCAAAACGACCCCAAAAAGGCGTTTGCCATAAACACGGATGGCGCTGCCAACGTCGCAACGGCCTGCAAAGAAGCCGGGGCGAGGCTATTGCACTACAGCACCGATTATGTTTTTGACGGTCGCAAAGAAACACCATACGTCGAAGACGACCCGACCGAGCCGGTGAACGTCTACGGTCACAGCAAACTTGAAGGCGAAAAGCAGGTGCTCGAAATACTGCCTGAAGCCGCCGTAGTCCGGGTAGCTTGGCTTTATAACAATAGTCGAAAGAGCTTTGTGATGCGACTTATTGATCGAGCCCGGCAGTATCCGTCGAAAAAAGAGCCCGTCAAGATGATTACCGACCAGATCGGGACGCCGACCTGGAACGACGAAGTTGTTCGCCAGACCGAAATAATTATAGATAAAAATATTACCGGCGTCATCCACTGCTCGGCGGAGGGAGCTTGCTCGCGCTACGATCAGGCGGCTCTGATGTTTTCGCTTTTAAAGCTGGATGTGCCGATTACAAAATGCCTGCGCAAAGATTTTCCCAACCGGGCACCCCGCCCGGAATATACGCCGCTTTCCAATAGCGTGCTGGAAAAGGCAGGATGCAATATCATGAAAGACTATGGCGCGGCGCTTCGCGATTTTCTCAAAGCTTCAGGTCTTTATGCTTCCTGAAAAAACCGAAATGGACGGAGTGCTGGTCGGGCGGAATGTTCGGCACAGCGACCAGCGCGGCTGGCTGACCGAGCTTTTTCGATCCGATGAACTTCCCGACCGGTTCAATGTGGCGATGGGATACATGTCGCAGACAAAGCCGGGGGAGATTCGAGGTCCCCACGAGCATAAGGAGCAGAGCGATTATCTGGTGTTTCCGGGTATCGGGATATTTGAGATATATTTGTGGGATAATCGGGCCGGGTCGCCTTCATTTGGTCAGCAAATCATCCTAAAGACGAATGAAACGGAAGCCTTGATCGTGATTATTCCACCGGGTGTCGTACATGGTTACAAAAATATCGGGAACGTGGATGGATTCTCAGTAAATACTCCGGATCGACTGTACTCCGGGTATGGAAGAAAAGAAGCTGTTGATGAGATTAGATACGAAGAAATGCTCGATTCTCCCTTTAAAATAATCTGAACCTAATGCAAATTAATATTATATTGCTTAAGCCCGCCGCGTATAATTCATTGATTTAAAAGATTTTCCGTCGATATTTGGATATATATGGCTACAGTAATAGGTCAATTTATGCGCAATATGGTCACGTCGTGGGCCAGTATGATTATTTCGTTGGCTATAACTTTCTTTTTTACCCCATATCTGATCGATATGCTCGGCAAAGAGCGCTATGGAATCTGGTCTCTGGCCTTTTCAATAGTAGCCTATCTCGGCCTGGCCGATCTCGGCATGAAACAGTCGGTGGTTCGGTATATTTCGAAATATTACGCAATCAGGGACTGGAAACAGCTCAATCAGGTTTACAGCACATCAATGAAGATATATTTCTATATCGCGTTGATTATCATGGCTATTACTGCCATTATTGTTTTTGGAGTCCTGCCATCGTTTAAAATTTCACCCGAATATTTGCGCATAACCCAGATCGCATTTATAATCCTCGGTATTGACCAGGCGGTCACATATGCCATGCTGCCGATGATATCGCTCGGGGCCTTTCACCGCTTCGACATCACGACGACCTTCCATCTCGGGGCCAGGATAGCACAGACTATAGCGATTATTGCCATGTTGGAGATGGGCTACGGGCTGATTTCGATGGCGGTTGCAGTGGCAATAATGTCCACGCTCGATAAGCTGGGCGTCAATCTGATCCGGAGAATAAAATATCCCGAAGTCAAATTTTCCTTTAGCTATATCGACAAAGAGAAGATGTCGATGCTTCTCAAGTACGGCCTGTATTCGTTTCTGATCGTCGGGACGTGGATCGTCATTTTCCAGTCCGACAGCATCATTATCGGGCGGTTCGTGTCGATGGAAGCGGTAGCGGTTTATGCGGTCGCGGCGGCGATCATGACACAGCTTCGGGGAGCGTTGAATATTATATCCGTGCCGCTGGTTCCGGCGGTAAGCCATATGGAAGCCGGTAAGGATTATGACCGAATCATGTCTTTTTATAACAAGGCCGCGCGATATCTTTATTATTTGTCGGGTTATTTATGTTTCGCGGTGTTGTTTTTAGGCGGCCCGTTTATCCTTCTATGGGTCGGCGAGGATTTCCGACCGGCCATAAGAATACTTCAGGTGCTGATCATTGCGGGCGGAATTTATTTCCCGCAGTCTATCGCGAATTCCGTTCTATTTGGAATATCGAAACATAAAATTGCCTTTTATATACTCATATCCGAGGCGACTTCCAAGATTATCTTATCGCTAATATTGCTGAAACCATATGGTATATTCGGAGTGGCGATGGGTACGGCCATACCTCAGGTGATTATATATTCGTTCATATACCCGACAGTATTTTATCGTACTATGAACACGAGCGTATCAGTGTTTTACAAAGCTGCGCTCAGATCGATTTTGCTCTCGGCGATTTTTGTGCTTCCTCCGGCTTTTTTAATGCACCATATAGCTAATCCTGATTCATGGTATAAACTTTTGGCCGGTGGCGCCGTTATAACGATAACCATGTTGACAGGTTTATATATGTTCATCCTTGATGACTGGGATCGCCGGCGGTTGACGGCCAAAGTCAAAAGTTTTATCTTAAGAGAAAAGGTGATTGTTCAGCCAGGATCCGGGGAGGAAATCAGATAGATGCCGGGAGCAACTGGTACATTTATATCGAGCCGCCATTTGTGGTGGTCCACTTTGGTTGTTATTTGCATCGTGGCCGGAGTTGCGGCAGTTTTTGTCAATCCGTTGATTATTATCGCGGCTCTGTTTCTGCTGGCCAATGTGGTCCTGATAGTAAAGTACCCGTTCTGGGGCCTCTTGTCGTATCTGATGATATATCTTTTGCGTCCGGGGGAGATGTACCCGTCGCTTTCGGCCCTTCGGTTGGAGCTTGTCACTGGGCTGTTCGTGCTGCTGGTTATAGTCATTCGTCAGAAAATCATCGATGGTAAGGTTACCTTACCATCGGATTCAATAACTCTATCGATGGTGGCGTTTCTGGTGGCCATGTGCCTGACCGTGTTCACGTCTTACGACAAAGGGCGGACCATCGAAACCTGCCTTGACTTTTTCAAGCTGCTGATATTTTACTATTTGATAATGTCGCTCATAGACACCAAGCCCAAATTCGTGGCCTTTATGGCCGCTTTCTTCCTGATGATTTCTTATATCGCTTTCGGTGCCTTCAGGTCTTATATTGAAGGCGGGTATATTACTCGTATGGGGGTAGACCGTCTATATGGAAGCACGTCGGCGGGTGGTGATCCAAACACCCTGGCGGCCACGCTGGCGGCGACGATACCGATTGTCATAGCCTCGGCCGTCTATTTCAAACAGAAAATTATAAAACTGGCGCTGATCGGTCTTGGGATCTTTATGGTAGCGCTGATCGCTATTACGGCATCGCGCAGCGGCATGATCGCCTTTATAGGGGCGGCAGTCGGCGGATTTATTTTCACCAAAAAGAAATTGATGGTGGCTATGGCCTTTGTCATATTGATACCCATAGGCTGGATAATGCTGCCAGAACAATATAAAGACCGCTACAGGACCATTACGGAAATGGAAGGCAACATCGACGAAACATCCTCAGGCCGGTGGCATATCTGGAAGGCCGGGATGCATATGATCATCGGGCGACCGGTGCTCGGGGTGGGGGCAGGTGCTTTCGCATTTGCTTACGGTTCC
>CAZMWI010000069.1:0-15332 GCA_964569945.1 uncultured Ignavibacteriaceae bacterium
ATCACGGCGACGCTCCGATTTTGTGCCTCCTGCACGATGAAAAAGTAATCGAGGCCGTGGCGTACCGTCAGAACGATATCTTCTCGGCCGCCATTCAGTTCGCGCAGGCCGAGGGGATTATCCCCGCTCCGGAAAGCGCGCACGCCGTCCGGGCGGCCATCGACGAAGCGCTTAAATGCAAGGAATCCGGCGAAGCTAAAACGATTGTATTTTTATTGAGCGGGCACGGATATTTCGATCTGGCCGCTTACGAAAATTACAACTCCGGCAACCTGATCGACGCCGACTTCCCCACCGAGCAGTTGAAAGACCTTCCATCGAGATTGCCCCAAGTTTAGTACAAAATAAAACCGGCAGGCGAGAATGTCTGCCGGTTTTTAAATTTCGCGAACATTTTCTATTTAACTATCTTCGCTATCTGTTTGAACTGGTCGCCCCCGGCCTTTCCGAGCATCTCGAACAAAGACATTTCGGTTGTCGTCAGGATCGCTCCGGCGTCTTTCATGCGTTCGATACCGATCTTGCGATTCACTTTGAACCGTGACGAAACGGCATCGACTACCAAATGCACCTCATAACCGGCCTTAATCAAATCAATCGCCGTTTGATAGACGCAGATATGTGTCTCAATACCGACCAGCAATACTTTCTTACGGCCGGCCGCTTTCAGCCTGTCCATAAAAGCCGGATTTCCGCAGCAGGAGAAACTGTTCTTGGGCAGTGGAGCGTTATCGGTCAGGACTTCTTTCAAGGGTGCAATGGTCTCACCGAGCTTTTCCGGCACCTGTTCGTTCCAGATGATCGGAATATTCAGGATTTTTGCCCCTTGCGCCATTCTGACCAGGTTTCCGAACAATATATCCTTGTCTTTCATCAGGGTAGCCAGTTTGCCCTGAACATCGACGATAACCAGTACTGCATTATTGGATGTAAGCATATCTTCTTCCTTCATTTTGTATGGCTATATAAACATACAAATTTGCCGGAGGTTCGACAAATATTGAATACAGAATATTAAATTGAATATGGTTGGCTTGGGTTAGCAGCAGACGGTTTCAGAGGCAGTTTCTTCATTCATGGCTTCATAAACTGTCTTGTAAAGTGCATCCACTTTGAAGGGTTTGGCGATACCGGCATTAAACCCGTATTTTTGCGGATTTGACATTACCGGATCGCTCGAATAACCGCTCGAAACAATGGCTTTTATATCGGGATCAATTTTTCTTAAAACCAGAATAGTTTCCCGTCCGCCCATGCCGCCGGGTATGGTTAGATCCATTATTACCAGGTCGTACGGGTTCCCGCTTTCGCGGGCTTTCTTGTAAAATTCGACAGCATCGCTGCCGTTATCAGTGAAGTCTGCGGAACACCCGCATTTTTCCAGAGCCTTGACTGTCATCGTGCGGATCAGTTCATCGTCATCCATAATCAGGATGCGGCATTTTTGTATGCACCTGTACTGCATTGGAGTTGCAGCAACGGGACTTATGGGAGAACCGGTCGCCGGGAGATAAATAGTAAACTCTGATCCTTTGCCAAGTTCGGACTGGGCCATCAGATGTCCGTCGTGTTTCTTTATTATGGAATAGGCGGTAGCCAGCCCCAACCCGTTACCCTTTTGTTTGGTCGTGAAGAACGGATCGAAAATTTTCGATAAATGCTGCTTTGAGATGCCAATGCCCTGATCCTTGATTTCGATTTTAATATAGTCTCCCACTTCGAGCGGCAGCTGAGACGAGTCCCCTGAATTTACCCCGCTGGCACTGATAACGATCTCGCCTCCATCGGGCATGGCCTGATCGGCATTTATAATGATATTGCTCAGAACCTGATTGATCTGGGCGACGTCGGCTTTTACGGCGGGCAAGTCATCCGAGAGATTAAAGCAACAGCCGACATTGGAACCGTGAAGTGCGAATTTGGCCGATTCACGAATTATATCCACGACCGACGTGGCTTTTAAGATCGGGGCCCCGCCTTTAGAGAATGTAAGAAGTTGCTGGGTCAGATCGCGGGCCTGAAGCGATGCTTTTTCGGCATCGGCCAACCATTGAAACATTTCGTCTCGGGATTCTGTCGATGACAGCGCCATAGAAATATTGCCAAGCACCGTGGTCAGGATATTGTTGAAATCGTGTGCTATCCCTCCGGCCAAAAGGCCGATCGAATCGAGTTTCTCGCGGCGGACCATTTCGCTTTCCATTTTTCGTTGGTCGGTAATATCGACTAACATACATACCAATTGGGGATTTTCACCGAGTTCGATTAGCTTCGCTGAAACCAGGCATTCCCTCTGATTTCCTTCGGAATTAAGAATTGTAACAGGAAAATTTGATGCACATTTGCTGGCCCTGATGCGCTCGACCATTTTCTCCCGGTCGCTCTCGGCATTCCAAATTCCGAGGTCCAGAGTATCAGATCCAATAACCTGTTCCCGGCTCAGCTGAACCAGATCGGTAAACGCCTTATTGGCGTCGATTACGACACCCGAATAGAGTTCGGTTACGAGAGTCGGGATCGGACTGATCATAAAAATGGTGGAGAACATCTCTTCTGCGGTTTTGCGGGTGGTCATGTCTTCGGTCAAAATTATTACCCGATCCACTTGGCCGTCGTTATCTTTGACGGCCCAGAAATGCTGGGAGACAAAACGCGAACTCCCCGGCCGATGGCTTTCCGATACGACTTCGGGGATATATAAATAGCCGCCTTCCTCGTAAATTCTTTTTACATCATCCTGCCACTCGCCCAGATAGCTGTCCCTGGCGTCGAAGTTTAGACTGGATCGGGGCCGTGACATATAATCCCTGATTACATCGTCCGGAATGGCCCAGATTCGCTGCCAGGCATTATTATAACTTAGAAGTCTGCCGTGACGATCCCGCACGGAAATTCCGACCGGCGAATTTTCCACAACCACCCGATTTAAATCGTGCATTTCATGGAGCGCGGCATCGGCTCGCTTACGCTCGGTAATATCTTTTAAAATACCGTCATAATATAGCGGCTGATCGTTTTCATCGAAAATTACGCGTATGCTCGACGACACCCAGATAATCGAACCGTCGCGGCGTTTCATACGAACTTCAACACCCTGTCCCGAGCGGTTTCGGTGAAGTTCATCGAAAATCTTCTTGCGATCATTTGGGTCCAAATAGAGGTCCGGGATGTGCACACTTTTAAGCTCATCCTCGGTATCGTAGCCGAATATCTTCACCATCGCCGGATTGGCAGATAAATATTGACCGTCCGGCGTAGAACGGAAAATGCCCACGGGTAAATTGGCCAGAAGGGTACGATATTGAGTCAGATGCTTCCTTAAGGCTCGCGAGATATACGCATTCTTACTGTTGGCTGTTTCCAGTCGTTCGGATGCTTTCCTGATCAATTCCATATTACGGCGTTGTTTAAGATCTATGCGCCGCAGTACCAATGCGAAAACCGACGCAAGAGTAATAATGGCAGGAATCGATATAATAAAAACGACGTGTGAATGACGGAAGTACCCTACTTCCATGAGAATCACAATGATACAAGTGAAGATAGTCAGGAGCAGATAGATTTTCTTAATGTCCGATTTATCAAATTCTTTAAACATATGATGGCACTCAATTATCCAATTTGGGTACAAGTCCATGAGCCATATAAATTTTCGGAATTTTATCTGAAAACTTTATTGCAATTTACAATATTTTGATCAGAATTATAAAATCGACGATTGAACTTGTCAGGCCGACCTTTGTTCCATTTATTTAGGAACGAAAAAGAAATACCCCGAAAGGAAAGCCATGACAACTGAAACCATTAGTGCCATTCCGCAGCGCACGGATATCTCCGATAAATATAAATGGAACCTGGCCGATATTTACCCGTCCGAAAGAGACTGGGAAGCTGATTTTAATAAAGTCGAAGGTCTTATCGGGAAAGCCGATGGGTACAAAGGCCGGCTCGGATCATCATCTGAAACGCTCTACGAATGCCTTGAAATAAAATCCGAAATTTCCCTGATTTGCTCGAACCTGTATCAATACGCCCGCCTCAACCAGGATTTGGATAACCGCCAATCAAAATATCAGGCCATGACCGAAAAGGCGGCCATGCTCGGTTCGAGGGCCTCGGCGGCTTATTCATTTGTCGAGCCGGAGCTGTTGACGCTTGATGACGAAAAACTCCGTTCGCTGGCAGCCGGTTTTCCGAAAACCGATGTTTACGATTTCATGATCGAGGAGTTGATTCGTTCGCGCGCGCATATTCGTTCGGCCGAAGTCGAGGAGCTTCTGGCGCAATCGTCTATGATTGCCCGTGGGCCGGAGACTATTTTCGGCATGCTCGACGACGCTGATATGAAATACCCGTCCATAAAAGACGAAAAGGGACAGGAAATCAGGCTGACCCGCCAACGTTTCTCGAAATTTATGGAATCCAGCGATCGCCGCGTCCGCCGCGACGCCAACGATGCCTTCATGAGTTCCTACAAAGACCATATAAACTGCCTTGGTGCATCGCTGGCCAGCGCCGTGAACGGCGATATTTTTTATTCTCGGGCTCGTAATTACAACAGCTCGCTCGAGATGGCTCTCGATGCGCACAACATCCCGATCTCGGTTTATAAATCTCTCATTGAAACGACCGAAAAAAATATATCGTGTCTTCACAAATGGACCGCTTTGCGCAAAAAAATATTGAAGCTCGATGAAATCTGTCCATACGACGTCTATAACCCGCTGTTCCCCGATCAAAATTACGACATTCCTTACGATGAAGCCATCCGGCAGGTGATCGAGGCGGTCGAACCGTTGGGCGAGAAGTATCGCTCGATACTCGAACAGGGTTTTAAGAGCCGTTGGGTCGACGTTTTCGAAACCGAAGGTAAAGGTGGCGGAGCCTACAGCAGCGGCAACTACCTGTATCACCCTTACGTTCTGATGAACTACAACGATACCGTGGATCATATGTTTACGCTTGCCCATGAGATGGGTCATGCGCTTCATAGCTACCTGTCTTCGCGCAATCAGGCGTTCGTAAAGTCGCAGTACTCGATTTTCGTGGCCGAAGTCGCCTCAACCCTGAACGAGGGTTTATTATTGCAGTACCTACTGAAAAAAACAGACGACCCCAAACAAAAATTATTTCTGCTAAACCGGCATATCGACAACACCAAAGGTACGTTCTTCCACCAGGTTCAGTTCGCTCATTTCGAGCTGATGATACACGAGCATGTGGAAAGCGGGCAGGCTCTGTCACCGGAAATACTGGGACAGATGTGGGTCGAGTTGCTGATGAAATATTATGGCCCTGAGATGACCATTGATGATTTCGCGCAGTACAAATGGGCGCGTATCCCGCATTTTTACTATACGTATTATGTTTACCAGTACGCCACGTCGTACGCCGCATCGCAGGCGATTCTGGATAAATTCCTGTCCGGCGAAGAAGGCATTATTGACAAATACCTCAAGCTGTTGTCATCGGGTGGTAACGACTACCCCATTAACCAGCTGAAAAAATGCGGCGTCGACATGACCACGGCCGACCCCGCCCTGGCGACAATAAAACTTTTTGGCGAACAGGTCGACGAAATCGAGCGTCTTGCCGGAATATAAGGTAGTTGACTGAGAGATTATCCGAAGCGGTAGTCTGATTTAAACGCTTGATTTTATATCGAACTGCTTATGAAAATCCGACATATTATCTACTCTGATCGCGCCGATTTTTTTAATGACTTCGGCGTATGACTCAGCGGCACGTCCACCAATAAAAATATTTATGTCAGATCCCAAATATTCGCGCAGTTTGACCAATTCACTTTCCACATCGGGATCTTCAGCCGGGTAAATCAGGCTTAAAGCCGCCGCTCGAGCATGATTGGAAACAACAGCGCTGGCAATTTCCTCGGCTGGAATATTCGGGCCCAGATAAACGGCACGCCACCCTGCGCGGAGAATCGAGATTGCAGCCATTAGAGCCCCGAATTCGTGCCACTGGCCAATCGGCGTAGTTATGACTATAGCGGGAGAATTGTTCGATGGGCGATAAGTGCTAGCCAGATTACCAAGAAAAGTCCTGACAATGGCCGAGGCCAAATGCTCATGAACTACTCGAAGCCGCCCCTCTCGCCATAAATCTCCGATTTTGCACAACAGTGGACCAAGAATTTTTTCCAATAAAACCGGTTTGGATACGGCAACGGTGGCATAAGTTAAAACATTTTTAAGGGCGTCAGCATCCAGATTTCTTACAGAATCTATACAATCATCCAACAACTTGGAAATTACATTTTGATTATCACCTGATGGCTCACCTGCTGAAATGAAAGCAGGATTCTGGCCCGTAGCAACCAGGTTTTTTAAAGCTTCATCCGACAGTTTTGCGATCTGACCAATACTTTCACCCATTTCCGTAGCCCGCTTTAGCAATGTCAGGCGGTTAATTTCTTGATCTGAATACAATCGCCTCCCCGTTTCCGTCCTTGCCGGCTCAGTGGCGCTATATCTTTTTTCCCAAGCCCGGATTAAATAAGTCGAAAGCCCGGTCCGTTTGGCCACGGCACCTATGGAATGCTTGGTATTGTTCATATAATCTCCAAGTTTTCAAAGTCAATATATATAAACATTATTTAGACATATATGTTCACGATATTTATAATATAATCAGGCTAAAGTCAATAATAATTATCATAATCTGTTTGTATATATATAATTAATGAATAAAAAGTCGAAAAAGAAAATTCATCAGAAATAATTAGACATTTTAGGAACATTTCTTATACATCGAATGTTGGGCAATATGTAATTTGAAATTAAAACCAAAACCAAAATAAGGAGAACAAAAATGAAGAAACTGGACATCCTCGTAGCGATCCTGCTGGTGGTAGGAGGGCTCAACTGGGGCTTGGTTGGCCTCTTTGATGTCAATCTGGTAGCGATCATATTCGGTACCAGTGTTTTGGCCACGATCGTGTACTCGCTGGTTGGATTTTCGGCTCTTTACCAGATTCTACAGGTCAAATCGATTCAGCGCCGTTGGGCCGAACAATAACCCGGTCACGGGACTATTAACCGGCTTTACTGAGAAAAAGCTGAAAGAAATGAAAACAAATTAGGAGAAAGAAATGAGACTCAAGAACACCATCTTTTCGATTATGCTGGCCGGATTTACGATTTTCATGGCCATTGGCTGCAGCGACGATGACAATAACCCAATGTCAAGCTCCAGTAATGCACCTACTATGGATATAGTTGAAACTGCGGCCGCGGCCGGGAATTTTAACACTCTTTTGGCCGCTGCGGAAGCTGCCGATCTGGTTGACGCCCTAAAAGGCGAAGGTCCCTTGACCGTTTTTGCTCCGACCGATGATGCCTTCGCGGCTCTTCCCGCCGGTACGGTTGAAGCTCTGCTTCAGGATATCGATGCCTTAACCGCGATCCTTACTTATCACGTCACCGTTGGTGAAATCAAAGCGGAAGACGTCGTCAAACAGACAAAGGTCCCGACCTTAAACGGTTCTGACCTGACGGTCACTATCAATGGCGATAATGTCATGATTGACAATGCTAATATTATCGTCACGGACATTAGGGCCAGTAACGGTATTATTCATGTAATCGATGCCGTTGTAATTCCCGATGCGAACCAGTCTTCGAGCCGTGAGATGGCAATCAAAACGGCCGGTGATTACTACGGTGGCGGAATTATTGGTTATCTGATCCAAAATGGGAAATTGCAGTGGCTCACCAAAAGACTGAATCTCTATACGGCCGCGCGTCTGACCGGTTTAAAAACTCTCGGGGTGGCGATCAATGCCGCCGGACTCAAAGATGTGGTTAAACACGGGGGTCCGTTTACAGTTTTCGGCCCGACCGATAATGCCTTTGCGGCACTTCCGACCGGCACTCTGGAATCGTTGTTAATGGACACAGACGCCCTTTCCAATATATTATTGTACCATGTTATCGCCGGTGTGGTTAAATCGAGTGACGTTGTAAATCTGACTGAGGCGACCATGGCCAACGGCGAAACGGTCAGTATTACGGTCGACGGCGGTGTCATGGTAAACGACGCTAATGTCGTCGTCGTGGACATCATGGCCAGGAATGGCGTCATTCATATTATTGACAAAGTCTTGATTCCGTAATATTGAAGCGAGAAAAGACATCGCTATTTGAATAAAAATGGATAGATGGTTCCGGGATAAAGGCCAATTTCAAGAGCACGGTTGTCCCCCTCCCGGAGCCGTTTGTCCTTTTTTATATATCTCAAGTGTTCAGTCAATTTTCCGCATACATACAAAAGACTGGCGACAATCAAGTTGTTTGGCGAACAGGTCGACGAAATCGAGCGTCTGGCAGATGTATAATTGACCGTTGATATTTCGTCAGTAAAACTAAAGGCCGGTTGATCTGAAGATCACCGGCCATAATATTCAATATTCAAATCAAATTTAAAAATTCACTTCGGCCATCAAGTACGCCCAATATGTGGCCGGCGGATCATTATAACCGGCAAAAGCCTCTGATGGCAGAAAGACCGATGCTCCACCGCTCAGAACTATGCCCGGAACACTGGTCGTGACTGCGGTCAGGTCAAGTTCGGAGCCTATTTTCTTAGTCTCGTTGCCCATAAAATCCACATAATTGGCCGCGGCCTTGAAAAAGTGCATATCCCCCTTGACGGTCCACATCGGGTATGGGTCGATGCTGGCCCGGAAAATTACATCGAGCAGTCCGTAAGCCGGCGAGTCCACGAAATAATCCATGTATCCGCGGAATTTGTGACCGGTGTAATAAAGATTATCATAAGCGTTATTTGTCAGATCACCGGGTCTGTCGTCCCCGGATGTATAGTCCAATCCAAACGCCATCCTGAGATTATTGTCGCGCTCTTCGAATGTATATCCTACTTCTCCCTGCAGCATCACTGCCGAAATATCGACGCTGACCGGAGCGGCCGCAGTGGGATCGGATTGATCACCACTCTGGTAAACGGCCGTTACTTCATAATCAATTTCATCCCGCACGCCGGAGTAATACATTCCGATATTGAACCGGTTCAATTTGTTGTAGCGGGTGGTTTGCCGGGCGTCGTTGAGATTGTCGGCGTTGTGTTCATAAAATCCGAACAGCTCCAGGTTTATGTCTTTGAAGATGGCTTGAAGGCCGGTGATATCGAAATCACGATTGGCCAGCGTGTCGTTAAGTTCGAGTCTTTTTAGCCAGTAGCCGTTAAGTCTGAAATCGAGCTGGTCGTACCATAGCATCCCTCCATCCCAGGCCCGGCCGACATTGCTCCAGTCGACGGCGCCGAAAACCCTTTGGTTGCCGATATTAACCTCGAAACGACCGAGCTTAAGACCGACCCCATCGTGCCAGAGGCGATCGACCTGAATGTAAGCCTGATGGATGTCGACATTTTTCTTGTCGTTAAGGGCACCCGATGTATCCGCCCCGAAGACACGGCTGTCCTGAAATTGGACGTAGGCGATGACATTTCTTTCAAGCTCGGTCTGAAGGTGAACTCGGGTGCGAAGCTCGGAATATTTCAGAGTAACATCGGCCGGGTTAAGATCGCGGCCGTCGTATTGTCCCCGAAAACGAATCTGACCACCGAAATCCAGATTCGGCTCGGCCATTACACTTCCGATCAATCCGAGGACCAGACCGGAAATGATTAAAACCATTACCAAACTTCTCATAAGTCCCTCCAATTAAACGCCGAACATACGGCATGAAATATTGTCGTCTTATATTTTAAAACCTAAATTTGACAAAATAGGACCGATTTGTCAACTTATATTATGGGTACGAAAAAGTTTCTCTTTTTTTGAGAAATACAGCAATGTATTTTTTCCCTGAGTTGAGGTTGCCCGGATAAACCTTTTTAAAGGGAAGTGTTGTATGAAAGGGTTGTTGTTCGCTTTCACGATGACATCTTCCCTGACCATTTCAGCTATTGCCCAAAGTGATTTTGGCATATCTGCCCCGGATTGTGTCAAAGAAACAGATAAGATATTTAAACCCGAGACCCAATAAAACTTGCTTCTACAAATGGTCATTTTGTCGAGGGGTATTTTATCGGTATTTCCTATGAGTCATCAGTGATTTCATTCGATGTAAAAAATGAAAATGCTTCCGGCAGAGAACAAATAGCTTTTGGCGATCTGGGCCAAATCGGTTATTACTCCCGGGGGAAAATAAAGCCACCTTATGTATTGGGTGGTTTGACGGGCGGTATTTTGGTCGGCGGGTTTATCGGGGCCATAGCGGGCAGCAATAGTCACGAAATGTTTGGACAAATAGATGTTGCCGTGATGGGTGCCGGGATTGGCGCGATGGCGGGAATGGGAATAGGCTTTGCCCTTTCGGTCAATGCCAAAAAGTTTGTAGCCATAAAATGCGAATTTGGAAAAACCGACATCAAAAAACCCGGCGATTAATAACCGCCGGGTCGGATAAACTGTTGGGATTTACTCAGCATACCCCAACATATAAATGGGGATTCTGCTAAGTAGCAGCCACCTCACGTTTGTCTGATTTCAAAATAGACCACCTCCTTTCCCGTGTACTAATAATAACGGCCGAAAGGGCCTAAATATCAATAAAAAAAATCAAAAAATCGACCCATAATCCCTTGAATCAATCGGGAAATGTCTCTTTAAACCATATCAATAATCGTGGGTTCCGATCACTAACTCTTTGCCGAACTTATCCTTAACTATCGCGGCTATCTTATCGAAATCCAGCGGACATTGACCGGTGGTCTTGGCCTTTACGACACAAGTCCCCAGATGGATATGATCGTACTTGCGGTCTATATTCTCGGCTATTTCATTCATCAAAAGCATCTTCGGCACGATAAGTCCGGGACAGTCCCCGCAATTGCCCAAAGCAATCAACTCAATGTCATCGTCATAACGCGAAAACTCTCCATCTTTAAAACTGATGGCTTTGAGGCATTTCTCGCAGGCGATACACAATTGATCCTGGATTCGTTTGCAGCCGATAATCGCAATTTTGGCCATATTCTACCCTCCTTTATTAAGAAATGTATTGCTGACATATTAGATAACATCGCCGTCCGGCGCAAGCAACTTATTGTATTATAACGACATACAAGACAAATGCAATCCTGATTTGTATTGTCATTGATATATTTTAAAAAACCGCTTGTCAATTTTCGTGCGGTCTTTTTTCTTTGTCCTTGTGTTATATAATTAAATGTGTTGTCATTTGGAAATTTCGGAGGAATCATCATGCAGCCACGCCGTATTATAATTCTTGCAGCCATTGCACTCATTGCATTTGCCTGCGGTCAAAAGCAACCGGAAAAAGTGCCGTACACGGCACAGGATCGTGAGTTCCCCGAGCTTAACGCCTATATGGATGCACTGGATGAAGCGGTCCATGGCGTTATAGATTCCAACCTCGCCTCGGTTCGCGAAAACGCCCCGCTGCTGGCCGACGCTTGCCGCACTCTGGAAAAGGCTCCTCTTCCGAAATTTTTCGATGATGTCGCACCGAAGTTTGCCGAGGTCCAACCCACCCTCACGGCGGCGGTGGATCATTTCACAGATATGGCGACGGCCGGAACCGATGACCAGCTCAAAGCCGCGCTCGACTCGGTGCGCTCGGTTTCTATAGAAGTATGGGCGGTGTTCGTCCCGAATATAAAGCCGATTGAGGATTTCCACAAGGCGCTGCAACCGGCCTGGCACACATACACCATCAATGAAGAGTGGGATTCATTAAGAAATTGCCTACCAGCATTCGATGATGCCATTCGGGTTCTCGATACGACCACTTTGCCTGCCAAATACGATTACGCGCAGGACAAGTTTAAAACCGGAGTAGCCAATCTTGAGGCGGCTTTCGATTCGCTCAAGTATGCCTTCGCTGAAAACAGGCTTGACGGTCTTTCGGATAAAATGACTGACCTGCACGACGCCTTCCACGAGCTGCAGGAATTTTATAAATAATAATGAATTTTATCTTTTTATATGGCCGGGCCGAACAGCCCGGCCTTTTTTATTGCATGGCGCAAAACAGCCCGTAATTTGATATTGTGTGCAATCAAACAAGGACGATATTATGAAGAAAATAACCGCAATTTTATTTCTTACATTTTTAGCCTTGACCGCTTCGGCTCCGGCGGTCGGTATCCCCGGCTATTATCAGCGCTCCGGCTTTCTGTTTGCGCCGTCGTCGGTATACAATGATGGTCTTCTCGGTTTCACCAACCCCGCCAATCTGGCGCTCATACCACACGGTGAAGTTCGTCTGGCCTGGTCAACCGATGGTACAGACTTCTCATCATTCCATAACTGGGGCCTGATGGCGGCCGCGCCCAATTTCGGGTTCGACTATTTCCGCGACTATATCGGCAACACCCCGATAAGCGACTACCGCCTTGGACTGGCATTCGGTTCTCCGGGACATACGATTGGTCTGTCCTACGGCTGGTCGACCGGAGGTAACGACGACGCCGGACGCGAAAAAATAATGACTATTGGAACCATCGCCCGGCCTAATAAGTACATTTCGACCGGGCTCGTCTACAACGAATCGCTCGAAGGCAAAGATAATGAACTAATCGGAGATATCGGCCTTCGTCCGGCCGGCAACCCGGTCCTGACCGTCTTTGCCGACGCCGCGCTTAAGTACAATATGAGCTTTTCGGATCTGCCGTGGAGCATCGGCGCGATCATCGAACCGGCGGCGGGGATAAATATTATCGGGCGATATTTCGATTCGGAGGCGTTTACAATCGGCGTAAGTATCGGTTTGGGCAGTCTCGGTTTCGGCTCACAGTCGTACTATGACAAAAGTCAGCATCATACAGGTTACAGCAACTATGTCCGCGTTGGCAGTGTCAAACCGAGCTATATTTCGGAATATTTCGAGCGCGACCGCCGATTCGTGGCGATGTCGCTCAAAGGTACCGTCGTTTACCATAAGTACCGCTATTTCGACAACAGCGGACCGCGCCTGTACGACATATTGAACGAAATCAAGGCGGCGGCGACCGATCCACGGGTCGGGGCACTGGCGATCAACCTTTCCGGCATGCGCGTCTACCCCGAACACGCCTGGGAAATAAGAAACCAGCTGATCGAATTCAAAACCAGCGGCAAACCGGTTATTATCTTCATTGATCTGGCCCGGATGACCCAGTATCACCTCGCCAGCGTCGCGGACGTGGTCGTCATGGACCCGCAGGGGTACTTGCTGCTTTCGGGTTACGTATCGGGACGGACGTACTTCAAAGGGACGCTGGAAAAGCTCGGCCTCGGGTTCGAACCCTGGCGCTTCTTTAAGTACAAATCAGGACCGGAGACGTACAGTCGCGACAATATGTCCCCCGCCGACCGCGAACAACGTCAGGCCTATATCGACGATCGTTACGACCTGGCTCGCGATGAAATCTGCACGTCGCGGCTTATCTCGGCCGATGATTTCGACAATATCATCGACAACGTCGGCTATCTCGACGCCTCCGATGCGCTCGAATATAAGCTGGTCGATACGCTGGCGCGCTGGTCCGACGTCGGTGGCGTGGTGCGTGCATTAAGCGGACGATTCATGTGGGGGATTGCACCGGAAAATACCAAAGCCATAGCCGTCCCGTCTCAGACCTGGGGTCCCAAACCCAAAATAGCGGTCGTCTATGCCATCGGCGAATGTGAGATGGACAACGGTATCAGGGCCCGGTGGTTGGAATATGTATTTGACGCCCTCACGGTACAACCGGATATCACGGCGGTCGTGTTTCGCGTCGACAGCCCCGGCGGATACGGCCTTCCGAGCGACCTCGTAGCCCAGGCGGTGCGCAAATGCGCTGCGGTTAAACCCGTTATCGTCTCGCAGGGACAGATGGCCGCTTCGGGTGGATACTGGATTTCCGCCTTTGGAAACGAAATTGTCGCCGGCCCCGGTACTTTGACCGGGTCGATCGGGGTGTACGGAGGCTGGGTGTATGACAAAGATTTCACCGAAAAGCTCGGCATGACTTATGATTTCGTCAAGCGCGGAGTGCACGCCGACCTTCTGACGGGCGTCCGCCTGCCTTTGATCGGTATCACGGTGCCCGGCCGCAACCTGACCGACGATGAATACGCTATAATGAAAAAAGCTATACTTAAGCACTATGACCAGTTCGTAAGCATCGTGTCCGAGGGCCGCAATATCCCTGAAGAGCGCGTTCGTGAGATCGGCCAGGGGCGGGTGTACTCCGGGACCGACGGCATCGAACTGGGCCTTGTGGATATCATCGGCTCATTGACGACCGCCATAGACGAAGCAAAAGACCGGGCCGGTCTTGCCCCGGATCAGGAAGTGGATATTATAGAAATTCCTAAGTACAAAGGTCTGTTCGATATTCATATCCCGGGTGTACCGGATATACCGAGCCTGAAGGATGATCCCTCGATGAAGTACCTTAAGATGATCACCGACTCGCCGACCGAGCCGCTCTTTATGCTCCCCCCCGATTTCCAACCCGGACAGGAGTGATTGTACTTATAGAGGAGGATTCGATTAATGATCTCTATTCGAAATATTGGCAAGCTCGGTCTTATTTGTGCGGTAATTAGTACGATATTTTTTGTAGCCAATTGCCAAAACTCCCGGAAAGACAAATCCAATAACGGCCCTCCCCACGGTATGGTTCATATATCAATTGCAGGCTGCACGGGCTACAAAATCGCAACGTTGTATTTTGCCAAGCCATCAGATTCTCTTTTTGCCTTATTATCCACGGAAATGTACTCCCGGATTTTAGAAGATTCTGTTGAGTGCTTAATCCTGCAAACTGACAGCCTCGGTAAACTGGATACCGATAGTATTCCGGTCGGTCTTTATAATGTTTTCATAAGAACATCACAGATTACAAAACCATATATCGAAGATTCCTTTTTAGTCGCTGATATAACCCGCCCTTGTGAAGATGTTTGGATTATCGGGTTTCGTGTGGCGAATGATTCAATTTCATACCTTACAGAGTTTGTGAATTATGGTTACGCAAGTGATCCGTTTACTTTGCCTTTTGAGATTAGAAAATGGAATGAAAATATAGGCAAAAAATAGCTTTTCGTCCAAGAAACGTCAGGAAAGGGTTCCTGACGCCGCAGGAAGCTGAAAGTTGATTATTATGCACAGTCGTACGCCAATGTCATTCCCGCGAAAGCGGGAATCCATCTTTTCTTTCACAAGATATGTATATTCTAAAATTGTGATTGACTGATTTATCACCATGATATTATCATATAATAATTCGAATAATCGAAATTCATTTAAGGGTGGCTTATGCCTAAATGCAAATATCCAGGGTGTCAATTTGAG
>CAZMWI010000070.1:0-5186 GCA_964569945.1 uncultured Ignavibacteriaceae bacterium
CGTCGATGCTTTCGCTCCGCGCCTGTCGTTTTTCTTCAACGCCCACCAGGACTTTTTCGAAGAAATCGCCAAATATCGGGCGGCGCGGCGCATTTTTGCCCGTCGTATGAAAGAAAAATACAAAGCCAAAAAGGAGCGCTCGTGGCTGCTACGGTTTCACACGCAGACCGCCGGTTGCAGCCTGACCGCCCAGCAGCCGGAGAACAATATTATCCGCACGGCCTACGAAGGTCTTTCGGCGGTGCTCGGCGGGACACAATCGCTGCACACCAATTCGATGGATGAAACGCTGGCGCTGCCGTCGGAGAAAGCCGCCCTGATCGCCCTGCGCACGCAGCAGGTCATCGCCCACGAAACCGGCGTGACCAATACCATCGACCCGCTGGCGGGATCGTACTTTATCGAAGCTCTGACCGACAAGATGGAGGCCGACGCCGAGGCGTATCTCGACGAGATCGACAAGCGCGGCGGAGTGCTCCAGGGTATCGAAGAGGGATATTTCCAGCGCGAGATCGCCAACGCGGCGTATCGGTATCAGCGCGAGATCGAGCGCAAAGAGAGAATTATAGTCGGAATCAACGATTATGTTATGGACAACCAGAAGATTGATATCCCGATTTTGAAGATCGACGAAAGCGTGGAAAAGGACCAGTGCGATTTCGTGAAGAAAATCCGCGATGATCGTGACAACGACAAAGTCAAGCGGACGCTCGAAGATTTAGTGACCTGCGCCAAGACGGGCGGCAATACGCTTAAGGCGATGCTCGATTGTGTGCGGGTGTACGCCACCGAGGGTGAGATTTGCGACGCGCTCAAGCCGGTTTTCGGTGAGTACGTCGAACCGCCCATTATATAGCAATTTGATTTTTAAACAGATAGAGCTTATGTCAGAAAAAATAAGAGTACTATTGGCCAAGCCGGGTCTGGACGGACACGACCGGGGAATTAAAGTCATCGCGACCGCGTTTCGTGATGCCGGATTCGAGGTGATTTATACCGGGCTCCGACAGACACCGGAGATGATTGTTAACGCCGCCATACAGGAAGACGTCGACGCCGTCGGGGTGTCGATCCTGTCGGGCGCGCACATGACCCTGTTTCCCGCTATCAAAAAACTCCTGGTTGAAAAGAAGGCCGAACATATCATCCTGTTCGGCGGGGGCATCATCCCGGAAGAAGATATCAAAACGCTGGAAGCGCAGGGTATCGACAAGCTGTTCACGCCGGGGGCGACGACCGAAGAGACGGTGGAATTTGTCCGCAGCGCCGTGACCCGCCGCAAGGATAACGAAAAGATAATGTAATATAAGGGTTGTACTTATGGTGCGACCCGATAACCCATTTTTCGGGAGGAAAGATGCGTTACAATGTTGACGAACGGCAGCAGGCCGTCAGGGACCGCGTAAAGGAATTCGCCGAGAAAGAAATCGTGCCGGTCTTCCAGGATCTTGACCGCAAGGAAGAAGCATTCCCCAAGGAGTATTATAAGAAGCTGGCCGCGGCCGGGCTGGTCGGATTCGCCATGCCCAAGGAGTACGGCGGCGGCGGGTATTCCAATATCGAATACATTACGCTGGTCGAAGAGTTGAACTACTGGGATCCGCCGACTGGTTTGCTGGCGGCCGTCCCGGAACTGGCCACTTTCCCGATTTTCGCCTTCGGCACTGAAGAACAGAAGAAAAAGTACGTCCCCAAATGCGCCAGCGGTGAGCTTATTCCGGCTTTCGCTTTGACCGAGCGCAACGCCGGTTCCGACGCCGCCAACCAGAAGACGGTGGCAATGATCGACGGCGACGAGTTCGTCATTAACGGCGAGAAGATTTTTATTATGCACGGTGACGCCGCCGACGTCGCGGTTTTGTTCTGCCGTATCGGTGAATCCGGCGAGGGACGTCCCAAAGTTTCGGCCATCATCTGCGAAACCGATAAGCCGGGCTGGAAGAAATTCACGCTCAAGCACAAGATGGGTATGCGGGCCGCCACCACCGGACGTATCGAAATCAAAGATTATCGTTGTCCCGTCTCCCAGCAGTTGGGTGAAACCGGTAAAGGTTTCCGCTATGCCATGGCGACGCTCGACGGCGCTCGCATCGGTGTCGCGGCGCAGGGCGTCGGTATTGCCCAGCGGGCGCTCGATGAAGCGATCAAGTATTCCAAGAGCCGTATCGCATTCGGCGCCCCGATCGCCAAGCTCCAGGCCATACAGTGGATGATTGCGGATATGTCGACCCGTCTCGAAGCCGCCCGCGCGCTGACGTACAAAGCGGCCGTCATGCAGGACAAAGGGGAACATTTCTCGCTGCAGGCGGCGCAGGCCAAACTGTTTGCGACCGAAGCGGCCGGGTTCTGTGTCGATCGTGCCATGCAGATTCATTCCGGTTATGGGTATATCGGTGAATTTTCGATCATCGAGAAACTGTACCGCGACCAGCGCGTCACGGAAATCTACGAAGGTACTTCCGAGGTACAGCGGCTGGTTATCGCCGGTAACCTTCTTCGTTAGTTTATGAAATTCGGTTCGTTTGAAATATTGCCCCTCGTCGAGCAGACGTTTCAGCTCGACGGGGGGACCATGTTCGGGGTGGTCCCCAAAAAAATATGGTCCAAACTGGTAAGCGTCGACGATAACAACCTCGTCCCGATGCAGACCAACCTGTTCGTGATAAAAGCAAACGATAAAAATATTTTATGCGATACCGGTTTCGGCGATTGTCTGACCGATCAGGAAAAGAAAATCTATGCCGTCATTAAAGAGACCAACATCGAAAAAGGTCTGAATAAAATCGGTCTAAGTGCGGACGATATAGATTTTGTCTTTTTGTCTCATCTTCATACCGATCATGCTGCCGGAGCGGTAAAATCCGACGGCGATAGCATGGTCCCGCGATTTAAGAACGCCAAATATATAGTACAGAAACAGGAATGGGACGACGCCATGAATCCCAATGAACGCACGGCGGCGGTCTATATTCCCGAGCGGTTGAGCGTGCTCGAAAAGTCCGGGCAGCTGATGCTGGTCGACGGTGATGATGAAATTCTTCCGGGCGTGCGGGTGGTCAAGACCGGCGGTCATACGGCCGGGCATCAGGCGCTGGAGGTTACATCGGGAAACCAAACTGTCGTGTACTATGCCGACATCGTACCGTCGTCGTACCATGTGAAAGTGACGTACGTCGCCTCGGTTGATTTGTTTCCGCTCGATACGATGGCGGTCAAGCGTGAACTGGTTAACCGTCTGCTCGATAGCGGCGGCGCGATTGCGTTCGATCATGACACAGAAATAAAAATCGGTCGGCTGAGCAAAGAAGAGCATAAAATTACGGTGGAGAAAATCGAGTAGCTTAAAGCGGTGGGGAAGATTATGTCACGTGACGATAGATTGAAAAAGCTCGACGAAATGCGCGAGCAGGCGCGCCTGGGCGGCGGGAAAACCCGTATCGAATCGCAACATGGCAAAGGCAAACTTACGGCGCGCGAGAGACTGGAGCTTCTGCTCGACAAGAATTCGTTCGAAGAGTTCGATATGTTTGTCACGCACCGTTCGTCGGATTTCGGCCTGGCCGAACAGAAAATACTCGGCGACGGAGTGGTAACCGGTTGCGGGACGATCGATGGCCGTAAGGTATTCGTGTTTTCCCAGGACTTCACCGTTTTCGGCGGATCGTTATCGCACGCGCATGCCGAGAAAATTTGCAAGATAATGGACATGGCGATGAAAGTCGGGGCGCCGGTGATCGGCCTCAACGACTCCGGTGGGGCGCGCATACAGGAGGGAGTCGTCTCTCTCGGCGGCTATGCCGATATATTCCTGCGCAATACACTGGCTTCGGGAGTGGTGCCGCAACTTTCGGTCATCATGGGCCCGTGCGCCGGGGGGGCGGTATATAGTCCCGCCATCACCGATTTTACGCTGATGGTTAAAAATACGTCGTACATGTTCGTGACCGGTCCGAACGTGGTCAAGACAGTGACGCACGAGGTTGTGTCGTCCGAAGAGCTCGGCGGAGCGATGACCCACGCCAGCAAATCCGGTGTGGCGCATTTCGCCTGTGAAAACGAAGCCGATGCCGTGACCACGCTTCGGAACTTGTTAAGCTACATTCCTCAGAATAACCTTGAAGAACCGCCGTTTGTCGAGACGGATGACCCATACGATCGCGAAGATGCCTCGCTCGATACGATTGTCCCTGAAAATCCGAATAAAGCGTACGATATGAAGCAAGTCATAACGCGCGTAATGGATGACGGGAAGTTCCTTGAAGTGCACGGTGAGTACGCCCAGAACATAATTGTCGGGTTCGCGCGGCTGGGTGGACGGGCGATAGGCATCATTGCCAATCAACCGGCGGTTTTGGCCGGGTGTCTGGACATAAATTCCTCTCTCAAGGGCGCACGGTTCATACGGTTCTGCGATGCGTTCAATATTCCGATCCTGACGTTCGAAGACGTGCCCGGTTTCCTTCCCGGAACCGACCAGGAACACGGCGGGATTATCAAGCATGGTGCGAAGCTGTTGTACGCGTACTGTGAAGCGACAGTGCCTAAGGTAACGGTAATTACGCGGAAAGCGTATGGTGGTGCGTACGACGTCATGAATTCCAAACACGTCCGGGGTGACATGAACTATGCCTGGCCGACGGCGGAAATCGCGGTGATGGGCCCGAAGGGTGCGGTGGAAATAATCTTCCGCAAAGAAATAGCCAAAGAAAAAGACCCCGAGGCGGCGGTCGAGAAAAAGACCGAGGAGTACCGCGAGAAGTTTGCCAATCCGTTTATTGCGGCGGCGCGGGGATATGTGGACGATATAATTGCACCGCGTCAAACGCGGGCGCGACTGATCCGGGCGTTTCAGATGCTGGAAACAAAGAAAGATCAGAATCCGCTTAAAAAACACGGGAATATCCCGTTGTAGTTTTTATGAAATCAAAAATAAACAAAATACTGATAGCCAATCGCGGGGAGATTGCGATTAGAGTGATCCGGGCGTGCAAAGACGCCGGAATACAATCGGTAGCGATATATTCGGAGTGTGACCGTACGGCTCTGCACGTTCGCCTGGCCGATGAAGCGTATTGTGTCGGACCGGCTCCGTCGAAAGACAGCTATCTCAATCAGCAAAAAATACTCGAAGTTGTCAAACAGTCCGGAGCACAGGCGGTGCATCCGGGTTATGGCTTTCTTGCGGA
>CAZMWI010000070.1:5286-13177 GCA_964569945.1 uncultured Ignavibacteriaceae bacterium
TTGTCAAACAGTCCGGAGCACAGGCGGTGCATCCGGGTTATGGCTTTCTTGCGGAAAACGCATCGTTCGCGAGGCTTTGCGAAGACAACGGCGTTATATTTATAGGTCCGAGATCGGAGACGATTGCGCTGTTGGGCGATAAACTGGAAGCACGCCAGACCGCGATCAAGGCCGGTTTGCCGGTCGGGCCGGGAACCGATTTCGATATAAAAGATATTCCGAAGGCCGCAAAACTGGCAAAAGACATAGGCTTTCCGATTCTGGTTAAAGCGGCGGCAGGTGGCGGCGGCAAGGGCATGCGAGTCATCCGCGAGGGTGACAATATTGTCGAGTCGATCGAGTCGGCCATACGTGAGGCCGGATCGGCGTTCGGCGACGGTCGCGTCTATTTCGAGAAGTTTTTCGAGCGGCCGCACCATGTCGAGATACAGATTCTGGCCGACCAGCACGGTAACGCTATACATCTCAACGAACGCGAATGTTCGGTGCAGCGGCGGCATCAGAAAGTGATCGAGGAATCACCGTCGCCGATAATGACCCCGGAACTGCGGCAGAAGATGGGCAGCGCTGCGGTTGAGATCGCGAAAGCCTCGAATTACGTCGGGGCCGGAACAGTTGAGTTTCTGGTCGACGACCTGTTGAAATTCTATTTCCTCGAAGTCAACACCAGACTTCAGGTGGAACACCCGGTGACAGAGATGGTGACCGGGATAGATATCGTGCGCGAGATGTTCCGCATCGCCGAGGGACAGCCGCTGTCGTACCGTCAGGAGGACGTGCAAACGCGCGGCCATGCCATAGAGTGCCGCATCTACGCCGAAGACAGCGCCAACAATTTTATGCCGTCGACCGGAACCCTGAAAGAGTACCGCGAACCGAACGGTCCGGGAGTGCGGCTCGATGCCGGGGTGGTGCAGGGATCGGAAATCCCGATTTATTATGATCCGATTATTTCCAAGATGATCGTCTGGGGTGAGGATCGCGAGCAGTGCATTGAACGGACGATTCGCGCATTGAAAGAATATCGTATATCGGGCCTGAGTACCACCATCGATTTTGCGCTGGCCGTTATGAATAATAGATCCTTCCGCGACGGTAAGTACGCTACGGATTTCATCGACCGGGAATTTCCGGACCGCAAGTTCGTCGGTAACCGCAATGAACTGGAACGTAAGGCCGCAATGGCGGCACTGGTGTATGAAATGATGCACCGCAACGGTCATACCAATAATATGCAGTCAAAAAGAGCGGGGTCAGTCAGCAACTGGCTGGCGCACTACCGCCGCGAAGGCATCAAAGGGTTATAACTGGAAAAGAATAATGGCGGATTCGGAAAAATATATAGTCACGGTCGATGAAAAAGAGCATGAGTTGAGTATTCAGCCTCGCGGTGACGGCTTTGTCGTGGTCAATGAGTCCGACGAATTCGATATCAAAGCCGAAAAGCTCCCCGGCGGAAAATTTCTGGTGAGGTTCGGGGCGTCGTCGGAAGAAATCATGATCAACCAAAACGGCGGGTCGCTGCAGATATTTGTCGGCGGTCAGCAGTTCGACGCCCGCGTGGAATCGCAGAGTCTGGCCGAACTGCGCAAGAAAGCGGGGGCGGCATCGGGCGGGGTCAAAGATAAAATCATCAAAGCTCCCATGCCGGGGCTGGTGCTGGGTGTCGAAGTGATGCCGGGCGACGAGATCAAAAAGGACCAGACGCTGGTGATAATCGAAGCGATGAAAATGGAAAACATGATTAAAACCATATCGGCCGGCAAAGTCAAAAAGGTTTTTGTCGAGACTGGTCAGGCGGTCGAGAAAAGCGACAAGCTGGTGGAGCTCGAATAGGTGACCGATTCCAAAAGGACAACGTCCGACGTCGAAATACCTGTTGTGGCCGAAGGTTCAAAAATCGATAGTACATTCATCGGTCATCCTGGAGAATACCCGTACACCCGTGGAATTTATCCGAATATGTACCGGGGACGGTTCTGGACGATGCGTCAGTACGCCGGGTTCGGGACCGCTGAAGAGACCAACCGGCGCTTTCGCTACCTCCTCGAAAACGGCCAGACCGGTTTGTCGGTGGCGTTTGATTTGGCGACGCAAATCGGCTATGACAGCGATCATCCTCTGGCCCGGGGCGAAGTAGGCCGCACCGGCGTGGCGATTGATTCTATCGAGGATATGGAAACCCTGTTTGACAAGATTCCTTTGGGTGAGGTGTCGACGTCGATGACCATCAATTCCACGGCTGTGATCCTTCTGGCTATGTACATCGGCGTCGCAAAAAAGCAGGGTGTTGTGCCGGACAAGATTTCGGGCACCATACAAAATGATATCCTGAAGGAATTTATCGCCCGCAAGACATACATCTTCCCGCCGGAACCGTCGATGCGCATCATCACCGATATTTTTTCGTACGCCCGGAAGTATCTGCCGAAGTTCAACACCATTTCGATTTCGGGTTATCATATTCGTGAGGCTGGTTCCACCGCGGCACAGGAGATTGCCTTTACACTGGCCGATGCCAAGGCTTATGTAGAGAGCGCGCTTTCAGCGGGTTTGAACGTCGATGATTTCGCCCCGCGTCTGTCGTTCTTTTTTGCCGCGCACAGCAATATTCTCGAAGAGGTCGCGAAATTCCGCGCGGCGAGGCGTATCTGGGCGAAAATTATGAAAGAAAAGTACAAAGCCGGATCTGATAAATCGCTGCTCCTGCGTTTTCACACACAAACCGGAGGCTCGACGCTTACCGCTCAGCAGCCGGAGAACAATATCGTCCGGACCGCCATGCAGGCGCTGGCGGCCGTACTGGGCGGGACACAATCGCTGCACACGAATTCGTTCGACGAAGCGCTGGCCCTGCCGACCGAGAAATCGGCGGAGATAGCGCTTCGCACCCAGCAGATATTGGCTTATGAATCCGGTGTGACCGATTCAGCCGATCCGCTCGGCGGGTCATATCTGGTGGAGTACCTGACCGATCAATTGGAGGCCAAAATCCTATCGCTGATGGATGAAGTAGACCAACGGGGCGGCGCGGTCAAGTGCGTCGAATCAGGCTTTTTCAAGGACGAAATCGCCAAATCGGCGTATAAGTATCAAAAAGAAATTGAAAGCGGGGAAATGACAATTGTCGGAGTGAATAAATTTAATTCGGACCGTCCCGGTCCGACCGATATTTTAAAAGTAAATCCCGATCTGGAAAGAATACAGGTCGAAAAGCTCAATAAATTGAGAAAGAAGCGGGATAACCACGAAGTTGTGAAAGCTTTGAAAGTACTCGAAGAAGCCGCCCGGGGACAGGACAATATTGTCCCGGCGGTAATTTCAGCAGTAGAAAATTACGCAACGGTCGGAGAAATCTCCGACTGCCTGAGAAATATCTGGGGTGAATATCATGAAAGTTAAATATCTGTTTGCCATTGCCGCGATTATTGCTTTAATCGCTTCCTGTTCGCAAAAGGAAGCCTCAAAACCGTCGGACGGCGCCCAATATGCGGCCGGTTCCGATAAGGAACAGGTAAAGCGCGATATAACCGACTTTTTCAACCGTATGCGCGAAGGCGACAAGACGGTGTTGTATGAAAACGAATTTCCGTACTACAAAGCGAACTATTCACTCAATGATTACTATTCATTCGATCAGATTATGGTTTACCAGTATGACACGATGAAGGCAATGACGGTTGACAGCGTAACAATTATGGGTGATACGGCCATGGCCTATATTACTGTTTCTTACGAACTCCGTGCCGGTGGAGAAACCACGAAGGATTATCCGGTTCGCCTGTATCGCTCAGGTGACCACTGGATTAAACCGTCGATGTCAAATGTCGGGCAGGAGGCGCAGTACGAGGCTTTCAAGCGTGGTGAAAAAGAGGCCGAGCAGTACAACAATTCCGGAGAGGGCAAGTGAAGCTGTCGCATATCGGAATAGCCGTCGAAAATTTGGAGCAAGCCGGGCGGATATTTTCAGATCTACTTTCTGCCGAGCCTGGGCATGTATCAGAAGTGCCCGACCAGAAGATCAAAGCGATGTTTTTTCCTCTCGACGATGGAAGTGCGGTCGAATTGTTGATGCCGACCGACAACAGCAGCCCCATAAAGAAGTTTCTTGAAAAGCGCGGCCCGGGAATTCACCACCTGGCTTTTGTCGTGGATGATATAGAAAAGAAGCTGGAAGAATTGAAGTCCAGGGGATATCGACTGATCGATGAAACTCCACGCATTGGCGCGACCGGCAATAAAATCGCCTTCATGCACCCGTCGTCGACGTCGGGTGTTCTTATCGAACTCAAAGAAGAATAGTTATCGTCTGATATTTTCCGATTCGGGCCGAACGGCGCCGCAACGGCGGCATTGTGCGTTTTCATTGTGATTTATCAAGCGGCATTCTGGACAACGCCAGAAATGCTCCGAGTTGCGTCCGAGAGGATTGCGCGAATTTTGTATCCGTCTGTTTCTCATGAAAAAGAACGCGGCCAGCATCAACAGCAGAAGAACATAAAGGTAGTTCAGACTGTGGTCCGGCGGATAAAGGCTGTCTGCAAACGGGCCGACAATCCTGGCCGATTTGAATATGGTATCGAGATCGGCGGTCGTAACCGAATCGAACGGGCCGCTGTCCTTATAATGCATCAGGAATAATACCTGTCCGGATTCGGGAGAGTTGAAGAACAGTCCTTTGATTTTGATATAGAACGCATTATGGCCTTCTATCTTAAGGATCGCGAACGTCGTGTCAAATGTCACCATGTGACGATTGTCGAGATATTTCAAAGTGACGGTGCCTGAGCTGTCCATGCCAAGGCTGATATACAGATTTTTAATCGAGGCGCGCAAATCCTCATCAGATACGAGCCGCCCAATCTTATCCGACGTAAACCGCGCAATTAGAACGTCGGAACGGTATGTAGCATTGCCCCGTATGGCAAGCTGGTCGTCAGATACTTGCTCAACCGTCCAGTCCGAGGGCGTCTGTAATCGCATTTCGTGAAAAGTCGTTGTGGTCAGATCCCCGGCGACGGTAGTCGCTGCAATTATCGCAAAGATTACAAATAAAAAGAAAAACCTCATATTTGCGGTATCGACAGAAAAGCGATGAAGCTGTATCGGCCGCGACTTGCGTTTATTTGTGACGACGCTTTTTTGGTTTTGATCCGGCTGTCACCACTCGATTGAAGACTTCGGCGAAATCCGACTTGATCGATTTAACAGTACCTCCAACGGCGTAGTCGAGAAATTCTTCACGGCTCATCAGCGGCGTATATTCATAGGCGTGGCTTACCTTTTTGCGGTCGAGATAGCACTTGGTTACGAGCCGGTTCATGATGGTCATGACAGTGGTATAGGCGTACGACCGCTTTTTGGATAGGAAATAATGCACGCGCTTGACCGTCAGGCTCTTGTTGGCCCAGATGATTTCCATCACTCTGGCTTCGAGACCGCCCATGAATTTTTCCAGTCCCGGTCGATCCGGGTGAAGGATAATTTGCGGCTTCATGCTATTCTATGTGGATGCCTTTGTTGCGGTGGCTAAACAGCATCCGCCCGCCGATGGCGATCAGCAGAATCGGCAGGGCATAGTCCCAGACGTCGCCGGGAATTACGTCGGCACGCGTTAAAAGCAGTAGGGCACCGGCTATGATCAGTATCAATCCGACAAACATGTTACCTCCCGAACTTTATGCTATAAGCAGTTTTTCACTGCCTGAAGGTTTTCGAATGAAATGTGTGGATCTATGGCGCAGCCCGGTCCGAAGATGAACTTCTTGCCGTCCATACGTTCTTTGATTTTGGCCATCTCGTTGACTATTTCACCCGGCGCGGCGTGCCACAGCCAGCCCGTGTAATCCAGGCCGGCGACGGCCGTTTTATCGCCGATGTACTTATAGCTGTCGTCGAGATTGACGTTGGTTGGGTGTGCGTCGTCCCAATTGATAAGCTGCACCGGGTAATCGGCCAGTTCTTTGAGATAATTATTCCCGGCGCAGACGTGGAGCATATTTAGAGCGTCATCACCGGCGGCCTTTATAATTCGTAAGTCCAGTGGTCGACACCAGCGGGCGTATTGTTCATAGGTTATCATGTCCGAAGATGCCCATTCCAGAGTGGCGTAAAAAAGCCCGTCGGCTCCGGCGTTGCGAATTTCGCCGGCATATTTCTCGAAAGTCTCTGTTATATTTTCAAGCGCCGCAAGGACACGCTTTTCATCGGCCTGTAAATGCTCTTTGAGCTTGTCGGCGCTCCCCACAAGATAGCGCGCGATACCGAGCGGATTGAAGACGGTCATAAACAGCGGCAACTCTTTTGGAAAGGTCTTTTTGATCAGCGCGATTGCTTTCAAATGATCGGCTAAGATGGGCGCTGTCGGCGGCAGGACATTGATATTATCCCAGTCGGATATTTCCTTGACCGGGAAATCGACCTTGGTTTGCTTTTCGAATTCATTGGTTGACCATTTCAGTTTAAGGCCCCAATCTTCCATGTGATAGCTCGCCCGGGGATTGATTTTCATGAAGTCCCATTCGAACCGGTTCTGGAATTCAATCATAGCCGCGGCCAGGCCATCGGTCGTGATTTCGCGATGATAAAAATGCCGCCAGATCGAAGCCGCGAACCGATCCGGCTTTTCGCCGGACAGAATCATATTTAGTCGCTCGCGATGTGAATATCTGTCAGGCATCTACTTTTTCTCCGTCTTCTGCCAGTCTTCGAAAAGCTTATAATAGTGTTTCGGATATTTCGGGGTGTAGCGCAAAAATGCCGGCATTGGATAACGAATCCCGCCGTCATGCGTGCCCTCGAGCCCGTCAATGAGGTCTTCTTCGATGCCGACCGGCAGCGACATGGCCATTTCATCGTCCTGTGTTTGTCCGAACACCCGGTCGCCGTAGCAGGGAAGAATCACCTGCGGCTGGTTGGTTTTCATGGTTTCAATGCAGATATCGGCGCAGTCGAGACGTCCCGAGAATTTGCTGGTCAGATAGCCGCCTTTTTTGTAGAGCACGGCCGTTAAAAGGCGCATGACCTGGGCCGAGTTGCCGTAGACCAGAAAAACATGCGGTTGAAAATCGGCCCGCGCCAGGGGGGCGGTAAGAATATACCTAAATTCCCCGAATGAAAAACGGGGCACTTCGGCTTCGGTCCGGGCTCCGGCCGATTTGGTTTCGGTGAACATCCCGGCGCACATCTCGCCGCAGGAAAAAGACTCGGTTTCTTTCTTAAAGCCGAAAGCGGTCAGGGCCAGCGGGCAGTTGATGTCTTCTTCACCGACCGCCAGCTGCCAGCCATAACGGCGCGCCATGGAAAACGTCTGGCATATGGCCACCTGCACGTCGAGGTCGCGTTTCGGACGTCGGGTGCGCTCGGACAGTTCCTCACCGTCCCTAACGAATCTTATGGCGAGGGGAAATGATCCCGGCCGTACATATTTGGCCAGGGCTTCATCCAGTTTATTAAACATGGAGACTCCTTTTTTTCAATATATCAATACACCGATTTGGATGTCAACAACAATGGCATCCTGCCGGGCTGTGTAATATCTGAACATTGCGAAATGCAAGCCTTCAAAACGCGCTGAGCCTGCCGAAATTATAAGTGTGTGCGGGCTGGGGACCGTTAATTATAAAGATTCAGGGAGATATATGGCATCCAGGATTTTGGTGGTCGATGATGAGCAGTCGATGCGTGATTTCATGGAAATCATGCTCACCAAAGACGGATATACCGTCGCGACCGCGTCATCCGGGCGCGAGGCCATCGACAAAACTAAATCAGAAAAATTCGATCTGATTATCGCGGATTTGATGATGCCGGAAATGTCCGGCATGGAACTCCTCAGTGAAATAAAAAAGGTCAATCCGGGGCAGGACTTTATCGTCATGACCGCTTTCGC